>JBIKWE010000083.1:0-3487 GCA_044356445.1 Limisphaerales bacterium | reverse complement strand
TTATTAATAATGATGGCTATAAGACCAAATCTTATCACTGCATTCAATCTTCAAAGAGAACTGCAGGAGTTAAAGCTAAAAGATAATCTGTCTGAAGAAAAAATATTAAAGATTGTGGCATATCAAACAACCATGCAGCAATATAGAGATGCTTTAAATGACCTTGACACAGCAATTCCTAAATCTCCAAAATTGGCACAGATAGTGACAGACTTAAGAAATGCATCTATCAATGCCAATGTCCCGCTTAATAGCCTTAGCATTCAATCCGTTCAGTTTATCAAAGACAGTAAAGGTCAGGAGGCGTTGTCAATTGAGGCAAATATTGAGACTTCTGGTGGATTGTCCAATTTGGGGGCTTTGATAAATTCCATATATAATCAGTTAAGACTTAAAACAGTTGACAAAATTTCAATCAATTCCAGCGATGGTACCACGTATAATTTTAATATATTGATTAAGTCATATTTTCTATGATTAAGAATAAAGAACTGTTAATGATTGCTGTTACTATTTTTTTCACTGTTGTTGCATGGGTGCTTCTTGAGGTGATGTCCATCAGGGATGATACACCAACTGAAGCTCAGATTGAATCAGTTAATCTTAATTACTCAATTGATACTTCAGTTCTTAAGGAATTATCTGATAAGCAAAAATAAAATAATATGTACACAGACTTATATCTTAATCAAAAAAAAAGAAGGCTACCATATGTCGTTCTTGTGATGATTTTCTTTGTCGTTTCAGCGGTTATTTTTTTTATTACTCAGGATTCTTCACCCACGAGAGCATCCAGAAAGAAGCTTTTAAATCACGAAATTGTTAATATGTCACCCGGGCAAATTGGTATTTTTTGGGAGACTGATCAACCCGATGAGGGTTTTGTAATTTATGGCACAGAGGAAGGAAAGTTGCCAAACATTGTACTTGATGAGCGCGACATTAGAAGTTCAAGGCAAAAGAGGAAGTATCATCTGGTAATAATTAAAAATATTGAACCGTCGACAAAATATTTTTATAACATAATAAGCGATAATGAGGTTTTAAAAAAAGATACCGGAGAAGATTTCACGGTAGAGTCATTGCCAACTGGTTTCCCAGTCACAAATATTGCCCCAATATATGGAAAAATGGTACTTGATAATGCAATACCTGCAACAGATGCTTTTGCTATGGTAATAATTGGCAACGCTTATCCAATAATTTCTCTTGGCTCATCAACAGGTGAGTGGTTGACTTCATTAACATACCTTGTCACAAAAGAAACATCTTCACCGCTTATTGCCAAAAATACCACACCAATAACAATACAATTATTTAATGATAATTTTAGATCTATGGTTCGTAGTACACCTCAAAATAGTCGTCCCATACCTCAAATTATAACTCTTGGAAATAATTATTCTTTTATGACTGAAGAAGTTTTAGGACAGAGCACAGATAATACAACATATATTAATGAGGAAAAGCCGTTTGAAAAATTAAAAGAATATAATTTTGAACTTAAATATCCTGTTGATAATGCTTTGATACCGGGTATGGCGCCAATTATTAAAGGGTATGGTATTTCAGGACAACAAGTTAAAATATTAATCAATTCATCTCCAGCGATTTCCCAAATTACAACCGTGAATGATAAGGGGGAGTGGAATATATCTCTTCAGGAAAAGTTGTTACCCGGAAAATATACTCTTACTGCCACATCGGTAAATCGCTTTCAAAAAAATGAATCTATAAAAAGAGTGTTTACATTGCTAAAAAGTGGTGAGCGAGTTTTAGGGGAACAAACCTCAACTCCTTCGGCAAATTTATCACCAACTAAAAATATCACACCAACTAAAACAGTAAACATAACAATAACTGCCGCCCCCACAACTACACCAAAAATTACAAGTACCCCGACTCCAACAATAATTTCAGCCGCGACTCCTACTCTTATGCCAACTATAGAATCTGTAATTACCACTGAGCCACCAGTAAGTGGAGTAAGTGTTTTTCCTTATTTATTAAGCGGTGTGGGGGTTGTCCTTATTGGCATAGGTACCGCCTTATTTTTTTAAGATTAAATTTCAAAAATTTTATTTATTGACTTATGACACACTTACAAACATCATCTTTTGAGTACGCGTTCTTTGAGAATAAGATTGTTTCAATTGGAGAAGCAAAAGTTTCCATAATGACAAATGCTCTGCAATATGGCACAGGCGTTTTTGGAGGCATAAGGGGATACGTTAGTCATGATCAAAAATCTTTTCACTTATTTAGATTAGAGGATCATTTTAATAGATTGTTAAATTCTTTAAAGATTTTGGGTGTTGAGTTAAGTTACTCAAAAGATGATCTAATAAGTACGACTATTGAACTGACCAAAAAAAACGCTCCAAAAACTGACACTTACTATCGTCCTTTTGCCTATGCTTCCAGTTTAAACTTATCTCCAAATTTAGATAGGGACTCAGTTTTTCAATTTGCTCTATACATGATACCACTTGGCGATTATTTACCAACTAATAAAGGAATTTCGGTTTCAGTTTCTTCATGGCGTAGAGTTTCTGATAATGCAATTCCATCGCGTACTAAGTCAACTGGTTCTTATGTAAATTCAGCTCTTGCAAAAAAAGAGGCAGTCCAAAATGGATTCGATGAGGCTATTTTTTTATCCGAAAATGGTCATGTTTCTGAAGGTTCTGCAATGAATTTTTTTATGGTTCGTGATAATGTTTTGATAACTCCATTAAAATCAGATGATATTTTAGAGGGAATAACTCGTCGTACGGTTATTCAGCTTGCTATAGATTTAGGAATTGCTGTTGAGGAGAGATCAATAGACAGAACAGAGTTGTACATTGCTGATGAAGCATTCTTTTGCGGAACTGGAGCTCAAATATCTTGGATTCAATCTATAGATCATAGGCAAATTGGAGATGGTAAGAGAGGTAAAATTTCAGGACAAATACAGGATTTATTTTTTAGAGTTGTTAGAGGTAAAGAAACAAAATATTTAAGTTGGCTTACCGAAGTTAATTTGAGTAAATGATTAAATTCATTTGACTTATTTTTTATAAATGTTAAAATATCAAAATGTTAAATAATTACTGGTACATTATTACACTATACTTCGTCCTCTTTATGAGGTCGGCGGGAGTGTGATAATGCACCAGTAAATCACACCAACCCGCCCAAAAGGCGGGTTTTTTTTATCATTTAAAAATATTTAAAATGCATGTATTAATCGAAAGACTATTTTCAGAAAATAAGTCTAAAAATAGGGATTATCCAAGTGGTCGTGAGCTTTGTGGCTTGCTTGCTGCAAACAATGAGCAAGGTCCGCTTTTTTTTGCAGATGATGTAAAAATGGCTTATGAGCAAGCAACAGGCTGGGAGAAATTTAAGAGAACAAAAACAATTTACGCTACAAGTTTTTGCCGTGCAGATGCAAAAGAAATAGTACAAGCAGCTGCGCATGTAAAATATTTGGAAAAATTAG
>JBIKWE010000081.1:0-3494 GCA_044356445.1 Limisphaerales bacterium | reverse complement strand
TTCATACTTTTGGTAAGCCTCTTGACAATAAATATTTTATGTTTTAGAATTAGTACAAATATATACTAATTCTGAAACAAAATATTATGGAGATAATAGCATTAAAAGAAACTCTTGAAAAGCTGGCATATTTTACAAAGCAAAATATTAATTTATATCTTAATAAAAAAGATGAGGCGCTAAATTATTGGATAAAAAAATTGATAAAAAAAGAAGTTCTGATACCAATAAAAAAAGGATTTTATATCTCGACTTTTTATTTAGATAAAACTAAGGCTGTAAATGAGCTGGATTACTATCTTGAGTACTTAGCTGGCATTATCAGATACCCTTCTTATATTTCATTAGAGTATGCACTTGCTAAATATGGCTTTATTCCAGAGACTGTATTTGCAATAACTTCTGTGACTCAAAAAACTCCAAGAGTGTATAAAAGCAAGATTGGGGTTTTTTCGTATCGTAATATTAAAGACAGTTTGTATTTGGGATTTGAAGAAAAAAAATATGGCAAACAAACTATAAGATTTGCAACATTACCGAAAGCAGTTTTTGATTATTTATATCTTAAGAAATTTGGCTCAGATTTTGAGTTAGAAGATTTTTTACTTGACACGGGGAGGTTTAATTGGGGATTGCTTAAAAATTCTGATAAAAGTTTATTATTAAAGTATATTAATATTGCATCATCTGGAAAAATGAATAAAATTGCCTCAATTTTAACTAAAAATAACATCTTATGAATAAGTATTATCAAAGAAATATAATCAAAGAAAAACTTCAAGACAGTATTTTAAACTTTGTATATAATGACAGTAAATATAAAAATCTAATATTTACAGGTGGCACTTGTTTGAGAAAACTTTACTCCTTGCCAAGGCTATCAGAGGATCTTGACTTTGATTACACCTCGCATTTTGATATAGCTAATTTTGAAGCTGAGATAAAAAATCACCTTATCAAGATTGAAAAATTTAGCAATGTTGAGCTAAAAATTGCAAATAATCAAAAAACTATTTTTATAAAATTTACTCAAGAGAACAAGGAAAAAATCTTTGTGCGATGTGATTTTTCAAAAGCAGGAAGCAATATTAAAACAGAGCTTACTCCTTATAGCTCAGATAGGTATAATTTTTTTATTCTTAATTATGATTTACCTACTCTTTTTGGAAATAAAATAAAGGCTTTTTTGGATAGAAAATTTTTTAAAGGAAGTGAGCAAACCATGTCTTTTAAAGGACGAGATGTATTTGATATAGCTTGGTTTATTCAACTCTCTGCTAAGTCGGGTTTTGTGTTAAAGCCCGAATGGAAAAACCTTGAAAAAGATCTGAATATGAGTAAAAAAGAGATTATCGATGCGGTTATTGAAAAAGTTTCAAAAATTAATAACGAAGAGCTTTTGTTGGATTTGGTGCCGTTTATAGAATCAGAGCAGGATATAAATAACTTTCTTATGAGTTATGTTGGTATCATAAAAAATAAATTTATTTATTTTGCTTAAAAATTAAAAAGACATACTCTACCTTGGAAATAAAGTTAGCTGTTTAAAATTTAAATTTTATTTTTAAGATTTTTTAAATTTTAATAATCGAATTATCATCGTACTTTATAGTATTTCTTGGCTTATTGTAATATTTTAAAATATTTGCTCTGTAAAAAATTGCCAGAGTATCAAAGAAAATATTTAAGATTGATTTGGCTGTTGCTGCTGAGGTTATGTCTGATAGATGATAATTAAGCTTAATTGGTGCTTCATAAATTCTTTCAAATCCGGTTTTTTTGGCAACAACCAGCATTTCAAGATCACCGGCAAACTTTTTCTCAACAAGTCTTGGTAAAATTTTTTCTAAAACTTTCTTTTTAAATATTTTTATTCCAGCTTGTGTGTCTTTAACTTTTATACCAAAAAGAAGTTTGACAAATAAATAGTAGCCCATGCTTAAAATTTTTCTAGTTAAAGAGTAATCAACTATAGATGCAGGGTGTCTTTTTGAACCAACAATTATATCTGCTTCGTACCACTGCATATGCTCAAGAAGCATTGAGATCCCGTTTGGATCAATTTCACGGCCTGCATCAAGAAACATGACGTAGTCCCCTATTGCCTCATGCATGCCAAGTCTTATGGCGTAGCTTTTGCCCTTATTATTTTCGTAGGCAATAATTTTGACATTTGGAATTTTTTCTTTTTTTAAAAGATCAAATGTTTTATCAACCATGCCATCAACAACTACAATAATTTCGTAATCATATCTAATGGTGTCTAAAACCCTTTTTATACTTGAAACATTTTCAACAATATTTTTCTCTTGCTTGTATGATGGGATAATAAGAGATAGAAAATGTTCTTTTTGAATGGCCATAAATTTAAATTATAACAATAAACAGTAAGCAGTAAGCAGGAAGCGATAAACAGTAAGCAGTAAGCAATAAACAGTAAGCGGGAAGCGGTGAGCAGTAAACAATAAGCAATAAGCAGGAAGCGGTGAGCGATAAGCAGGAAACAGTAAGCAGGAAGCGATAAGCAGGGTTTGTGGTGTTTTACGATTGAAGTATGATTTTTTCCATTTTTTCTTTTAAAGGTGGAATATCTTTTTTTACTGTATAAAAAATACGATCAATCTTTATATCTGCATAATCATGAATTGCGACATCTCTCATGCCAGCCATCTCTTTCCAAGGAATATCTGAATATTTATTTTTTATATCTTTAGACACATATTTTGAAGCTTCACCAATTACTTCTAGCCATCGTATTACAGCAGCAACAAGAATAAAATCGTTTTCAAAATCAGTCAAAGTCTTATTTTTAGAAGCTTTAAGTATTTGTTCTATGTTATGTAAGATGTCCTTAATTCGCTCTTCAGATTTGCGTTTCATGAAATTATCTTAATTTGAGATGAAATTATTGAATCTTTGAGGCGTGGTTTTATGCTGCTAAATTCAACTAAATCTACTTTTTTATTAAGTTTATTTTCGATTTCATATCTTAAGCCCAACATGTCATAGATGCTGTAATTTTTTGGAGCCTCAACAAGAATATCAATGTCACTTTTTTTATGTAATTTTCCAGACACGATTGAGCCAAATAGTGATGCTTTTGTAATTTTATGTTTTTTTAAAATAGGCGTGACTACTTGCTGAACTTCATTTATTGTTATCATATCAAAATTATACTACATCGTTAAAACAGGAAACAGTAAGCAGGAAGCAATAAACAGTAAGCAGTAAACAATAAACAGTAAGCAATAAACAGTAAGCAGGAAGCGATAAACAGTAAGCAGGAAGCAATAAACAGTAAGCAGTAAACAATAAACAGTAAGCAATAAACAGTAAACAGTAAGCAATAAACAGGAAGCAGTAAGCGATAAACAATAAGCAATTAGCAGTAAGCAGGTTCAAATTTGAATTTTAAGCTTGCTATTTAGAGCACAGGCGATTTGATTTAGAAAAGCAACAGAAGGATTGTATGTTCCTGATTCAAGTCTAGAGAT
>JBIKWE010000082.1:0-3494 GCA_044356445.1 Limisphaerales bacterium | reverse complement strand
ATTATGTTCAAAACAATAGTTGCACATCATGGACTTGGGCCAACTCACTTAATAAAAGTCAAACTTGCTCCAACATTTTTACAAAATACTTTGTTCAGTGCAAAAGCACGGCGTTTGACTCAAGTACACCAGCAACTTGGTTTTGTAATGAAACAAAGACATCAAACGAACTTAGCTTACCATGTGGATCAGCTCCAAAACCAGCAGCCGGACAAGCTGTTTACTGTCGTGTGAGAGCTGAAACCGCATATGGAGGCAACGATCAAGCAACGGACTGGGTTTATGGAAACACAACATGCCCTGCAATATCAGGAGATAGTGCTGACTGTGAGATTGGATATATTCAAGCAAATAACTGTCGTTCTTGGATTTGGGACTTTGATTATCAAAAAGACCCAAGATGTAAAGATAAATTTGATAAATATTTCTTTCAGTGCACAAACAATGGCAATTTCAATAGTTCGTCCAGATGGTTTTGCAACCAAACTACCACAAATCATTATCTTGATCTTCCATGTTATAACGCCGCAGTTCCCGGTGATGGCGAAAGCATTACTTGCAGAGTAAGGGCTGAGGACTCATATGGAGAATCAAGTCAAGCCTCAACATGGGTAGTGTCAACACCCGCAATTTGTCCAACCTCAACGCCAACACCAACACCTACGCCAACATTAACTCCAACAAATACGCTTACACCAACGCCCACGCCAATTCCACCAACTGCAACTGCAACCGCAACCCCAATACCTTAAAGTATGTTTACTATTTCACATATAAAATGAATAAAAATATTAAATTAATTTTAGTACGGCATGGGATATCTACATGGAATAAGCTTGGTTTATGGACTGGTTGGAAGGATCCTGAGCTGGCGGAAGAGGGGGTTGAAGAAGCAAAGAAAGTCGGCAACACACTTCTTGAATATGGTGTAAAAATTGAAGCCATATATACGGCTGATCTAAAAAGAACAATGGAAACAACTGAGATTATAAAAGATGTCTTAAGCCTTAACAATATTGCAACTGTAATTAATCCTGCTCTTAGGGAGCGCAATTATGGGGATCTGGCTGGTAAAAATAAATGGGAGGTGCAAAAAAAATTTGGCGATGAACAGTTTCAAAAGTGGCGCCGTGGTTATAATGAGCCGATTCCAAACGGCGAATCATTAAAAGACGTTTTCGAAAGGGTTGTACCATATTATAAATCAAAAATTTCAAGTGATTTAAAATCAGGCAAAAATACATTAATTGTTGCAAGCGGCAATAGTCTGCGCGCTCTTGTTAAGTATCTGGAAAATATAAGTGATGAAAATATTTCAAAACTTGAAATCGGCACTGGCGAAATTATCTTATACGAGCTAAGTGCAGATTTGAGAATTATCAACAAGGAATTACTCATTATAAACCCAAAAAAAGGAAAGGTTTAATCTTAAATATGCAAGTAGTGCCAACATTATTAACCAAAACCACTGATGAATTTATCAAGCAAATGGGATTATTTCAAAAAATATTTAATAGAATTCAACTTGACATTGCAGATAACACGCTTGTCCCAAATAAAACTGTAAAGCTTAAAGAGATACTTGATTTGATAAGTGATAAAAAGATCCAACTTGTAAAGAATATAACTTTTGACCTACATCTTATGGTTGAAGATTATACAAAAGAGCTAAACACGGCAATGGAAATTATAAAAAGTGGTCTGAAAATCAATCTTATACTCATAAATGAAAAATTGAGTCCGGATTTGAATCAACTTCTGGAAAAATATCCATTTGATTTTGGACTGGATATTTTTCCAGAAACACAAATAAAAAACACTCTTGATAAATACGATATTAATTACCTTAAACATATTCAGATTATGACCGTCTCCCCGGGATTTCAAGGCTCTTTATTTTTACCTGAGATGCTTGAAAAGATAACATATTTACGAAAGGCCGGATTTAAGGGCGAAATTCTTATAGATGGAGGGATAAATGACAAAACCATAAAAACAATCAGCACATCATTAGACAAACCAGATATTCTTTGCATAGGTAGTTATTTAACAAAAGAAACATCTGAAGATAATATAAGACTGTTAACAAAAAATATTCAAATGTAGTATTATGATATAAGAAACTGATAATCCTTTTAAAAATACAATCAATTATTAATATAAGATAACTTTTTTACTATAATTTAAATTAAATGAACTATTGCTAATTCAAAGTTTGATATGTATATATTAATTAAGCACATATGTTAAAAGGTTTTAAATATTTAATATTATCTATATTTCTATTGTCAAGCCTGCTTATACTTAATGCAAAAACTGTATTTTCAATAACTCCAACACCAACCCCAACCCCTCCAACCAATACACCAACACCAACCCCTCCAACCAATACACCAACACCAACCCCAACACTGGCGCCGCCCACCAATTTATCCATGACTTGCAATGGCTGGACTGCCCAATTCTCATTTACCAAATCAACAGATCAAAGAGTAGATAATTATATTTTGAGAGCCAATATGAATAATAAATGGGCCACAACTCCTCAAGATCCATTGTGGTTTCTGCAAGACGGATCAGACCAAGCAAGATCAACAGGAAACGTAAACTCCTTTTCGACAACCGTTATTCCTTTTAGGCATTATTTCGATTGGAGCCTGCAGTCAGTAATTAATAACGTCGAAACAACAAAAACCTACAACAGTGGATCAACGTCCTCTTCACCAGCATTCACATGTATCCCAGAATATGTTTTACCCGTTGGAGTTACAGCTCAAAACTGCACTAACACGGATGGAGCACTTAAAAGCGAATGTAATTTCGACGTATTTAGAGGGGAGTATCGTAGACAATATGGATATAGTCAACAAAATACTGGGTATTACCCGAATTTAATTTCAGGAAAAAATGCTTATCAGACAATCTTAACAGATACAAATAAACGGGAATTAATTGACTTATTGGATTTTGAAGCATGGAGAAAGGCTAAATATCAAACACCCACCACAACACAAGCTCCTCCAACCCCAACCAATACCCCAACTCCAGTACCACCAATAGCCTCTTTGACAAGAACACCACTTCAAATCCCTGGCCATGATTACATTGCCACATGGAATGACGACAGGGGAACTAGAGAAGTATTAATTACAAAATGTAACAATTCTTCAGGAATATGTAATACCTCAAGCGATATCTCAAGACCAACAAGCTGCCCAACAGCTTCTTCTTTAGGCTTGGGCACAGGCACAAATACAGTTTTAACTACATCCGACAAATGGTGCAAGTATGAAGTCAAAGATGCAACAAGTGTGGGTCAAAGGGGTGAAATGTACAAAACATTTAGATTTTATGAAGGTAATATCGACCTTGACCCCGGAGGGAGATATATCATTGCAGTAAATCAAACTGTAAGCCAATCCTTAAGTTGTACAGGTAATCCTGTATGCTCTGTTAATAACAACAATGCAACAGGCGCCGCTAATTGTTCTCCA
>JBIKWE010000021.1:0-12239 GCA_044356445.1 Limisphaerales bacterium | reverse complement strand
AATAATTGCTATAACTTCTTTTTTATTTTTATTTTTTCTTGGAAGTTTTATATATTTTGGAATTAATATTTATTCAATTTACGAGTCTGTTTTAAACGAAATTTTAATTTTATTATTTACTTTTTTAAGCTTTTCATTGCTTGGTTTATATGATGATTTAAAAAAGATATTTGTTTTAAAAAAAGAAAGTTTTTTTGGCATGAAACTTCATTTAAAATTAATTTTCGAATTTATTTTAGGCTTAATCATCTCGTTGTCTTTGTATTTAAATCTTGGTATAAGTATTATTCATATTCCGTTCATCGGTGTTTTTGATCTGTCATGGGGATATGTGTTATTTGCCACATTTGTAATTGTTTCATTTGCTAATGCGGTGAATGTAACTGATGGTTTAGACGGCTTGGCAAGTGGAGTTTTAATGATTGCTCTTATGAGTTTTTGGGCAGTTGCAAGGTCTATAATTGATGTGCCTTTATCAATTTTTATAGCAGTTTGGGTGGGTGGCTTAATTGCATTTTTGTATTTTAATATTTACCCTGCAAGAATAATGCTTGGCGATACAGGAGCCTTGTCTTTTGGCGCCACTTTTGCTGTTATCGGATTAATGCTTGGAAAATCATTTGCGTTGCCCATAATTGGAGGGATTTTTGTTATCGAGATTGCCAGTTCTTTGATACAGTTGATTAGCAAGAAGTATAGGCGTAAAAAAGTTTTTGCTGCGGCACCTTTTCATCTTCATCTGCAGTATTTAGGTTGGGAAGAGCCAAAGATTGTTCAACGGTTTTGGATACTTTCTGTTGCCTTCTCTTTGGTGGGCCTTATGATTGCATTTTTGAAATAAATTTGCAACTTGTTAATGTTCCTAATAGAATGAATTAATGCGCAAAAAAACAGATTTTAAGACTATTTTAATGGTTATTGTTGTGATTTTTTTATTTGTGGCAATAGGAGTGTTGAGTCTTGCCATTCAAAATCAAGAGGATCCGTTGGTAATTATGAGCAGTATGGCATCTGAGGCTGGCAATAATATAGGTTCGATAATGGGGCAAAATCAGCAAGAAGACCCCAATATTTTACTTGCCAGCAATCAGGCGACGCAAACTGTTTCAATAAGCGCAACACCAAGACCAACATATGCAAACACATCAATAAATACAACTCCCAGCCCCACGCTGACTGACAGACCCTTAAACGCTGGATTAAATACAACTCCAACTGTATCTGCAACAATACCTGTCCCAGATAACACTACACTCACACCGCCAACAACAACTTATCAAATTCAAACCATCTCACCCACTCAAGTACAAACTTTGCCAAAAGCAGGTATTACCAGTATTTTGTCACCGGTGATTATTGGAGGTGGCGTCTTGATTTTATTATCTTTTATCCTTTAATGTTATCAGCTATTAGTAAGTGGGCTTAGATTAGTTTAATAAGGTTTACAAAATCAGAGGCATTTACACAGTAACGTCCAACAAGACAGCCATCAATATAAGGAGAATTAATATAATTTTTAAGAGATATGTTATCAACGCTTCCCCCGTAGATGAAGGGCTTATTATTAAGATTTTTTAATTTTGTTTTAAGATCTAAAATCTCACTTAATTTAGGCTGAATACCAGTCCCTATTGCATATTTTGGCTCGTATGCCACAATATCAGCGTCATTATGGATAATATCTTTTTCGTCTCTAATGCATAAAATTGTCTTAATGTTATATTTTTTCGCTTGTGATATCTGTAATAAGATGTCATCCTCCGTCTCATAATTATTTTCCCGTCTTTCACTGTGGCCAATAATGACGTATGAAGCAAAATCTTTAATACTTTCAGCTGTTATTTCACCGGTATGGGCACCGTTTGCAAATTTAGAAACCGACTGAGCGCCTATATAACCCTCTGGGATTTGCATCTTTAACTCTTTAAACATATAAAGCATCGAAAATGGAGGACAGATTATTATTGCCAGTTTGTTTTTAGAAATATTTTCCGATAAGTTTTCATTAATATATAATTTTTGAAAATCATCAATCCAGTTTTTGAGTTGAAAGTTATTAAGCTCCGATTTGAAGTTGGCAATTAAATATTTCATAAAAATAAGTGTTTAAAATTTGTTATCTCTGATATCATTATACCCTATGGACAAGATCTTAAAAGGACTTAATAAGGAACAAAAAGAGGCGGTGACAGAAACCGAAAACCCATCAATTATTTTAGCCGGCGCCGGATCCGGTAAGACGCGGGTTATTGTGCATAAAGTTTGGTATTTAATAAAAGTTAACAAGATTGATCCCTCACAAATTGTGATGATTACTTTTACAAATAAGGCGGCAAAAGAGATGAAAGATCGTATAAGCAAAATATTAGGCGATGATTTCAGATTGGGTTTTGTTGGTACTTTTCATTCTTTTTGCTCAATGGTTTTAAGAAGGAGTGGCGAGCATGAGGGGGTGACATCAGACTTTTTAATCTACGATGCTGATGATCAAAATCAAGTTATTAGAGATATTTTAAAGGATACTCAATCTAAATATTCTGCCTCATATTTTATGTCTAAAATTTCAGATGCCAAGAATAAATTAATTACACCAGCAAACTTTTTAAATCATTTCTCTTATTATAAGTCAGCTGAAGTGGCCGACGTTTATTTTCGATATCAAAAAGAACTCAAAAAAAACCATGCATTAGATTTTGACGACCTAATAATGGTTGCGACATTATTATTGAAAAAGAATGCAGAGGTTTTGGATATTTATCAAAAAAAATTCACGCATTTCTTAATAGACGAATTTCAAGACACAAACTTTGCGCAATATGAGCTAACAAAAATACTTGCTAAAAAATATGGACATATTACAGTTGTTGGTGATTTTTCTCAAAGTATTTATTCTTGGAGAGGTGCAAATATGGAGAATTTAAATATGTTTGAAAAGGATTTTTCAAATGTTAAAACTTTTTCTCTTGTGAAAAATTATAGATCAACTCAAAATATACTAAATTTTGCATATGAAGTTATCTCGAAAAACGAAACTCATCCGATTCTTGAACTTGAAACTAGCAAGCGAGGTGGGTCAGATGTTATTTTTTATACATCATTGAATGAAGAAGAGGAGGCAGTGTTTATTGCCAACAAAATAAAAGAGTTAAATCAAGAAGTTGATCTTGAGGATATTGCTGTTTTATATAGAACAAATGCTCAATCTCGTATTATTGAGGAAGTATTTTTACATTACTCAATTCCTTATATGCTAATTGGGGGTACCAGATTTTATGAACGACGAGAAATTAAAGACGTGTTGTCATATTTAAGATTAATTGTAAATCCATCAGACTCAGTTTCTTTAAAAAGAATCCAAAAACTTGGCAAGCGAAGATTTTTGCAATTTAAAAATTTGTATGAAAAATTAAAAGATAATAAAGACGATTATACAACAGAGGAGCTAATACAAGAGATATTTAATGCAACCTTCTATTTGGAGATATATGATCCTGATAACGAAGATGATTACTCCCGTCTTGAAAACATCAAAGAGTTAAATTCAGTTGCTTATCGTTTTCCGTCAATTACTGATTTTTTGGAGCAAGTTGCACTTGTTGAGTCAGAGTATTTTAGTGGTGAAAAAGAGGGTGATAAGAAAATTGGAGTGAGATTGACAACACTTCATCAGGCAAAAGGGCTTGAGTATTCACACGTTTTTATTGCCGGAGTGGAGGAGGGAGTGTTGCCACATTCAAGATCGATTGATGATATATTTTCACTTGAAGAAGAGCGACGTTTGTTTTATGTTGGAATAACAAGAGCTAAAAATATTTTATTCATCACTAATGCCAAAAAGCGCATGATTTTTGGACGTCGGAGCGAATCCGTGCCCTCTCGTTTTATCCCCAAAAAAAATGCAGATTTGTCTGATGAGATTGTGGCGGTTGACGATCCGGAATGGTGGAGTTGAGTGTAAAAAATATGGATGTTGTTAATTTAATACTTAACGGAAAAACATACAAATGCAGTATTAAAAAAAGCTGGCGATCAAGTATTGCGATCTCACTCTCAAAAAATAAGGGAATTGTGGTAAAAGCTCCAAAATTTATGCCAGATTCACTCATATCAAAATATTTAAACGCTAAAAAAGATTGGATTATAAAAAATTGGACAAAAGTTGTAAGCACCATTGAGAACGCTAAGAAACAATATGTAAACAACGAAGAACACCTTTATCTTGGCAATTTATATAAGCTAAAAATCAAGTTAAGCTCCATGGAGGCGGTTAAAATTATTGGAGATTATATCGTTATTCACATCTCTCGGGAGTCGCCCTTACTAATAAAAAACTCCTTAAACTCTTGGTATCATCAAATGGGGGTGACCCTGCTTTATGAAAGATTTAATATGGCTTTACCCATTTTTCACAAAAAGAATATTGTTCCAAGCTCGCTTAGGTATAAAAAACTAAAAGGAAAATGGGGTGCTTGTACGCATGATAATCATATTTTGTTGAATCCCGATCTGATTAAAACTCCGCTTGCATGTATTGACTATGTTGTATATCATGAACTCTGTCATGTTAAGCATCATAATCATTCAAAGTTTTTTTACAACTTACTTGAAGAAATGATGCCTGATTGGAAAATTATAAAAAAACAATTAAGAAGTTACGAAGCTAAAATATGATCAAAAAAAACTTTATCCTTTACGGTGTTTTTTTTGGCTTAATTGGTTTAATAATTTTTTTATATTATCCTGCTATCAAAGATTTTGGCTCCGGTGTTAATATGCAACCTGATAATCAAAATGAAATGAGCGATCAACTTGATTCAGCTTCTCAAAATATGGTTCAAATTGCAATATCAGAGATTGCCAAAAAAACGACAATAAATAACGTATCTGACATTAAGATTATAGAAGTACAAGAAAAAGAGTTTCCAGACGGTTCCTTGGGTTGCCCTCAGGAGGGTATGGCTTACACGCAAGCTGTAGAATCAGGTTATATTGTTAAGCTTGAATATGAAGGCGCGATATATGATTACCGAATCGGACAAAATAATAGAATTTTACAGTGTGAATAGGTAAATTAAATTATTTATTCTTTTATGAGTGAAAAATTTTTTACTGGTATAATATTCGTACTTTTGATAGTGTCTTTTGTTGGCATTTTTATTTTGTTTAAAAATCAAAATCAAAATAAAAATGCCAACTCTCAAGAAAAATCAGAAGTTTTATCTCTTGCCAGTGGGAACAGTCAGACTGATTTAAAAATTTCACCAACTATGGATATGCCAAATTCCAAAAAACAGCTTTCTAAACCTGAAATTATAATCGATAAAAATAAATCATATACCGCCAAGCTTACAACAACATTAGGGGATATAAAAATTTCTTTATCAGCTCAAGATACCCCGATAACTGTCAATAATTTCGTTTATCTTGCTCGAAATAAATTTTATGACAATACAATTTTTCACAGAGTAATTAAGGGTTTTATGATACAAGGTGGAGACCCTGAAGGAAATGGTACTGGTGGTCCCGGGTATAGATTTGATGATGAGCCCTTTGATGGAGATTACTCAAAAGGGACAATTGCCATGGCAAATGCGGGTCCCAACACCAATGGTAGCCAGTTTTTTATAATGCATGCTGATTATGCGTTGCCTAAAAACTACGTTATTTTTGGAAAAGTTACTGAAGGATTGGATGTCGTTGATAAGATTGCCAGTTCTCCAGTTGAGCTTAGCCCAATGGGAGAAGAGTCCAAGCCCATTGATCCGGTAATTGTTCAAAAAATTGAGATTATTGAGGAATAATCACGTTTTAAACGTCAGCTTTCTTAAGTCATCTTCGATGTTTATAAAATCATCCGCAATTTCAATTAGCTCTTTGTTGGCTGTTCTTTTAAAGGCGACAACTTCAACTAGGCAGCCTAATGCTTGTTGTAAATAATTGACAATTGGTTTAAAATCGCCATCTCCAGTTACAAGAATTATTGAATCAACTTTATTTCCCAGTCTTATTGCATCCATTGCTATACCCAAATCCCAATCTCCTTTTTTGGCACCACCGTAAAATGTTTGGAGGGGTTTTTCCTTTACTTCAAATCCCGCGTCATGTAGGGCATTAAAAAAAACGTTTTCTTTGGTGTCATCGGGATTTATTACATATGCAATAGCTCTTACCAATATTCTTTTCTGAACAACCGTTTGCAAAAGATTTTTATAATTAATTCTCACATTGAAGAGATTCTTGCCAGAGTAATACATGTTTTGAACATCAACTAAAACAGCCACTCTTTGATCAGCATTTTTTACAATCATATAAAATTTTTTTAAATAATAATTTATTTTAAACTAATTAATTGTTGGTTTTAAACTTATTGAGGGAATAGGTGTTGGCGTTATCTCATTTATAATATTTTTTATATCATTTTTAAGACTCATCCAGTTATCTTTACCATCTTTAGAAACCAAAATAGAACCGCCATAAGAAGAGTAGTCGTCTGTCAGATATTTGTCAGAAATTATTAGTGATGAAATTTTATATTGAGATATTGAGTTGCCAATTGAGATAAAATTGTCAAACTCAGAGATGGAAACATCGGTTTTTAAATTTTGTTCAAGGTCGTTTAACAATGGCAAAACTTTTGGAATAAAATTTAAGGATATTACTTTATCCATGACAGCATTTACAACCAATTGCTGTCTTCTTGCACGGTTAAAATCACCACCATCCCCAAGGGCATGTCTTGATCTTGAAAATTTTAAAGCCGTTTCACCGTTCATTGTGGTCAAACCCTTATTAAAGCTTAATATCTCATATCGACATGGGAAAGCCACAGCTGGTCGATCTTTGATATCTTTAAAAAATTGTTCGAGATTTTTATCTGATGCAAAAATAGCAGTAACTTCTTCGGCAGTTAACTCTTTATTGATTATTGGCTCAATCTTGGCAAATTCTTCATCGCGACCACAAAGGAAATTCATATTTTCCTCAATTGGATATTCATAATCAGTAAAAGGTTTTTCAACATTAACCTCAATTCCACCTAACGTATCCACAATTTTAATAAAGCCCTCAAAATCTATGGCTAAAAAATAGTCAGGATTTATTCCACTTATGTCGTTAATCACTTTTTTTAATATTCCTGAAGGGTTATTATTATCAATGAGACTCTTATCAATATTTTCATATTGTTTAGGCATTATGCCCATCTGATATACTGCATTAATTTTTGAATAAAAATCTTCATTATTAATAACAGGCACTTTAACCCAAATGTCTCGTGGAAAAGATATTAGAAGGATTTTTTTCTTTAAAGTATCTATATTAGCTAAAATTATTGTATCAGTTAAGTAAGTTCCTTCATGCTTTCCGCCTCCATACCCGAGAATGAGTATGTTGTATTGAGTGGCCACCTTCTTTATGGGTGGATTATTTTCTTGAGGTGCAGAGTCAATTGAAATTGTCCTTAAAAAGCTTATCAATCTAAACATTGCAACCAAAATTAATAAAGTAATAAAAGTAATAGAAACAAGAATAATTTTTTTACCAAAACTAGATTTGCTTTTATGTCTTACTTTCTTTGGATGGCTCATGTTGTTATGGACTGATGAAAAAAATTAAATTCATTATATGATAGTATATACTTTATAATACATTTCATATATGAGATATTTAAAAGACAAAGACGGAAAAAAATTAAATGGCGGTCAGATTTTAGAAAAAATTGAAAATCGGATCTATCAAAATTTACTCGAACTTGAAACATATATTATATTTTTTATAAGTATGTTGCCGATAGGCATGATAAGGGTCTTTATCTTAAAAATGGCAGGAGTAAATGTTGGGGCAGATTCCAGAGTTAATTTGGGTATTAGGATTTATGAGCCTGAGGGCATCTCAATCGGTAAAGACTGTGTTATAGGTGAAAATGTCGTTCTTGATGGTCGTGATAAATTAATTATAGGTAATCATGTTGATATTGCCAGTAATGTAATGATTTATAACAGTGAGCATGATATAAATGACGAAAATTTTCAAGCCAAATCTGCGCCAGTTATCATTGAGGATTATGTCTTTATTGGACCTCGCTCAATAATATTACCGGGAGTTAAAGTTGGTCGTGGAGCTGTTATCGGGGCAGGCGCGGTGGTTACGAAAGATGTTTCAGCGTTGGCGATTGTCGGAGGGGTGCCTGCAAAATTCATTGCAGAACGGAAATTAAAAGACTTAAATTATAGATTAACCCGCAAATCAATACTTGGAATCTTTTGATATTTCTTTAAACCCCTCCAGTTCCCTTTAAGAAAATAGCTCGCCAAGGTCTATAATTTGAATAAAAAGTTTTATCTTGCATAAGTCTCCCATCCTTTGCGGTTACTTTGTATTCGAATTTTGTTTTGGCTCCCCATGCAGCCCAATCAACTTGTTTTGTTTTTCCGGCTGGAAGTGTTGGATCGTCCTGATATAAAGCTGCAGGAGGTGAGGAGACATCCCAAACAGTAACTTTTGATATATTCACTCCTCTACCATCATTTTTACCATAAAATTTATAAACCATCTCTTTTTTTGCCTCATCAATAAATAGTTGAATTAAGATTGCCGCCTCAGTATCATTTTCAAATTTTAAATCAACTGAAGGGGAAAAAACTGTGGCATCTAGTCCGGGTTCTGAATTATTTTCGTAATATGAAACCCTATATCCGTGTGCAGTTCTTGATAAAATAGGGAGACCTGAGTTTAATGCAGCTCTAAATATTGTTGTTGAAACTTGACAAACCCCGCCACCGTCTCCCAAAACAGTTCGACCGTTTTGAATAATATATGCCGGTTGATACCCGGTTCGTGACGATATTTCACCAACTAAACTATTAAAAGAAAATACTTCTCCTTTTGGGATAATGATTCCATGAAATTTGGAACCTGCCAGCTTTAAGTTATGAATTCTTGTAGGGATGCTGCCCGTGTAATTTGATTTACCTTCTCCAATCAAGTCTTCAATTCCGAAATTATTTGACTGTGATAAAGTGACATTTGGTGCAATTTCTTCATCCTCAAGTGTAACGGTTAGTAAATTTGTGTCCGAATTGCTTGAATTTAAAGTATTTTTTAAATCTGATAAAAAAACATCGGTTTTCAACATGACGCCCGGCTTATCAATTTGAAAAGAGACAACTCTGTTATTTTGAAAATCAAAAAGTGCATCTTGGGGGGGCATATCATACGTATCTTTGGCATATGCCACAAAACTATCAATCTCTTCTTTATTGTAAGTTATATCTGTATAAAAATCATATTTTCTTATTTTTAAAATAGAGTTAAGCTGTTGCGCCAACTGAGATGGCAAATGAGTTGATCTTCCAATTAGAAATGCCTGATCAACTTTCTCAGAAACATTTCTTGCAAGATTTAGTTGTTCGCCTGAAAGAGTGGCAATTTTTTCGTTTTTATACAGTACTTCAATATTTATTTTTTTATAATCAGGGTATTTTTTAGCAATTTTTTCGTATGCTAAACTTTTAGACAACAAAGAAACATCAACATCATCAATGTAAGTCTGTGGAAAAATTTTATCTTGTGTGTTAACGCGAACATAAAATAAAGCAGTTAAGAAACTGAGCAAAGCAGTAACAGAAATAATGAAAATACCAAATACTATTTTTTGCAACATTTTTAAATTATAGTAAATAAATCAACTATGGTCAAAGGAGCAATTAAGAAGTAATATGTAAATTATGGATAAAATTAACAATGTAAACAATTTAAAGCCGGAAGAAGTTTCGGCAAGCATTGAACGACCTGAAGAGATTTCAGGGAGTATCCCAGCAGAATACCCCACCCAGCCTGTTGCAGTTTATGAACAGCACTCAAGCAAAAAGGGTTTCATCCTTGCTTTAATATTCTTTTTTATCTTTATTTTCGGGGTTATATATTGGTTTTTCATTAGAAACTCAGATTTTTACGCGTCCTTATTTAATGAGCCGGAACCTCAAAATGTAAATCTTACATATTGGGGCTTGTGGGATGATGTGTCAATTCTTGAACCTTTGATAAAAGAATATGAAAGTCAAAATCCCAATATAAAAATTAGTTATGAAAAAGTTTCTAAAGACAAATATAGGGAAAGATTAATTGCAAGAAGTCAAGCTTCAACTGGTCCAGATATTTTTCAATTTCACAACACATGGCTGCCCCAGCTGACAATGCTTGCTAGCTCTATACCCGAGGATATATTGCCCGCAACAACTTTTGATCAGACTTTTTATCCCATACATCAATCTGATTTAAAAATAGATGGAAGTTATTATGGTATTCCACTTATGATTGATGGCTTGGTACTTGTTTATAACTCAGACCTATTAAGGCAAGCTGGATTTAATAATCCCCCTCAATTATGGGTTGGAGGAGAGAACGACATGCTAAGTATCGCTTCTGCAATTACGGTAAAAGATGCATCTTCCGCTTTGATCACCTCTGGAATTGCAATGGGTGAAGCGGAAAATATTCCTCATTTTAGTGAGATCTTTACGGTTTTGTTGCTTCAAAATGGAGGAAATCTAAAATCTTTGGACAACAGGGAGGCAACAGAGGCGTTGCAAGTGTATCGTAAGTTCTCAGAAGATAACATTTGGAATCTCTCAATGCCAAATGCAATTTCTGCTTTTTCTCAAGGAAAAGTTGCCATGATTATTGTCCCTTCGTGGCAAATACACGGAATTATGGCTCAAAATCCTGAAATTCAAATTGGGGTTTCTGAGTTGCCAAAAGGTATAGATAATAAACAAGTTTCTTTATCGCATTATTGGGTTGAAGGAGTGTCTAAAAATAGTCAGAATCAAAGGGAGGCTTGGAAATTTTTATATTTTTTGTCACAAAAAGAGCAGTTAGTAAAAATTTATGAACAACAAACGAAAGTCCGACTATTTGGTAATGCATATTCAAGAAAAGATATGGCTTCATTGTTAAGCGAAAATAAATACTTGGCACCAGTTATTTCTCAAGCACAAAATTCGGCATATGTAACTTTACCAGTCTCAGACCTGACTTTTGACAACGGAGTAAATGATGAGGTCATACAATATCTGAAAAATGCCGTTAATGACACGTCAAAAGGCGTTGATTATGCTGAGGCGTTAAAAACGGCTCAAAACGGAGTCACTCAAGTATATTCAAGATATCTGGAGTAGCAGGTGTATAAAATTTATGATACGATAAATGGGTATGGGATTTAAATTTCCGTGGAGTAATAAAAAACAAAAAAATACACTTTTTTTTGGACTATATATTAGTGATTTATCGATACACGGCTTTATTTATTCAGTAAAAAATTCACATACTGAAATATTAAAAAGCTTCGGAATGCCACTCAGTTCCGGATTAGATCAGCTCGTCGAGGATGTTGATAAATTGCTTGAAAAACTTGAGGAAGGTTTAACTGAGCCATTGTCTGAAACCATATACTTCTTACACTCTTATATGATTGAACAGGATACATATGAGATAAAAACCACATATAAGGAAGTTTTAAAGCAGTTATCTAAAAGTCTTCAGTTAAAACCGATGGGTTATGTTGATGTTCAAGAAGGTTTGGCATTATATCTTGAGAATAACTCATTACCAAATATTATTACATTAGAGATTAATAAAACTAAGTCAGCAATCTCAGTTTTTAAGGGAGGAAAGAAGATTTTTTCGAAATATTTTTCTAGAACTGATGAATACGTTGTTGATTTGCAAAGTGTTTTACTAGAGGTTCCACGGCAAGTTATCTTACCTTCAAAGATTCTAATTTTTGGGACAAGCGACTCTGAAATGTCAAACATAAAAGATTTAATCGATGGCTTTCAGTTTGAAGATCAGATATTTGAACATCACCCCAAAACAGATATTTTACGCATTAAAGAGTTAGAGAGAATATTGATAACTCTTCTTGGTAATGAAATTCCAGCAAACGAGGATCATGTAAACAATTCACAAGATAATGATGTTTATGATAAAAGTAATAGGGTAAAAAATCATGTTGAACCTTACTTAAATCAGGAAAAAGCTGAAAATGAGCAAGAGACTGAAATCATGGGTTTTGTAATAAATCAGGATGTTAAAAAGCTAACAAATTTTGAATTTTCAGCGGATGATAAAATTGAAGCGTCTAAATCTTCAAGCGGAATGGCTTTTTTAAAGATTGTCAAAGATAAATTAATTAATCTGCGAAGCATTATTTCAGGTTTCAATAATAATTCTGAATCTGG
>JBIKWE010000080.1:0-3591 GCA_044356445.1 Limisphaerales bacterium | reverse complement strand
GAGTCTAGTTTGAGCAAGCTCAATCTCCTTCTGTGTTTCCATGTGGCTTAGCTCAATCTGTCTTTCTTTTTTATACTGGTCTTGCTCTGATCTTATGGATAAAAAATTCCCAAGACCCATAGACGTGCCGTCTGCAAAAAGATTTGCCAATCCAAAAAGTAATACCGTCATATATCCAGCTGGTATTATATTTGATCCTTGTTGCGCCCCTATAAATCCGGCAACAACAGCAAAAGTTGTCACTATACCATCATTTCCACCATATACAATTTCTTTTAAATATTCAGCAAGAGGCGATGTGACATGATCATTTTTAAGATGATTTTTTAGATCAATATTTGTATACTCCATAAAAACATTTTAACATGATTTTAACAATTAAGCCCGTTGGCAAAACGCCACTTGAAGTTATAACTCAACTCAAGGCTGAACAGGATTTGTATAAAAATAAGAAGCTGGCATATGCTGGTCGCCTTGATCCAATGGCTCAAGGACTATTAATTATTCTTGAAGACTCTGAGTGTTTGGATCGTAAGAAATATGAATTATTAGATAAAACTTATATTTTTGAAGCAGTTTTTGGCCTTGAATCTGACTCTTATGATGTTTTAGGAATTATTAAAAATAATGATGAAAAGGTTACTAATTGGCCAAGCGATAATGTTATTTCAGAGTATATAAAAAACCATGATAAAGAATTTTATCAATCCTATCCTCCATATTCCTCAAAGCGAGTTGCGGGCAAACCCCTGTTTTATTGGGCAAGAAACAACAAAATTGACCGAATAAGCATCCCAAAGAATAAAGTTAAGATCTTAGATGCGACTTTTCAAGGCTCATATAATTTAAGTTTTCACGATTTGTTTTTGAATATTAAAGAGAAAATAAGCGCAGTAAATGGGGACTTCAGACAGGCGGAAATTCTTCATAAATGGGAATCTTTATACAAAGCCGATTTAAAAAAAATATTTAAAGTTGCAAGCTTCAGAATTGATTGTTCATCCGGCTTTTATGTTAGATCATTTGTTCACGAAATGGGTGTTTTTTTGCGCTGTGGCGTACTAACTTTATCAATAAATCGAACTAGGGTCGGACCTTATTTTAGTAAAACAGGCAGTGTAAGCGGACAGGACAATCCAAGACATATCTTGCCTTGAAATATTGCTTGTTCAAGTGTCCAGATTATGGCAAGTACAACAACAATCATTATTAGCCCAACAACCGCAGATTGAATCTTATTTCTTGCTGCTGTGACAGCCTCTTCATCACCTCCTGATGTTACCCATGAGAATGCTCCAAGAAGCATGTAAAAAAGAGCTGTTAAACCTGATATTACAAAAAATATTCTAATTGCAAACGTAATAATATCTCCCAGATTTGGTGGCTGAAACCCAAGCTCATCAAAATCAATTTGTATTACGTCCTCAATAATTGTGATTGGGACCGTTGAAGCTTTATCATTTTTTTGGATAATAATTGATTCTGAAAGACCATTTATTGTTTTCAAACTTAGATTGTTATTTGAAATAGCTATATCTTTAATCGGAGTACTTGCTGCAACTTGATTTTTTACAAGTTGCAGATTTGTTGCATCAATTATGAAAAGATATGGTTGAGGATTGCCGTTAACAGTTCTAAATTCGCCACCAACATACACATTACCCCCTGAAATCTCAATATCATTTACTGGCCCATCAAGAACAATTTGCCGATCACTTAAATTACTTGAGCTTCGATCAATAATGGCAAGATATGAAATATCCAAAAAATCAAGAGAAGTAACGCGAATTTTATTAAAATTCCCCCCAATTAATGTATATTTGCTAGTATCAATTGTTTTTGCCAAAGTCCCCACAATCTCAACTGATATATTTTGAGTATTTGCTTTAACTGTTGAAGATAAGACACCAAGCGACAAAAATACAAACAACAGAAGCAGTATTTTAAAATGAGAAATAACTTTTTTTAAATAACACATAATCTATTTTATCATACTATGGGTTATTTTTCAAGTTGAAATAACTTTTTTCGCCCTGTATCATAAGTTTTATGCCGCACTCAAAGGCTTACAAAGGTGTCATTTGGACAAATCATGCTCTAAAAAGATTAAAAGATAGAAAATTTTCTCAGCATTTGGCGTGGAAAACTATTATATTTCCAGATAAAAAACAAAGGGGTAAAAATAACGGAAGTTATGAGTTTACCAAAAATTTTGGACATAGAACAGTAACCGTTGTTGCCAATAAAACAAGAGAGAATGAATGGCTTGTTGTGTCAACATGGATTGACCCTCCATTAAAAGGGTCTATTGATCTTAAAAAACAAAAAAGATCAGTTTTTAGCTGGATATTTGACTCACTAATAAAGAAACTTTCCCGAATTTTGAAAATCTCTGTCTAATTTAAATTAATGTCTGTTAATTGATATAATGAAGCAATTTATTAGAAATTATAAAACACCATATGTACGCAACTTTACCAAATTTAAAATATGACTACAGTGCTTTGGAGCCACATATAGATACAAAAACCATGACCATTCACCACACCAAGCATCACGCGCTATATGTTGAAAAACTTAATGGAGTTATTGAAAAAAATAAAGAACTTGAAAGTCAAAATATACAAGACTTGCTTAAAAATATAAATAACCTAAAAATCTCAGAAGGTGATAAAACTATATTGAGAAATCATGGAGGCGGACACCTAAATCACACATTATTTTTTGATATCATAGGGCCAGAAAAGGCAATTGATGAGAATTTAACAGCAAGGATAAAGAACGATTTCTCATCTGTTGAGACATTAAAAGAAGAGTTGACTCAAACGGCACTTAACCGATTTGGCAGTGGTTGGGCATGGCTTGTTGACTCAAACGGAACTTTAAAAATATACTCAACTCCAAATCAAGATTCACCGTACATGCAAGGTGACACGCCAATTATTGGAATAGATGTTTGGGAACATGCATATTATTTAAAGTATCAAAATTTAAGAGCAGATTATATAAAGGCTTTTTTCAAGGTTTTAAAAATTCTTGAATAATGTATTTAGCCCTGAGTAAGAACCACACGGGCTGGCGCACCATCGAGCTTGCTTAATTTTAAGGGCAATGCCATTAATGAATAATTGCCTTCTTCAGCTTGTGAAAGATCTACTCCCTCGATAATTGCAATATTTTTTTTAAGCAATTCCTCATGTGGTCTGTTGTCAGGACTTCCTTTCTGTTTTATAGAAAAGTAATCAATTGCAACAAGTAAAACTCCAATATCTGCCAAATACTTTGCCGCATCAGGTGACAAAAAAACAAAATCCTCAAAAAAAGGCCCTGATATCTTTTTTGAATTTGATGTTTTTAACAATATGCGCTCCCCTTTTTTAATGTTTTTTGTAATTAAAATATCAATGCTTATCGACAATTTTTCATTTGTACAATCTAAAACTCGACACTCACCTATAAAAGTCTCAATTGGATATGTCTCCATGCCTTTTGAACCTTCAAAAACATGAGATGGGGCGTCAATATGAGTGCCTGTATGAGTTCCCATTATAATTTTAGACAATACTGAGCCTGTCTTTGAACTCTTGATCG
>JBIKWE010000079.1:0-3705 GCA_044356445.1 Limisphaerales bacterium | reverse complement strand
GTATTTTTAAGTAAAATAGACCCCAATGGTCTAACATCCTCTCCAGCCCAATTTTTATCTTGTTCCCAGATTGGTTGATCTAATTTCCACAAAACATGAATAGGGTCATTTTTATCGGTAAGAGCGATAAATGATGAATAGCTTAGCTTACCTTTTTTAATCTCTTTTTTGAAGTAAAAAATAAGCAATCCATCTTGACGAATAAAAACATTACTTAATTCTACAGGATATGCCTCGGCAATAATTGGCACCTCAGATATTGAGCTATGACCGTACTCATTTATAACCGCCAACTGTATCTTTCTATCTCCAAAAAAAATAAACTCCTTACTGTTTTTTTCAGCTTTAATGCGGATATAGTTTGGTAACTGAGGGAAATGATCTTCATAACGCGAAACTAACCTTGCATTTGAAAAATCAAAGCCATTTTTACTTTCAAGCTCAAACGTTTCGTTAGTGACCACATCATTATACTGATAATAAACAAGTGGACCTCGCTGATATATTTTCAAGGGCTTATGATTTGCTTGAATGGCAGTTTTGGCAAATAAGCGTTTTAGCTTAAATTTTATGGCATCAAGACCTGTCATATATTAATACTATAATAATACTTTGAAAAAGGGCAATAAGATGACTATTGACAACATCTCAATTTACGTATACTATGGGTATATGAAAGAAAAATTATTAGCTATTATCACTTTTTTATTCACAGCATGCTTTCTTACTCCTTTTGTTAATGCTCAGACAACGATACCAAATAGAGCCCCCAATGAAAAAACAACTCTCAACATTAAAGAAATTGACAATACAGAAGCCTTAGAAATCAACTTAACAAATCTCTTCGGTCAAGATCATAAATACTCAGTTTATTTAAAAGATAACAACGAAGCAATTATTCTTCTTCTGGCAACAATCTCAAATCAAAGCTCAAAGCCATTATCACAAATTGAACTAAAGTCTAAGAATGGGATCCTGAATCCATCTGCCTTTCAGGTTATTAGAGAGCCGTATTGTACACAATATGCAAATCCAAATGTTATCAACTCTAAATGCTTAGAATATACTGAACCTGACTATTTTTCATTTTATTCTGAAAAAACTCATTATTTAAAAGCAGAAACATCAATTGAAGACGACACTATCGAAATTACCTTACCAAAAGCAATCGCGCCAAATAAGGCGGGAAGCTATCTATTTGCCTTTACCACAAAAGATTTAATTAAAAATAGATTAGGGGGTGCCAAAGAATACACTTTCAACTCATTAACAACTGATGCCCAGATTCAAAATATGCAAATCGGCTTCAGCTCACAAACTAACAAAAGATTCAGAGAATCCCCATTTAGCGTTGATCAAGTTACGAAAACTTACGAAAGCACATCTATACTTTCTGGTGCGCAACGATCTGAACTTGGCAAATTTCGATCTTCCCAATTTGATTTTTTAATAAGCTCAATTGGGTGGGGCACAGTTAATAAGAACGCCACATATATTAGTCCAAATGAAACTTACATAACCAAAGGATCATTTGCTCCAAGCCTTTTTTCGTTATTTTTTAATGAAATATTAATATTTACTCTCATAATTATTTTTATAATTGCAATTCTTATTTTTTCAATTATATTCTTAGGCCGAAAAACACATACAAAGATAAATTTGGAAAAAATGTCAAAGTCCAACATTAGCTTAACTTCAAAAGATATTATTGTATACATTTTGCTGTCATTCTTTTTTTCAACAATGACAGCAATAACAATATCTGTGCTTCTTGCCATTCGAAACTGGTTTGATTATTGGAGCTATTATCAATTAACAACATCTGCGGTTTTCATTTTAACCGTTAAAGGAGCTTTGATTCTGCAATTTATCTTCTATGCTCCACTTTTATATATAGGTTTTAAGAAAAGTTTTAAAAAGGCGGTGTTGTATTTCTCCACTTATTGTGTATTTATCTTTATATACGTCCTAATTGCAGCATTGTATTTTAGCACTAGTTCAATATACACACCACCTGCTCCTTATCCTCCTTATCCCATTATGAAAATGGATTCAGTAAGCGCGCCTGATGAGGCAGTTACAATTCCATCCTCTGAAAAAATTGAGGATGCAGGTGTTTATTAGCGGTTTCTATGCTCCAATTTATAAGTGGGTCGCGAATTTATAATTAATGGGTATAGATAACGAGTTTTGATAATATGTGAAACATTGTGTCTTTGTAATTATAGCGGAATTCACATTCTTTGATATGCAAATAGAAGTTCTTCTTCACTCCATTGAACTTTGATAACCTTCGTTTACAAAATGACCAAAACGATTCTATTCCATTTATGTGATTGTTCCCCCTGGCAAATTCATTTTCACAGTGTCGTACACGATAATGGTTGTATCCGTGTAGAACGAGTGAATCATAACTACGAAATTTATCGGTATACACATTAGTATTCTCTATCACTTTGCCTTTTATGATAGGTAAAAGCTCTTTTCTAGTTACATATTCTACGATATGTACTGATACCTTACCATTCCTCTTGAGCAATCCAAACACGGGTATTTTTCCTCCTGCACCTCTTCCTCGCTTTCCCTTTACTCGAGTAGCTCCAAAATACGATTCATCTATTTCAACATCTCCTGAAAATACATCAGTATCCTCAATGGAAGAAATGAGTACTCGAAAAGTATGACACCATTTGTTTATTGTGACTCAACTAATATACAGCTGTTTGGCAGTTTGAGTGGCAGTCAAATCATCACAAAAACATTTCAATATTTTTTTAACAACATATTTACTAATTTTATTGTTACGACTGTATATAGTCATACACTAAGTATACAAGTCGTTATCTAGACCCATAGATTAATATATTTTCTTTACAAATCCCCCATTTTTGTTGTATTTTTATTTTTATAAAAGTCCTTTACAATTTTTACATTTTTTCTTTGATCCGCCAAAGGCGGATTGTTCGAGCCGACAGTTTCGGAGGCGGGCGCGGCAAGTGTTACCTCCCGACCCCTTTCTAATTCTTTTTTGGCTGGGAGACTAGGATTCGAACCTAGATAAACAGATCCAAAGTCTGTTGTCCTGCCATTAGACGATCTCCCATTTAAAATGCATGCTTATTGTATCAAATTAATGCAAGTTATTCACCTTATTTTATGAGATAGTGTGATATACTTTCCATGATGAAAGAAGGAGTTGTATTGATACTTGGTCGTCCAAATGTTGGAAAATCAACATTTGTTAATACTGTCGTGGGTCAAAAAGTGGCAATCACATCACCAAAACCTCAAACTACCAGATTCCCAATTCAGGGTCTATTCACAGATGACCGCGGAAGCATAATTTTCACAGACACACCGGGAATTTTTGATAAAGTCAAAGATGAAATGGCAAAGCAAATTAATAAACAAACGCTTATCAGCTTAAACAAAGATGCTGATGTCGTTTTATATTTCATAGATCCATCAAGACGTCGTGATTTTGAAGAAGCAAGAGTGCTGGGTCTTGCCAGAAAGATAAAAGTTCCGGTCATTTTGGTGATTAATAAGTCTGATTTAGGGTTAAAATACTTACCCCAATACTCTTTCCTTTTTGATGAATTTAAAGAGAATATACAAATTTCAGCGCTTAAATCACAAAACATAAAACCGCTTCTTAACATGATATTTTCTCATTTAGAAAATGTTTCAGAATCTGAAATAACT
>JBIKWE010000020.1:0-12879 GCA_044356445.1 Limisphaerales bacterium | reverse complement strand
GTTAATTCCATATTGCCGAGCTTCTCCTATATATTGAGCAATGCCAATTGGTCCGGCAAACTCAACTGCAGGAGGTTTTTCCGAAAACAACTGCATTGGTAACTTTAAAATCTCAACAGCTATCCGTTTAGTTGTGCTTGCTGTTTCGATAAAACCATAATAAGGCGCTTGCCAAACTGGATATTTTTTAATTACAATCTCTTGTTTAATCATGATTCCAAGGGATCCTTGCCCATTTGGTGGATTTTTTCTTGGGGTAATGCTTAAAATCAAATTTTGCTTGCCTCTTTGTATCTTTAAATTAACTTTTTCACCAGCGAATTGCTTTGTAAACGCCACAAGTTCCGGGGCAGCAACAAATGACTTAACTTGATCCTTGTATGACGCTTCTATTATTTGGTCATCTTTTTTTAAACCTGCTTTAAAGGCCGGAGAATTTTTTTGAACTGATTCAACAGCCACTCCTGATGGTGTGGGAATGCCAAAAATTAGTAAATACGAATAAATAGCCCAACCAAGTAAAAAATTCATAACAACCCCCGCAACTATAATTATTGTTTTTTGCCATGGCTTCTTATTAACGAAAGCTCGGTTCAGCGGTATTTTTTCTTTGGTACTTAGCTTTTCCTCTTCATGATACTCCTCTCCAAAAAGCTTAACAAAGCCACCTAATGGCAAGGCATTAAAGGAATAAAATGTTTCACCAATTTTTTTCCCAAAAAGTTTTGGCGGAAAGCCAAATCCAAACTCTTCCACATAGACACCGTTTTTTTTAGCTGCATAATAATGTCCGAACTCATGTATTAGAACCAGAACAAGTAAAATTAGAAAAAATATTAGGGCGGTTATCATTTGTATTTATTTTATACTGACATTATCTCTTCATCTTTTTTATTTTTAATATCGCTTAAATGTTCATTTTGTTTTCCAATAAGTGTATCAATCTCTTTTTCTAATCTGAATTTTTCATCCTCAGTTAATAATTTCTCATCAAAAGATCTTTTTATGTCTTTTCTCACTGATTCTCTTTCTCGTCTTAATGCGTTTTTAGTGTCTTCAATCATTTGTGATACTAATTTTGTAAACTTAATTCTTTGTTCCTCTGATAACGGCGGTATACGAATTGTAATGCGCTGACCTTCTGTTTTTGGGGTTAATCCGAGCGGGGACGCTAAGATGCTTTTTTCAATATCTTGTGTGGTTGAGGGGTCAAACGGCATGATGACTAATGCATCTGAGCCCTCTGTTGTTATTGTCGAAAGCTCCATAAGCTTCATCTTCATGCCCCCATAAGCTGTAACCTGCATATTTTCAACCATTCCTGAATTGGCTTTGCCCGTTCTAATACTTTTTAGTTCATTTATCAGGTTTTCGATATGTCTGTTGGAATGTGCTTGATATTCTTCGATGAAACTTTGCATTTTATGATTATACAGAAAAAACGGGGAACAGTAAATAGGGATGATCCTTGATCTCTGATAATCCTATAGTATTGTTTTATATGATAGTATATGATAAAATAAGCATAAATAATTTTTTTAATATAAATGGAAAGAAAGGCACAAAGTACAAATATTACAGAATTATATCTTCGTAATTTTGAGGAATATAAAAAAGAAAATACTTCACACCTACACCGTGTACAGCTTGCAGCATTAGAAAGTATATATTTAGCTCTTAAAAGCGGTGAAAAAAAAATTTATGTTGAGATGCCAACTGGAACTGGGAAATCTATAATAATTTCAGCATTGACTCATGCATTAAGCTGTCAAAATCAATTTCCATTTCCAATTTACATAGTTACTTCAAGATTAAATTTAATAAATCAATTGATAGCAACTATAAAGAAAGATAGAAATGAAATTAACCCCGGTGTTATTAATGGTAATACCAATGATAAAACCAGAGTAATAGTTACTACATATAATGCCTTTAGGGACGGGAAGCTGGACCTAGAAACCGAATCCAATGCAATTTATATATTTGATGAGGTTCATAATTTGCATGGTATAAAAGGATGTGGTTCTTCAAGTAATGTATCAGGAATTCAAATTGGCTTTACAGCAACACCAGATTATGCAGAGCATAAAAAATTAGTTGATATAGGTTGGAAAAATTGCTTTCAATTATCCGTTGAAAATGCGATTTTACAGGGTCTAATAAGCCCTTTTGACGTTATTAAGATAAACATAGGTTTTTACAAAAATGATTACCCTGAAAGAAAAATAAATGGAAACGACATTGATGTAATTAATTCAGATCTTCGACACAATGCGATAGCACTTTTATATGAAAAATACTTTAATGGCAAGAAGGTTGTTATAAAAGCAGCAACTATTCAAAAAGCCAATCAAATTAAGACTATGTTATCTAACTATGGATTGATTGCTGAAGTGATCCATAATCAGCTTGAGGTTGATGAAAAAAATAAAGTTCTAGATTCTTTTAGACAAGGGACTACTAATATTTTGATTGGTGTAAAAATCATTTCTGAAGGTTTTGACATACCTGACATAGAGGGTGTAATTTTTGATGGGACACCAGATTCTGCGGTTGAAACTATACAATTTGCAGGTCGGGCGTTAAGAGTGGATCCTAATAATCCTGATAAGAGGGCAAAAATTATTCATGTTGATTCTCCAACTAAAAAAGCAACTCCGTTAAGTTATTTTAATATCGTAGGTATAAATATTAAACAAGAAAATAAGATTTTAAATTTACCTGTTCCGTCTGCTTTATATGGACATAAATGTTATGGAACGCTAACTGAATATACTCCATTAAACTTCGATACTAATTTTCAAAGACCGTATTTGAACTATGAGTTTGTTGATGTGCAACGATATTTTTCAGAAATAATTACACAATTTGGGATCCCTTTTAATATATTATTAGAAGAGCTCTCTTTATTTATAGCTGAAAAAGATTTTTATAAGTATGTAAAAACATACTCAGATACATCGACTTACCACAAATATATATGTGGTAAATTTACTGAGCATTTAAGGTCAATGACCACACCAGATCCCAACCTTATGACGCTTGAAGAAGTAGCGAATTCATTAGGAAGAAATAATAACAGACTTAGATATATTAAAATACCAGAACTAAGAAATAATCCTGAATTTCTGCAATTTATTGTTTATAAATTTGATAAGAAATGGGCAAAGACTGAGTTTTTTAAGAGAGATGTTTTGGAATATCTTCGTGGATATAAAAAAGCAGAAAGTAAAGACGGGAATGAAAGTTGGTTAAGTGCAGATGATTTAGAGGAAAAATATGGAATTTATGTTAAAAAAATACCAGATTTAGATAATATAAAACATGAACATCCTGAATGGTTCACGGAGTTTTCTAATAATCTCGGGCAGAATTATTTGTATTACTCTGTGAAATTCGCGAAGTTTTATAGAGAAAGATACCCATTACAAAGTGAGGCAGATAGAAGTCATTGGTTTACTTTAGTGGATATTGAAAAGGGAAAGTATAATTCGGGGGGAAAAAAAATAAAGAGGGAGAAATTTAAGAAAATTGCCCATCAGTTAATTGATAAAGATCAAAAAAAGGCTGAACTTATTAAATCATTTCGTGCAAAAAATGGAGACCAGGTTTTTTATTATATTGATTTGATAAACGAAGTAACGAGAATTTTATTCGAAGAATAAACCATTCCAAGTGGTTGTTAGTTGTGAAGAAATTTATGAAATGTCGAGCATTAATCATTTCAGATTGGGAGAATATCTTGATAAAATTCAAGGCTTGACCGCTATTTATAGCCTAGATGAAAGAAACCAGTTTATTGTTTATTATTCTGAAGAAGATGTGTGAATAATCGAAGCTTATTTGGCAAATTAATCATCATTCCATTCCCACTTCAAATCTTTGAAAACGAGCGATTTGAATATTCTCTCCAAATTTAAGTATTGATTCTTTGATCATATCGTCAATCGTTTTTGAAGGCTCTCTAATGGAGTTTTGTTTTAAAAGTTCTTCAACGTTTTTGGCGGGAATTGACGCTGCCTGCATGGCAATTTCAGCGCCCAGTTTCTTAAATTCGGCATTTCCAGATACGAAATCTGTTTCAGTTTGAAGTTCAATTATGGCTCCAATTAAATTATTGTGATGAATGTACGAATATATACCTCCAGCATTAGTGGCTCTATCAGACTTTCCAGCTGCTTTTTTAATACCCCACTCTTTTAATAGCTGAAGAGCTTTTGATTTGTCATTATTGCTCTCTTCCAGCGCCTTTTTACACAATGAAAATGAAACTTGAGTTTCTTGACGCAGCTCTTTTAAAAGTTTATAGTCCATATTAATTTAATTTACTGATTTATTACTTACATATTCACTCATCAAAGTTTCAAGTACATGTTTAACAACTTCAATAGTGTCATCATTACAAACTACAGGATACTCGACTTCCTCAGGATTGGCGTTTGTGTCAATTAAAGCAACAATAGGAATGTTATATGAGCGCGCCTCTTTAACAGCATTCTTCTCTTTTTTGGTATCAATAAGAACTAAAACATCGGGTAATTTTGTTAATAATGAAAAACCACCGTACAATCTCTCTAGCTTTGCAATATGTTTTTGCATCTTAACTTTTTCATGCTTAATATGTGTGCTTTCATCAGTCGACTCTAATTGAATTTTTAAGTCATTTAATTTCTTGACATTTTCCATGATGGTTTTAAAGTTTGTCAACAATCCCGGTAACCATTTGGCACTTACATATGCAACTGAGTTATTTTCACAATATTCTTTAACAATTGAAGATGCTGTTTTTTTGGTGCCCACGACTAAAACTGTCTTGTTATTTTTAGCGCAATCTTTCAGAAATTCTTGAGCTTTTTCAATCTGAGTAACGGTATTAGTTAAATCGATAACAGAAGTGCCGTTAATTATTTGATAAACGTTCTTTCTTGCTTTAGGGTGTAGACGACTTTTTTTATGCCCAAGATGAGCACCTAAGGCAAATAATGTTTCGACTTCTTTTAATTGTTTTTGACTAAGCATAAAGGAATATTTTAGCACATATTAACTGGAATGCAATATTCATAAATCAAGAGATTTTAGGTATTTAGCAAATTCACCATTTAAATCTTTATGTCTAAGGGCAAATTCGACAACAGTCTTTAGGTATTGCATCTTGTTTCCAGTGTCATAATATTTACCATTTTTGATCTCAATTGCGTAAACTTTTTTATTTTCTCGTAACATTTGGATTAAAGCATCGTTATAATATAGCTCTTCTCCTTGGGGTAATTTTTCTAAAGCCTGCTCCAGATATTGAAAAATGTCAGGCGTAAAGACATAGCCGGAGACATTTGCCAGATTGGATGGGGCTTTTTCTCTACCTGGTTTTTCAATGATTTCAGAAACATCCATAACCCCGTTTTCAATCTCTTTCCCGCCTGTGAATCCATATCTGTCATAATCGGCATCATCAGAAACCCGAATGCTTGCAAGGCAGGTTGATTGATATTTGTTGAAGGCTTCAATTAGTTGTTTAAATCTCGATGGAGTTGCACTTATAAAATCATCACTCCATGTATAAATGAAGGGCTCATTTCCAACAATGTGTCTTACATTCAAAAGCGGTGTTCCATTTCCATAAGGTCCTTTTTGGCGAACATAAACAAAGTTAGCTAGTTCGCCAATTTTGTTTACCTCTTCAATATAATGTTTCTTTTTTTCCCCACCAAGTTTTAAATTTTCAACAAGTTCTCTACTTGGAATGTCAAAATGATCTTCAATTGTTCTTTTATGGTATCCGGTAACAATGATAATGTCTGTAATTCCAGCTTCAACAAGCTCCTCAACAACATATTGGATAACAGGTTTATCCACAATGGGCAACATCTCTTTCGGCATAGCTTTTGTTTGTGGGAGGAATCTTGTTCCAAATCCAGCAGCAGGTATGACAGCTTTTGTTATTTTCATAAAATTAATTATTTAAATTCAACTGATACGGTTCTCTCAAGCTTTCTATTATCCACTATCGCACTTATTTCTGCAACTCCTGAGGTTGAAGAAGTTATACGAAATACTGCTTTGCCATCTGTGTCGGTGTTTGCTGATGCGCTTTCAAAAATAGCTGGCGAGCCCTCAAGGCGCACGATTTTACCCTCTAAGCCTCTATTTTCTTGATTTCGCACAAAAACTGAAACCTCGCTTGTGGTCTCCCCATCAGCGGGCACAGAAAGGGGCCAAGCAAATATTAGTGAGTTTTGGACGGATGTCGCATTATCAACGTTACTGGCTCGAGTCGCAACATTCAAAGAACCAGAAAAAAATACGTAACCAGTAAAAATTGAAAAGCCTAAAAAAAATAATACTGAAAGACCTATTAATTTTGAGTCCATAACTTTATATTATCTCTTTATCCTTTAGAACTTTTAATACTTCTTTATGAATTTCAGTTATTGGCTTGATGACACCATGTTCTACACATGATATCTTAATCCAGTGTGGGTTGCTTAATGAAAGATGACGATAAAGTGAGATGGTTTTTCGTTGATAATCTTTATCTTTTTCCTGAATATCATGCCCTTTGCCGATATATTCACGCTCACCTTTTTTTTTAAGCAACGAGCTCGAGAACTCTTCAGGCATATCCAGATATATAACGATATTTTCTCTTGGTAAACAATTTACATTGTACTCAAGCTCCTCTATCCAATTTTTAAGCTCATTTTGTTCTTTTTCATTATCAAACTTAACCACTTGATGAGCTAAATTGGATGTAACGTATCTATTGGCAACAATAATGTTGCCATCGTTTAACCTCTTAACAATTTCCTCTTTAAACGCAAGTCTGTCGAGTGCAAAAGCCAAACTAACAAAATATGGCGATACTTCATTCAATTTTCCAAGCTCCCCTTTTAAATACTTGGAAATTAGTCTGCCATAAAAGCTGTTATATTGTGGAAAGTCTAAAAAAAATGACTTTATATGATTATTTATCAGATATTCATAAAGTAATTTAGACTGAGTTCCCTTTCCTGATGCGTCTGCTCCTTCAAAAACAATAATTTTTCCTTTATTATTAGGCATATTAATATGATAACATAGCTGGGACATATTTCATGAAAAAATACAAAGCAATAATTTTTGATTTTGATGGTACGCTTGTGAATAGTTTGGATATTCTAATACGTGTGTATTTTAGTCTCAAAGAAGAGATGGGTTTGCCTGATATCAATCAAAAAGACGTTGAGCGAATGCGCGGAATGGGCGTGAGGCAGATAATATCTTTCTTGTCACTTTCATATCTCAAATTACCGTTTTATCTTTTCAAAGTTAAGGAAAAATTCAAGGATTTTATGACTGATATTTCTCCGGTTAATGGTATGGCATTTGTATTAATTGAGCTTTCAAAAAAATATCCGTTGCATATTTTAAGTTCAAATGATCAAAATATTGTATTTTCAGTTTTAAATCGATTTCAGATAAACTGCTTTGAAACCGTGACCTCAGAGATAAATGTTTTTGGAAAGGATTATGCGTTAGAAAAAGCGATATCTCAGCTTGGATACTCAAATCATGAGGTGCTTTATGTTGGTGATGAGATAAGAGATGTATTAGCTTGTCAAAAAATAAAAATGGATTGTTGCGCTGTTTCTTGGGGCTTAAATTCAAATGAAGTTTTAAAAACAAAGGCGCCAACTTATCTTATTTCCGAGCCAGATGAGTTATTGAAGTTGCTATAAATTTATTGTATCGCCCTCTTTTACCTTGCCTTCAAGAAGCTTAATGGCAATATTATCCTCCACTTTTTGTCTTAAAATACGCTGGAGGTTTCTCGCGCCAAATTGTTTTTCATAACCATCTTGAGTTATGACTTTTATCGTTTCATCAGTTATATTGACCTTGACTTTGTATGTATCATATATCTGTTTTATCATTGTTTCAACCATGCTTTTTGCCAAGGTAATAGCAGTATCACCTTGAATTGGTTTAAACGCAATAACAGCGTCAAAACGATTTAAAAACTCTGGAGAAAATAGATTTTTCTCAACCAGATAATCAATAATGGATGTTGAGAAAAGTGGGTCATCGCTCAGTTTATTAATACTTTGCCTAAGAAGGGTTTCGTGTATGTGCTCGGCTCCGGCATTTGATGTTGCAATAATGACCATATTTTTACAATCCACTCTTTGTCCATATCCGTCAGTAAAGTACCCTTCATCGATAATTGTTAAAAAAATATTTAAAATATCAGGATGAGACTTTTCAATTTCATCAAGGAGTAAGACACCATAAGGATTCTCCCTAATGGCGTTTGTGAGTAGACCGGGATTTAACTTTTCTATAGAGCCGATAAGTTTATCTATATCGGATTTGCTTTGAAATAAAGACATATCAAAACGATTTAATTGTTCATTAGAACCAAAAAAAACATCAGTCAATACTTTTGCCGTCTCTGTTTTACCAACTCCAGTTGGTCCAAGGAACAAAAATGTTGCTAATGGCTTTTTCCGTTTATCAATTAATAAAAATGACCTTCTTAGAGCTGATGATAGCTCGTTTATTGCCTCTTTTTGTCCAAGAATTTTTGCGGTCATTAAGTCTTCAAGATGAAGCAACTTCTCTTTAATTTCAGCAGTTAATGTTGTTGGGATATGGGTTTTATTTGTTAAGACAGTGTTAACCATATCAGGGGTAATAATCTCTTGATCGGATAATGTTGATGAGTATACGCAAACGTCGTCAAGTAATTGTAGGGACTTTTCAGGAAATGGAATATTTGTTATGAAAAAATTACTTTTCTCAATAATCTCAAGAAGAGTCTCGTATGGAATAACTCTTTTGTACCTCCACTCAAAATCAAGCGCTTTCTCCATCAAAATATACTGTGCTTTATCCTTGCCAATCTCATTAATATCCACCCGTGCAAATACATTTCTCATTTTTGGGTTTGGATATATGTATTTTTCATATGAAAATGAAGTTGTTATGCCGATAATTTGTAACAAATCTGTTTTTGCAAACTTGTCAATAGCACTTGATATATCAAAGTGATTATCACCTGATGAGCAGTATTTTTCAAAATTATCAATAACCAAAATGACGCTTTTTGAGGCCGCAGCTTCATATAGCAAAGCTTCAAAAAAAGTTATTCTTGATTGAGGATCTGTGTATTCGCTTAAAATTTTATCCATATTTAGGAGTAGTACACGTTTATAAGACAGTAGGTTTGTTGTTTTTCCTTCATAAATCTTTTTTGACAGCATCTCGATAATTGTGTGTCTGCCCACTCCTTCTTCTCCAACAAGAATGGCATTTGCCTCGTTTGAGCTTGACAAAACTTGTTCAATCATTGCAGTTTCTGACTCACGAGTCACAACATGCCTTCTAATTTTCAATTGAAAACTTGAATCAGTTAAATTGTCAGCATATAAATCTAGTTTTGGCGTATATCCTTGTGACCAGTCTCTCGCCAGTGGCGGAGTTTTCATAAGTTCTTTTATCTTCCACCAAGGTGTGTGTTTTAAGCGCTGTTCGTATATTATTTCAAACCACTCCTCTACCATTTTCCTATTCTCCATCTTTAGCGTTCGCAAATTAACAAAGTTATCTTTCATGGCGTTATATTTTTCAATTTCTTTTACTGTAAAAAGTTGAACAAATGTCACAAAAGGTATGGAGGCAACCATAAAGATTAAAATAAAAGGGATAAAAGCTAAAAAAAACAACATAAACAAGATAAAGAAGATGATTATTGATGACCTCATTGCAAGACCAATACATCGAGATATTATGTTAAAAAATAACTCGTTTAGCCATTCGTTAAGGGATAAATTGACGCTTGTATTTTTGGATACGATTCTTTTCCATGGTAAAAAAAGAGTTTTTAATAAGGGCGAAACAGAAAAAAAATACGGAAAAAAAATTAATAAATTATGGATAGCCTCAAAATAAGAGAAGATATATCTTGATAAGCCTGATTTTTTTTCCTGCATATTTTCATTATAGAAGTAAATAGAAAGAAATAAAGAGGTATTTTTTAGGTTTGGTGGACTCGACAGGACTTGAACCTGTGACCTTCCGGATGTAAGCCGGGCGCTCTACCAACTGAGCTACGAGTCCGGATTGCTTTAAAGGGTCGGACCTTAAAAATTTTGTGGGCGTGGGAGGAATCGAACCTCCGACCTCATTCTTATCAGGAATGCGTTCTAGCCACTGAACCACACGCCCATTTAAAAAAATGTTTTACTGTTTATTTTTTAAATTATAGCATGAAAAATGAATATCAGTTCTCCAAGTATAGGTATACAAAACTGCCGGCAGATAGTAAGATCGACGAATTTGTTGACTAAATAACATATGTATGATACTATCATATAGTATATGTTTTACATCAATTTTATCTATGGTAAACAATTTTTTTTTGATGTAATATATTAACTTCCAAAATTTTTGGAAAAAATTATTATTTTTTAATCACTCATGTTTGTAACAATAATCACTGATTGTCGAGATTCAAACGAAACGGCAAGACAAACAACCCGTGCTTCGGTATTATTTCCAGGAGCAAATATATCACTAATTGGAATTGCCAATTTTAACGAAATTGAAGCGGCTGGAAATTTGATAGATACTCTTGATGGAGCAACTGGCGGCGATGGCGTTATTATGGTTAATGCTGCTCCAAGGCATGGCTCGGGTAAAAAATATCCAAACGGCACACCATTTGGTTATTTTAAATATGCTAATAAAACAATTATCTCTACAGTCGCCGGGCAAACACTATCCTTGGCTAAAAAATTCGGACTTATTGACCAATTAAATGTAACTGATTTACCAACTGTAGTGGATGCTTTTGTAAAAAAAGGGAAATTTGCGGCCGATGCTCAGCAAAGAACAGTGCTAACACAGTTTAGAAGTTTTGAGTATATGCCGTTTCTTGCAAAATGGGTGCACGAAGGAGAAGATGTTCCATCAGAGGTTATGTCATTAGAGGATATACCTGAGGTGCCAAAAACTGTTTGGTGGGTCGATAATTTTGGAAATGTTAAAACAACCTTATTGCCTGAGGAAATTGGTTTTGAAGCAGGTAAGCAAATTCAAACAAAATTTGGAATATTTACATGCTATAACAGGCTAAAAGATGTTCCTGAAGGTGGATATGGCATGACTGTTGGAAGTTCAGGTTATCAAAACAAAAGATTTGTTGAGATAACAGTTCAAGGAAAAAGTGCAGCCAAAGAGTTTAATTTAAGCTCAGGTGTCGAGCTGTTTTGATTTGTAATTTTTGTTAAAGTGCGAAAATCCCCTGTGTGTTAAGTTGGGATTTTCGCACTTTTTTTGTTTAAAAAAAAATACTATCTGAGCCTTATTTTTTAAAAATATCTTAAACGTATTCAAAATGTCTTGGTGGGGAAAATTATTTTTAATTTACGTAAGAGGAGATTCATTCGTGTTGTTGCCAGTTCTTGGCATAATTGCTTTTACTGCCTTGTTTTCTATCAAATTAGCACTGCTATCATTTGGAATTCTCATTGCCGTCCGCCAATTTGGCGAGCTTATTTATTGGATGCTTCAACAATTTGGAGATAAAAAATACATGCAGTATGAGTTTGGTATTAAAAATCTTGATAATAACGGCATTTATACCTTGTACCAAACATTTCCCAACGTAGGAGTAGTTTTAGGCGTTTTTATTACAATATCTTCTTTAAGTATTTAGCTTAAAGTAGAGTTTTGAAATCATTAAAGTACAATAAACGGGTTAGGAAGGCGATAATATTACTTTGTATCATAATAATATCTCCTTCGTAAGTTTTCCAAAGCTTACAAAAGATTTTTCTAATTTTTAAAAAAAATAGAAAGGAGGTGATCCATCCGCTCCTTCCAGAACGGATACCTTGTTACGACTTAACCCTCATCGCCGACAGTACTCTCCCTCACGATACGCGAAGTTCGAATAACGCCGACTTTGTTGGCTTGACGGGCGGTGTGTGCAAGAGGCAAGAACGTATTCACCGTGGCATAGCTGATCCACGATTACTACCAATTCCGGGTTCATGAAGTCGAATTGCAGACTTCAATCCCAACTGAGAGAAGATTTAAGAGATTAGCTTGCTCTTGCGAGCTTGCTTTTGACTCATTGTTCTTCCCATTGTAACATGTGTGCAGCCCAGGGTATAAGGGCCATGCTGACTTGACATCTGCCCCTCCTTCCTCCCCGCCAAAGGCAGGGCAGTTTCGTATGACACTTGTAACATACGATGGGGGTTGCGTTCGTTGTCCCACTTAAGGGCACTCCTCACGGAACGAACTGACGACAGCCATGCAGCACCTGTGCAACACCCTCGAAGGCGTCTTACTTTCATAAGACTTGCAGTTGCATGTCAAACCCTGGTGAGGTTCTTCGGTTTGTTTCGAATTAAGCCACATGTTCCACTGGTTGTGTGCCTCCCCGCCAATTCCTTTGAGTTTTAGCCTTGCGGCCGTACTCCCCAGGCGGTTCGCTTAACGGGTTACCTTCGCCACACGAAATTAGAATAAATTCTAAATTCATGCAGCTAGCGAACATTCGTTTAGGGCTAGGACTACGCAGGTCTCTAATCTGCTTCGCTACCCTAGCTTTCGTGTCTCAGTGTCAGATTTCTTCCAGTAAGCCGCCTTCGCCACTGGTGTTCCCGAGTGTATCAACGCATTTCACTACTCCTCACTCAGTTCCGCTTACCCTAAAGAAAACTCTAGATAAATAGTATTACCCCCATGTCAGAAGTTGAGCCTCTGAATTTAAAAGGTAACTTAAATACCCACCTACACGACCCTTTACGCCCAATTAAACCGGATAATGCTTGGGGCCCACGTATTACCGACGCTTCTGGCACGCAGTTAGCGGCCCCTTTCTAATACGGT
>JBIKWE010000077.1:0-3857 GCA_044356445.1 Limisphaerales bacterium | reverse complement strand
ACAGACAATAAACCTTGATAAAAGCCCAAAGAAAAGCCCATCACAAATGAAAGCTTTACATCGCCAAAACCCATTCCGCGGGCTTTTGTGATAAGAAAAATAACCAATAGTGGCAAAGCTGTTATAACGCCAAATGCAATATGCGACGATATAAGACTGAGTATGGTAAAAATTTCTGAATTGAAGTCAGTGGAGATGTATAAAAGCTTGAATAGAGAAATTATTAGATACATTATTTGTGCTTCATCAGGGATTATCCTGTATCTGAGATCAGAAAAAAGCATTATTATAAAAACTGAGGCAATCAAAATATTAAAAATGCTTAAAACATATGACCCTGTTTGAGTTATGGATAAAGTCCACGTCAGCAAATATACTGCTGACGTAAAAATTTCACTAATTGGATATTTAATACTTATTGGGGCTTTGCAAAAGGCGCATTTACCTTTTAATACATAATATGAAATAATTGGAAATAAGTGTTTCCATGACAAGGTTTTAAGACATTTTGGACATTTTGAACGTCCGAGCAAAGACTGAGAGTTGCTAAGCCTGTCAGCCACCACATTTAAAAAAGACCCCATGATAAGCCCCATCAAACCAATATAAACAATTAAAATCATATCAAAATATCCTCCTCATGATATGGGCCAATTACGGCAATATTTAAACCCCGTGATACAATAAATTCGGTTGCTATTTTTTTAACCTGATCACTTGTTACATTATCAATCTCACTTAAAACATCCTCAGGTTTTATAACATTCTTTTCAAATAAATACTTTGTCCCTTCAAATGCAGCAACAGTTTGAGAGTCTTCAAGTGAAATAAGCAGTCTTCCTTTTATTAACTCTTTGGCTCGTTGTAATTCTTCTTCTTTGAGGCTTCCTGAAGCAATCTTTTCATGTTCATCAATAATAACCTTTATCGCCTCATTTAACTTATGCTTGTTATTTGTCACTCCTGCCTGTGTAACCAGTGTCCCCGTATCTTCATATAAATCACGTCCGGTTGAAACGTAATAACAAAGGCCTCGCCGCTCGCGAACTTCGATAAACAGCCTTGAAGACATCCCGCCACCAAGAATAGTACTTAATACAGAGAGCGCGTAACGGCGCTTATCATGTTGTGAAAACATACGGTAACCAAGGCAAAAATGAGCTTGTTCAGTTTTTTTATTTAGCACCTTAACTGCTTTTTTGCTCTGGCCTGATTCATATTTTTTAAAAGACTTAGAATTAATTGATGAATTGCCCCAATCTTCCCATTTTTCAAATGAAAACTTACTGGCACCAATGCCACCGGCAATTATAAGCACGGCATTTTCAGGAAAATATAATTGATCCATATAATCGGTGATGGTTTTTCTGGTGATTGAGCTTACTGTGTCTTTTGTTCCTGCAATATCATATGCAAGAGGGTTGCCATCATACACCAACTCGTCATATACGTCTGACACCTTTCTTGCCGGCATATCTTCATACATATTTATCTCCTCAATGATAACCTGCTTCTCTCTGTTTATCTCCTCTTTAAGAAGATTTGAATGAAGCAGCATGTCAGACAAAATATCAAGGACTAAATCGGTGTGGGAAATTGGCGCTTTAATATAATATCCGGTGTGGTCTTTTGAGGTAAAGGCATTAAAGACCCCGCCAATACCATCAATTTTTGAAGAGATATCAAATGCTGTTTTATATTTTTTTGAACCTTTAAACGCCATATGTTCAAAAAAATGAGCCACGCCGTTGTTATTGACAGTTTCATATCTTGAACCGGCCTTGACAAGAAGCATTGTTGTCACAGTTGGAAACGAACCTGTGTCAACATTTATAACTTTTAAATTATTGTTAAGGGTGTGTGTTTTGATGTTCATAGGAGTTAGTATATCATCCCCCACCACCCTCACTCTATAACAATCCAGTCGATCTTCCCGCCAACAGGCGCAGGAGATGAGAATTTGACCGTAAACCCAAATTTATCTTTGCCAGTCACCATAAAGCTGGTAAACCATGAAGGTGAGATTCCAACGGCATAGTTTGCCGTATCATTTGCCTCTTTAAATACCACCTTTAGTTCCCCCTTGCCCTCCTCAACCGCAACATTAATACCTCTGACACCGTCATTTCCTTTAACGCTCCCCATCGCAACCTCAAGATTGCCCTTATGGATTATAAAGTTGCCGTCCGTATCCATTTTGAAGGATTCTCCCATAAACTTTATCTCATTTAAGCTGTTCTTTTGAATATTTAAAGCACCAGTTACCGTTGAGATAGATGCGCCCGGCGTTGCCAAGCTCTCATCAAAGCCATTAATCAGAAGTAAATTATTTGAAATAACCCCCGTAACACCAACATTATTAAGATTTGTTTCTGCAAGGACAGTAAGATTATTTTCTGAAACAATATTTTTCTCAAAAATTATCTCGTTTTCTGTTATGCTTGAGGCAAGCTGAGCCGATATTGTTGAGTTTAAGCCTTGTGACATTTCGCCCATAAACATAGCCTCTACAAATGAGAGTCTTTGAGATAAGTCCTCTATTCTTGCCGAATCAGAAGCCGTTACTTGAGGCGCCACCAAAGAGTCAACTCTTGAAAGAAGCTCGCTCACAGAATCTTCAAGAGATGTAATGCGCTCTATACTTGAAGTTATCAGTGAGAATAAGTTGTCTGTTATTGAAGTAGCGTCCTCAGTTAATGCATTTTCTGCCTCAAGACTGACAATCCTTGCCTGCATGTTTATAACCTCTGGATCAAGGGTCTGAAGCGCCGTTGTATTTTGTTCAATTTGGAGCTGTTGTTCTTGGATGGCGGAAATCAAGATTGGGGTTAGTGAACCGTATGACACTGACTTCAAACCTTTTTCATCCGTCTGTACAAACTCTGGGAATATCTGTTCCATTTCTTGAGCTATGAGACCATATTTTTTTGTATTGTCGGTCTGAGAGATCCATTTAAATGAAACTGGTCGAAGCTGATTTAGTTTCTGCAAATTAGAAACACCAGACATCGAACTCACATCATATTTTAAAGAGGCATCTGAAACACAAGCCCATGTTGTTACTGTAGGATTAATCTCACAGTATCCATTAGAGTCTTGAAATCTCACAGGAGGAGCGTCTGCGTTAACAAATACATGTAATTTTCTTTCTGGAGCAGATGTGCCAATTCCCACTCTGTAATTTGCAAGAGCGTTGTTATTTTGTATGACCACTGGCTGTCCGTTGCCAGAGCCAACAACATAAAAGGCGTTTGCGACAGTGGCATTGTATACCCATTGAAGAAAACCCTTATTACTGGAATCTTGACCAACTTGAATGATAGAATTTCCAGCAGAATTACCAAGCGAAATAGTGTTATTAGGAACACCTGATGCGCCAATATCTGCTCCAACTACTAAGCGATTATTAGCAGTTACCGTCCCAATGCCGACGTTGCCGGATGCTGTAATTGATGTAACTCCTGTTAAGGCTCCTGTAATAATTGCTGTGCCATTAAATGATTGACCCCAAATAGTTCTGGCTGTAGCAAGGGAGTTTGCATTTGAAGCGGTACCTGAAATTACGCTACTAAATGTTTTAGTTCCTCCTATAGTTTGATTACCCGTTGTATATACTCCGTTTGTGACTGTTGCTGCATTACCACTTATATCAAAAACAGATGCAGCAGGTATTGTTCCTGATGAGATGTTTGAAGCATTAAGGTTGGTAAGACCTGAACCAGTTCCTGAGATGATGCCGGATGCTGTAATTGATGTAACTCCTGTTAAGGCTCCTGTAATAATTGCTGTGCCATTAAATGATTGACCCCAAATAGTTCTGGCTGTAGCAAGGGAGTTTGCATTTGAAGCGGTACCTG
>JBIKWE010000076.1:0-3862 GCA_044356445.1 Limisphaerales bacterium | reverse complement strand
AAATAAAGCTTTATCAAAACTCAATATTGTTTGAAAAAGGTAGCGGAGATTTGGTGCATTTTGAAGAAGGTAATAATTTTGTAACTTTGACAAATGGCAATAAAATCTCAATTTCAAAAATTGGCGTGGTTACAACTGAAAATTAGCTTGCTATGAAAATTAAAAGTCAAAAAGGTCAATCCATAATAGAACTTTTAGTCACAATGGCGCTCATGGCAATAATTTTACCTGCTATCATTGGCGGCTTTATCTCATCTCAAGAAGGCAGATCTCAAGAAATGAAAATTAGAATTGCCAAAGAAGAACTGTCAAATGCTCTTGAAGCTATTTTACTTATTAAAGACAAGGGCTTTGAAAACATCTCAACCAACGGTCTTTTTTACCTAACAAAAATAAATAACTCATTTTCTTTAACTAATCAAAAAAGTCAGAATGTAAACGGTGTAAATACATCGGTTCTTATAGAACCAGTTTATAGAAGCGCCGACCAAACAATCGTTTCAGAAAATGGCATTCTTGATCCTGTTACTAAAAAAATCACGCTCACTGTTTTCTGGGACGGAATGTTTCAAAATGAATTAAAAACAACGTTATTTTTGACCAGAAATTCACCTAACGCCTCTTTTATACAAACATTAAAAAGTGAGTTTGAAACAGGCACTTTAAATGAAGTTAAAATTAATAATCAAGATGATGGAGAAATTACGCTTCTTACAAATCGTACCGCGGGTTATTACGAATCAAGTGTTGTTGATCTTGGACAATCCACAACCTTAAATACAATAAATCCTAAAGTCCAGACTCCGCTTGATACTCAAGTTTTATTCCAACTCTCCTTAACAGATGCACCATCTGACAACTGTCAAGATGCCCCAACTTCATTTACTGGTCCAGACGGCTCACCAGACTCTTTTTATACAGGGGCGCAAATGGTTAGATTTGAAGATGATGGTCAAGGTTTTGAGAATCCGGGTAGATGTTTTAAATACCGAGCTTTTTTAACATCTCAAAATAGTGCCAACTCACCTATTTTTGAGTCTTTTCAAGTTAACTTTTCACAATGACCAACTTAAAACAATGCTTTAAAAAACGGGGGTTTACTTTAATTGAGACCATAATTTACATGGGGATTTTCTCAACGCTATTAATTGTGTTGTCAACTTTATTCTCAACTATTGTTGATCAACAGTTTAATAATAAGACGGCGTCTTTTCTTGACAGTGATTATTCTTTTATAACAAGCCGTTTAATGTATGAAGCTCAAAACTCGTCCGGCATTTTAACACCTAACGAAATTGGAGATGAGTCACAGCTTGTGACGTTTGAGACGCCGTTCGGGGAAAAAATAATCAGAACAAGAAATAATAATTTAGAGCTTGTGAGCTTGGGTACAGTGGAGATTTTAAATAGTCAAAATACAACAATACAAGATGTCCGCTTTAAAAGATTAGGCAACTTAAATGGTCGGCAGGCGGTTGAGTTTAAGGCAGAGATATCCTCCAAGCTGCCATCAAAAATATTTACACCAATAACGATAAGCATTATTCTTTCATCAATTTAACTATGAAAAATAGACAAAATTCAACTGGACAAGCATTGATATCACTTCTTGTATTCTCAGTGATTGGCATTGCAGTTTCATATGTAACAACCGTAATTACGCTAAATTCCAGAATGCAGACGGTATATGCGGGTGAAAGCATTCGCGCCAGATCTGGCGCAATAACTGGAGTTGAGCTGGCACTTTTGGGCATCATTAGAAATCCATCTTATGTTGGGCAAACAATAAATATAGACGATACAGAAGTAACTATTACTGTTACAGGATCCCAAGAAAAAGATATACTTATTCATTCAAAGGCTGGCTTATCAATATACAAGGTAAGCTCTAAGGTTGAGTTTAAAGATAATCGACTTGTTGTCTTGTATAAAAAGCCAGTATACTAAAAATACATATGAGGTCAGTATTTTTTATTGATGGAAATAAGTTTATATATTTTGGAGGGTCCAACGATTCGTTGATTGAGCTTCTTATACCAAGCTCCGCTCTTCAAGATATGGAAATTATTAAAAATCAAGAGCTTGAGAATTTATTATCTGAATTTTTTAATATAAATAAAATTAGCACCTCTGAAGTCATAATCTGTTTAACCCCATCATCATATTTCCAAAAAGATGTATTGCCACACGATCAACTTGAAGACATACAAAAAATTCAAGATGAATTTATAGACACCGTACCTTTTGAGTCTGTTTCGGCTAAATATTATAATCAAGCAACTTCAGCTAAAATTATCGCTGTCAATAGCTCTTTTATCAAAACTTTAATTGAGATTTTAAAAAAACATGGCTTTACGATTTTATCAGTTGTTCCCGTTTTTGCTCTATTTCCAAATCCAATTACCAGTATAACCAATGCAGTTGGTGAGGAGTTTATTAAAAATTTTAAATCCCTGTCCGAGGTTGGCTTGCCAATAAACGAGCAAGAAAAGAGTTTCTTAGAAACACCAAGAATAAATAAGAAAAATAATGAAGCTGATGATTTTAAACCTGTTGTAAAAAAGAGCTCCAAAAAGCGCTTATATGGCTTAATTAGTTTATTTTTCTTGCTTACTATTATTCTTGTTGTTGTGTATTCAAGCTCAAAAACCCAAAAAGCAGCCAATAAGAATATCGCTATAATACCAGTTGAGGCGACCACAAAGACTCAAGATACTTTAAAGCAAGAAGAGATTGTGTCACCCACCCCTGAAGAATTTATTGAGCTAAATAAAGATATGCTGGTAATTGAAATTACCCTTTCACAAGATCAAAAAGAAAAAGAAACTATGATTGTTGAGAAATTAAGAGAGATTGGCTTTAAGAATTTAATCGTCAAGACAATCCAAGCTCAGGTTTATGGCGAGTCCACCATTGTGTTTAAACAATACATTTCCGCTCCTCAGCGCCAAGAAATATCTTCACTTTTTAAAGGTCTAGGCTATACCATGACAATTCTTGAGTCCAAGGAAATAACAAACGATATTCTTATCAAGATCTTTTAATTTTTAAGGTTAATAAATAATAATTTAAGGTATACTAACAGCTATGATTACAACTTTTGAAACACAGCTTTTATCTAAAAAAGAATTAGCGCCAAATATATATTTTCTCAGTTACAAAAGACCAGAAAATAATGAATTTAATTTTGATGCCGGTCAGTATATGATCTTTCATATAAAAACAGATGGAAATTTAAATTCGGTTCGCAGGCTATACTCAATCGCATCTTCGCCGTTAAATAAAAGTTCAGTTGATTTTATTATCGAACTTATTGAGGATGGAGTTGGGAGCTCTTATTTTAAGAATACCAAAGTTGGTGACAAGTTAAAAATGCAGGGTCCAGCCGGGGTTTTTACATTTAAAAATCCTCGCAAGGACGTTATATTTTTATCAACCGGCACTGGCTTCGCACCAATTTATAGCATATTACAAACCGTCTTAGACACAGATTCAAATACCAAATACACTTTGTTTTGGGGATTAAAAAATATTCAGGATACATATTTTATTAATGAGCTTAAGCAATTAAGCTCATTGCACTCAAATTTTGATTTTAAAATTTGCTTATCAAGAGAAATCTCTGCCACGCCACCGACATATTTAAAAGGACATGTCGATGATTGTTTAGCTGATTATTTAAAAAATATAAAAGCTGAATATTCTGATTTTGAGTATTATATCTGCGGGGGCAAGGCGGTTGTTGAATCAATAAAGGCAAAACTAATATCAAGCGGCGTTATAAACGAAAATATATATTCCGAACGCTTCTCTTAAAGTGCTAAAGCCTTGCTCTTTGATTAATTTCTGCCTCAACCAACTC
>JBIKWE010000019.1:0-13423 GCA_044356445.1 Limisphaerales bacterium | reverse complement strand
CTCCTCAGGATAAACTTCTCATCTCGCCATAATTGCGGAGGTGGCGAGATTTCCTACGTCGCATTTTTTACTCCCTGATCGGGAGTAAAGCGCTCCTCAGGATAAACTTCTCATCTCGCCATAATTGCGGAGGTGGCGAGATTCGAACTCGCGAGAGCTGTTAAGCTCGCAGACTTTCCAGGTCTGTGGAATGAACCACTATCCGACACCTCCTTAAAAAGGTAATTTTAACACAAATACACACAAAAAGCCGTCAGAGTAATCCAATTTAAAATATATTGACAAGTAAACAATCGTTTCATATACTTAATAATAAGTATATAAATTACACTCAAAAAATCAAAATGGAACAAGATATTTTAACCCCGCTCAAGCAATTTTACCGCAAAAACAGACGTTTACCTTCGTACTCTGAGATGCTTAAGCTTTTTAAAGTTGCGTCTAAAAGAACAATTTACGAATACGTCCAAAATCTAATTGATGACGGATTTTTAAAACAAGTTAATAAAAAGCTTGCTCCAACCAAAAGATTTTTTGCATTACCACTTCTTGGCAATATTCAAGCTGGTTTTCCCATTTTAGCCATGCAATCAAGAAGTTATCTTACGCTTGACGAATACCTCATTGACAAACCAGACAACTCTTTTCTATTAAAAGTAAACGGTGATTCCATGATTAATGCCGGTATTTTTGAAGGAGATCTGGTAGTAATTGAGCAGAAAAGTGATTTTAAAACTAATGAAATCGTGCTTGCTGAAATTGATAATGAGTGGACTTTAAAGATTTTGAAAAAAGATAAGGGTATAACATACCTTGAAGCAGCAAACCCCAAGTATCCGCCATTTTATCCACGCCGAGAACTAAGAATTCATGGCACAGTAAGAGCGGTTATGAGAAAGTTTTATTTAAGCTGATAAAAATAGTTAGAATATTGAGCTTATTTATTATTTACAAAATTTGATATAATAAATTTAATGAAGATTTGGCATAGTGTCTTACTCACTGTAATCGTGCTTTTTATATTCCTTGTGACTCTTTCTCTTTATATACAATATCGTAATGTTGTTGAAAAAAATAGCAATACAAATACTCAAAATTTGAATTAATGACCATAAATTTAAATATAAATTATGAAGATAAATCAACCAAAAATCTCTGTCCCATCAAAAGATAACAAATTTCTTGAACAAGCCTTAGAGTTAATAAACAACTCTGATGAGATAAAGACCTTGTGGCAAATTGTCAATATAAATGCTTTAGATCGCTTAAACATGACAGATCACGGACCAGTTCACATGCAGATTGTTGCCAATTTGTCACTTAGACTATTGAGAATTCTTCATAAAAAAGATATTTTAAGCTCAATCGAAAAAGATTTTAAGCTAAGTTTTGAGCATGCTGAGCTTGTTGTGCTACTTGCAAGCCTGCTACATGATATCGGCATGTCGGCAAATCGTGAAGGACATGAAGAATTTAGCTTATTTATGACGCATACTATTTTAAGAGAGCTCCTTAATTTTTTACCTATCAAAGAAAAAACAATTATCATTGCAGAGACAATGCATGCCATTATTAATCATCGCTCTGGCGGAAAGCCCTCAACAATTGAAGGTGGCATTTTAAGAGTTTCTGACGCTCTTGATATGAGTGAAGGTCGTTCCCGAATTCCATTTACCGATGGCGTTATGGAAATTCATTCTTTATCTGCTAAAGCAATATCTAAAGTAACAGTAAGCGAGGGAGATGATCGCCCAATTATTGTTGATATTTATATGACCAGCTCAGCAGGAATCTTTCAAACTGACCAGTTATTAAGGAGTAAGCTAAAAAACTCAGGTATTGAGAAATATATTCATGTGAAGGCTCATATAAATGAACAAAAGGAAAAACTCATTACTGCTGATTTTGAGCTTTAATAATAGAGTTTAGAATAAGAATACAAACTGCCACTCCAATAACTAATGGTAGGTATAGGTCTTTAAAGAAAGCAATCCCTGTCCAAAACGCGATTGTGTATAAAAAGCTTAACTGCAAGGCGGAACTAGATTTTTGACTAAAGCTACCTCCAAGTGTTTTTATCAAAATAGATACTCCCAATAAACCTGAAAGTAACCAGCCGAAAAAATTCTGCAATGGAACACCATAAAAAAAACCGGGCGTATGCCAAATCCAAATACCAAGGGCATACGCCCCCGGATCAATTACCAGATCCGCAATAACCAAAAAGACTGCTGTAAGAGGAATTAAATATTTTTGTCCTAAATAATATTTAACGCTCTCTAAAGCCCCAATTACCATTGGTACCCAAGCTAAAAAAATTGCGGGTGGTGCTAAATCAAAAACCTTAGGCCCCAATCCTGATCCATAAGAAAATGAACCATAAGGAAAACCTGTCACAATAGCAAAAGACTCAATGGAAACAGCAAAAATACTAAGAAATAAGATCGCCAAAACTCCCTTTTTTTTATACAACTTTACTAAAGCCTTGAAGCTTGGTGCAGCAATAAAAAGCATAAATATCACCGAAATCGGCCACAGGTTTTCGTCAATGCCGATTTCAGAAACAAAGAAAGAAGAAATTATAGTAAATATTAAACTGCCAAAAAGCAGCTTATTTCGAAAAAACCACATACCAAAAAAGTATAAAGCCTAACCCCAGATTAATATATGGGAAACTCCAGTAAGTTTTTTGAATATTTAAATAATCTTTATAAACTCCAAAAACTATTGCAGGGTAGAGAACAGAAAGAATATAAAAAGGGGAGTAGCTTAGCATATTAATTGTTGTGACAAGCCATAAGACACAGCATAAAATTAATGATTTTTTGAAGCCCAAAAATACTGCCGAAGTCATAATGCCGGCTTTTTTATCAGCTTCAATATCTGGTATCGCTGAGAATAAATGCATAGCAGAAGCCCATGCCCATGCCGCTATAAAAATGCCCGTATCGGGCAAATTGCCACTTGATGCATGAGTATATGCCAAAACTCCCGGCAAGACATATAAAACATTACTTAAGAAGTCAAAAAAAGGGCGCGCCTTAAACCTTAAAGGAGGAGCGCTATAAAATATAGATAATAAAAGAAAAAGTCCTAAGATTATTTGAGATTCTGTGTTTAGAAAAAACAATAAAGGGACTGCCAAAAATAAAGAAGCAATAACGCCATAGATGTATAACTTGAGCTGGTCGTCTCTTAATAAATTTTCGTATTTTCCCTTTTTTGCCACATTAAGACTGTCTGTAGCCCGATCAAAAATATCATTTACGCCATAAAGAAGCACATTTGCTGGCAATATAAAATAAAATAAACTATAAAAAAATTCCAAATTTAAAACGCTCAAATACGAAGGCGCACCGGCAATGTAACCAACCAAAAAGGGTCCAAATAAATATGATAAAAATCTTGGTCTGGCAATGTAAATAAACTTTGTTAGTGTTTTTAAAATCGGCATAAATTACTTATCCCTTTGAGAAACAAAATCAAGCATTTCAGATAATAAACCAGTCTTGTAACCCATTGAATTTAATTCTGAAATCAAATCTTTAGACTTTGACTTATGCGTTAAAATAACTTCTAAAATCGCCTCCTGAACTTTATTTTTAATAACAATTTGCTTTATTATGTCAATTTCTTGCAGAGTTAAATCTTTTTTCCCAAAAATTTTACTAAGCAGCTTTCTTTCTTCTTCGTTTGATTTATCAAACAATATTTTTCTGATTAAAGTTTTTTTATTTTCTCTAATATCTGAACCAATTTCTTTACCTATAACTTTATCATTACCAAAAAGACCTAACTCGTCATCTCTTAACTGAAAAATAGCGCCTATTGATAGCCCTAATTTCTCAAGAATTTCAATCGCCTCTCCTGTTTGAGATAAACTCCCCAAAACCATTGGCAAAAGAAATGTATATCTTGCAGTTTTTAATAAGTTTACATTCTCGATCTCTTCCTTCGTGGGATTTTTTTTAAGTTGTCCAAATGCCACATCCATCATTTGACCGACACCGACTCCTTGAAGCTCTTGCGCCAGTTTATTTATCATCAGAATGAGTTTTTTAGGCTCAATTTTTGATTTTGCAAAAATATCAAAAACCAAAAAATATGCTAAATCTCCAGCACATATAGCCATTGAGGTGCCATAATGCTCGGGGTCTTGAGCTTTATAATTTCTGGCTTTTTTTATATAGGAAGCAAATACAGAGTCATTGTTTCTGCGTTTTAAGTCATGATCCATAATATCATCATGAATCAAAAGGCCAGTTTGTAAAATTTCTATACCTGCGGCTATATCGTATAAATTATCTAATTCTTTTGCGCCAAAAATCTGAGCAACAAGTAAAAATAAATTACCACGCAACATTTTTCCAGAAACTGCTGATTCTTCTATCAGGCTCAAACTCTCAACGCCGATTTGAGAGGAATGAGAAGATCTGGCGGCACTTATATGCTCCTTAATTCTCAAATGTATAGCGGGTGTATTTTTGGCAATGTAATAATTAAGATTCATACAATGACGCTATTTTTTATAAACTGTAAAATAACCCTAAACGGATGTGGCTTAACTTTTTTTATGAAAACAATAGAGGGATTTTTGTAAATCTCTCGCGCTGTCCAATTATACATATCTGAGGCTGTCTTTATTGGAATTCTGTACGCATATGGTATGTATTTATAACCTCTTTCCGCTTGTTTCTGAATACTAAAATATCTCTCAATTTCAAACTTTAACAGCTTTGAAAATTTTTCTTCATTAGTAAAGAGCTCATCCTGACTGCTTATTCCAAACTTTTTTATATCTTCTTGAGGCATGTATACTCTGCCTAAAAGACGGTCTTCTTGGATATCTCTTATAAAGTTTATAAGCTGCATAGCCTTACCCTGAAGCATAGCAAAAGAGTATGATCTTTCTTCAAGTTTTAAAACTTTTGCCATAAATAACCCTATTACTTCGGCTGAGCCATAGATATATTCTTCCAACTCTTTGAAGTTATTGTAATTTTTCTTTTTCAAATCTCCAGCCATCGACTTAAAAAATGCCTCTACCCATTCTTGCTTAATGCCAACCTCTTGTGATAGTTTTACAAAATCATAAATGATAGTATTTTGAGATTTCTTACCGTCGAATACGGCATATGTTTCTTTAACAAAAGAATAAAATGCATCTTCTTGTTGGGGAATAGAGTCTACAAAGTTATCAGCCACTCTCACAAACCCATAAATGGTAAATACTTTTTCTCGAATTTTTGGCGGAAAAAAAATACTGGAAAAAAAATAAGTCGTGCTTCCTTTACGAAATATCTGAGCTTTATTTACCATCAGTTATGCGCTTAATTGCCAATTCTGCAGATATAAGTGCCATTGGTACTCCAACTCCGGGCACGGTATTTTGCCCTGCATAAATTAAATTAGAGAGCTTCTTAGAAACATTAGACGGTCTAAAAACTGCCGTTTGTAAAAATGTTGGCGCAAGTCCAAGTGCAGTACCTTTATATGCATTATAAAGATTCTTATAGTCTTTAATCGTCAAAGTCTTTTCAAATATTATATTGTTTTTTATATCTGTCCCAGCGTGCTCATCAATCATATTAATTATCTTGTCACGATATTTTTTTCTAATTTCTGGAGTATCAACTAAACCGGGCGCAATCGGCACCAAGACAAATAAGTTCTCTGTTCCTTTTGGAGCAATATTAGGATCTGTTTTTGAAGGATTACATATATACATTGAAGGATTTTCAGGCCAAGATGGATTGTCATACATGCTAGCAAAATGCTTTTCCCAATCGTGCACAAAAAACAGAGTATGATGTTTAAACTGAGGGATCTTACCCTTAACACCAAGGTATAAGATAAAAGCAGATGGTGCAACCGTTCTTTTTTGCCAATAAGCAGTTTTGTAACTCTGAGCTTGCTTGCTTAAAAGTTTGGTCTCTGTAAAGTTGTAGTCCGCATTTGAGATGACATAATCTGCCTCATACTCGCGCTTAAGTGTGCTAACTCCGGTTGCCTTACCGTTTTTGTGATTAATTCTTGATACTGGAGTATTTGTTTTAATTTTTACTCCAAGCTCAAGACATAAGCTTTCAAGAGCTTTAACGACCTCAATCATTCCACCCATGGGATAATATAAATCCTGATTGAAGTCTATATGAGACATCAACGAATAAAGAGCAGGTGTTTTTTTGGGGACACCACCAATAAAAACAGTTGTGTATAGCAAAATTTTTTTTAGTTTTTCAGATTTAACAAAATGTGAGATGTATTGGTCCATATTTTCAAAAAGCGGCATCTTAAGACCAACACTTGCGAGTTTTATATCAAACATATCGAAAATATTATCGTAGTTTTTATAAACAAAATTTTTCATGCCAAGCTCATACATTTCAGATGCCCGATTTAAATATTTTTCGATTTTTTTAGTTGATCCGGGCTCTATTTTTTCAAAATATTTAAAATTTTTAGCTCTATCTGAAACCATATCTACCATTTCTTCTTTTGAAAAAATAATTCTGTATTTTGGATCAAGTTTTTTAAGTTTGTAGTAATCTGAAGGCTTTTTTCCAAAATATGAAAAAAATTGCTCAAATACTTCTGACATCATATACCACGAAGGCCCCATATCAAAAGTAAAACCTTTTTCTTCAAATGACATAGCCCTCCCACCAAGAGTTTTGTTTTTTTCAAGAAGTAAAACTTCATATCCATTTTTTGCTGCAAGAGCCGCGCTTGATAACCCGGCAAAACCCCCACCAATTACAATTACTTTATTCTTCATGAAAACATTTTAAATTTAATCAATATATTTACATTATAATATGTGTATGGTTCAAAAAGAGAGGATAAGAAAGCTAAACGATAAAAATAATAAATATGGACAATCTGTCATTTATTGGATGAGTCGAGAACAAAGAGTAAAAGATAACTGGGCCATGCTTTATGCCGCTCAAAGAGCAAAAGATTTAAATGTGTCTCTGATTGTAGCATTTGTAATATCCTCAAGTTTTCCCGGCGCCACATTAAGAACGTATGACTTTATGATTACGGGTCTAAAAGAAGTTGCTAAAGATTTAGAAAAACTTAATATTCCACTTTTAGTTGAGATTGGTGATCCAGAAAAAGCAATCCTTGCACTTATTAAAAAATATGAAACGTCAATATTGGTCACTGATTTTTCGCCTCTTAAGATTGGTAGAAAGTGGAGGAGGGGAGTGGCAGAAAAAATAGACATCCCTTTTTATGAGGTTGACAGTAGAAATATTGTGCCTATTTGGGAGGCGTCTTCGAAATTAGAGTTTGCCGCATATACAATAAGACCCAAGATTACTGCTAAGCTAGATGTATATTTAACGACGTTTCCCGAACTTCAGTATCAAGAAAAAACTGAAATTAAATCAGATGCTTTGTCCATTCTTGATGATTTTTTACTAAATTTCAAAGGGGATAGGGCTGTTGCACCAAGCCAGTACTTTAAAGCAGGGGAGAGAGAAGCGCATAAAAAACTCTCTCAATTTGTTGAAAATATTTTGCCCAATGGTTATTCCATAAAACGCAACGATCCAACTGTAAATAGCATTTCTGATTTATCACCTTATCTTCATTTTGGTCAGATATCAAGTCAAAGGGTGGCGCTTGAAGCCAAAAACTCAAATGCACCTCAAGAAGACAAATCATCATTTCTTGAAGAGCTTGTTGTGCGGCGTGAGCTTGCTGATAATTACTGTTTCTATAATGAAAATTATGATAATTTTAACGGTTTTCCAGACTGGGCTAAACAATCTTTAATTGAACATAAAAATGACAAAAGACAATATATTTATGAAAAAAATATATTAGAGGAGGGGAGAACCCATGATCCAATCTGGAATGCCGCACAAATGGAGATGGTAAAAACTGGCAAAATGCATGGCTATATGAGAATGTATTGGGCTAAAAAAATTCTTGAGTGGACAATTTCGCCTGATAAAGCTATGGAGATTGCGGTATATCTTAATGATAAATACGAACTTGACGGACGAGATCCAAACGGATATGTAGGATGTGCTTGGTCAATTGGAGGCGTTCATGACAGAGCTTGGTTTGACAGGCCTATTTTTGGGAAAATAAGGTACATGAATGATAATGGACTAAGAAAAAAATTTGATGTTGAAAAATATATAGAGATTGTCAATTCAAAGTAACTAATCTTAGGATATAAATTTACTTTTTAATAAATTTACTTAATAAAGTTAATTATCTTTTACAATTTACAAACGAGTTTTGTATACTTATCCTTTTATTTAAAGTCGTAAATTCGATATCAGCAACACAAATCACTATCGATGGCAATGAATCGAATATTTATAATTTAAAAAGTTATGTTGAATAAAAAGCTGGCACCATTTTACGTAATGCTTGGTGCATCTCTTTGGGCAATTGATGGTATTTTTAGAACCCAATTAACATTCATAGTCCCAACTGCATCAATAGTTTTAATTGAGCATTTATTAGGTTTTTTAATTCTTAGTCCTATTGTTTTTAAACACTTATCTTTTTTTAAAAAAATAAATCTAAAAACATGGATTGCCATTTTGGCTATGGCCGTTGTCAGTTCTGTTGCAGGAACATTATTGTTTACTGAAGCCTTGAGAATAAGCTTTGCCGGTTTTGACTTTGCAACTCCAATTCTGCTTCAAAAACTTCAACCTGTTTTTGTAATATTATTATCTGCATTATTTTTTAGAGAAAAAATTACTTTTAAATTCATAATTGCTTCAGGGGCTGCACTTATGGGGAGCTATTTGCTAAGCTTTGGTTTTAACCCGATAACGCTTACGCTGCAAGGCCGTGAGTTGGTATTCATCTTGTCATTGGGAGCTGCCTTTGCATGGGGTAGTGGCACAATTCTTAGCAAGCATTCTTTATCAAAAATTCCTTTTGAATTTTTAACAGCTTTAAGATTTGGAGTGGCTATTCCAGTTGCATTTTTAGCAACCCTAATTTTAAATCAAGGCTTTAGCTTTGGCGATATAAGTCTTGGAAATTGGGTTAGATTCTTGGTTATATCAGGTATTACTGGCGGTGCCTTAGCCATATATCTTTATTACAAAGGCCTAAAGTATACTCAGGCCAAAGTGGCGACAATTGCCGAATTGGCATTTCCAATTGTCAGTTTAATAATCGCCCTAACCCCCTTAAATCCATACGGCGCACCTCAACAGTTGAGTTTAGACAAGCTTTTTGGAGCCCTCATACTGGTTGTTGCGATGCTGTATATTAGTTTAAAGGAGCATGAAATCATAGATGAAAAGGCAAAAAACTCCAAGGTGTGAGTTTTTTGCCCAAGTTTTCATAAAGAATCATGCAAGCTTGCCATCCACTTTTAAGTCCAGAATCCGTCTCCTAAAAAGTATATTTTTTTATCGTTTGATATCTTGTTCTTGGATGAGATATTGAACCCCTATATTTTGAATAAAATGTAGAATAGTTTTTTAAATCCTCTTTGAGGATTGCTTCCATTGCAACCTAAAATATTATAATTGCTTGCATACATTCAATATTTTCAAGATGAGTTCCAGAAAATTCACACGCTACTTCAAGGTGTTTTTTGGCTATTACAGTTAACAAACTGGCAATATCTATTTGTTCTGACATTGTTTTAGTAAAATATTCTAACTTTATTGAATTATAATTACCAAATGCAAAATCAAGGTAAAAAAAGATACATTGTTATAGATGTTGTGCCGTTGACCATAAAAAAAGAGGAGGCTATGGAAATGCTTGAGGAGTTAATCTCTCTTATTGCAACTTACGGCGGAGGACAAGTGGTTGAGGTTATACAGCGTCGCGCTGACCCTCATCCCGGGACTTACATAGGCTCAGGCAAAGCAAAAGAAGTTTCAGAGTTAATTTCAAAATATAAAATTGATGCCATAATCATAAACGGCATAGCAACCTCTGCTCAGCAATTTAGATTGCAAAAAATGTACTGGGACATTAATCCGGAAATTGAGGTTTGGGATAGGATTGACTTAATATTAAACATATTTGAAAAACACGCCGTCTCAGCTGAATCAAAATTACAGATACAGCTTGCCAAAATGCAACATATGGGTCCAAGAATGTATGGCTTATCTGAAGAGCTTGGCAGACAGGGTGGAGGAATCGGGACTAGGGGAGCAGGAGAAACAAATGTTGAGCTTATGAAAAGACACTGGAAAGACGCCATAAAAGTTGTTGAGACCAAATTAAAACAAATTGAAAAAAAACAGCAATCGCAAATTGAAAGACGTAAAAAAAATGGTTTAAGAACAATATCGATTGTCGGATATACAAACGCTGGGAAAACAACTTTGTTCAATATTCTTACTCGCAAAGGTCATTACGGAAAAGACGCTCTTTTTGCAACTTTGGATAGTGCAGTATCAACTCTATATTTAAAAGATTTACAAGAAAAAGTTTTAGTTTCTGATACCATTGGCTTTATCCAAAATTTGCCACCAAACTTGATAAAAGCATTCACTTCAACTCTTATGGAGTCCATTCATGCAGATTTACTAATACATGTTGTTGATGTTTCAGATTCGAAAATGTATGAAAAAATACATGTAGTTAAAAACATTATTGCTGAGCTGGGAATTAAACATAAAAAACAACTTTTCGTAGGAAATAAAGCTGACCTTCTGCAGCCTGAAGCTTTAAAAAAAATTGAAGATAATTTAAATGGCAATAAAATTATCTTCATTTCTGCAAAAGAGGGGACAAATATAGAAATTTTAAAAAATGAGTTATCCAAACAGTTAAGGTATTTTGAATAATTTTTTAATTTCTAATTTGTATTAAACGACGTCATATATTTTTGTAAGCATTATTACAATCTATTTATCGAAGTTTATTCAACAGTAACTGTAATCGGAGAAACCATGCCCATAGTGCAACTTATTTTATATTTACCTTTCCTTGGCACAAATTCAAACTGTGTTTTTCCGGTACTTGCCAAGTAAATCGGCTTATCATGCATTCCACCAAGCCACATGGCTTGGGCACAACCCTCAACGTTTTGGCTTATCACGGTCAAAGTTGACTTAACATCGGCCTTAAGCTTCAGAGCTGGCGGATAATATTCAAACTCTTTTGCAAGGACTGTTATATTTTGTTTTTGACCCTCTGAAGAGTTGATAATTTTTGAACCAAGAGTCATCGACGAGCCAAAAATCTGCTTATTATCATTATTTAAAAAGTCATTAATACTCAAAAAGCCCAAAACATTTAATTGAGAGTTAATCGTATACAAACTAAAAATTATAATCGCAATTGAGGTTAAAATTGAGAATGCATCGCTTAACTCAGATCTTTTTCCCAGCAAATATCCTGTAAGGCTTAAAATTATTAATGATGGCAATGTCCCAATAGCAAATGACAGCATTAATAAGCCACTTGTTACGGGATTTCCAGAAATTACCGCCATACTTTGGGCAATTAACGTAAAACCACAAGGAATAAAAAATGTTAATCCACCAAAATAATAAGGAGCTCTTTTATTTGCAAGTTTATCTTTAAAAAGCTTAGGTAAAAAAACTGATAAATTGGTAAACGAAAATGATTTGAAAAACGGTATTTGCAAAATCTGAAGCCCGATAATTATCATCAGCAATGAAATAATTATGGTAAAGAAAGACATAATATTAATAGAAATCTGAAAAAAACCACCAAGCAAACCAAGTATCGTACCAAACACCAAAAATGAGATCAGTCGACCAAAATGAAACTTTATAATTAGTGATTTTTGTTGATTTGAAGCCCATTTTCTTGATAATGCAGTTATTATTCCACCAACAATAGTGGTGCAACTTGTCAAACTTGCAACAACGCCCAATATAAAAAAAGACAACAACAAGTTTAAAGTTTCTTTATTGTCAGGGGCTATAAACGGCATCGTATAATCATTAATTACTCCAATATCGTTTAATATTAGATACGAAATAATAATTATCACCCCAACTACAAATGATAAAAAATACGATTCTTTAGAAAATCCACTTGACTGTTTTTGAGCTGTTAACTCATATCCAAAATCTTTTAAACGGTGATTAATATCATCAATACTAACCTGCTCTTTAGGGTGATTTTCAATCTGTATCAAGCTATCCTGTCTTGAAATATTAACTTTTTTAACACCCTTAATATCAGCAACAAGATTACATATGATGTCTTCACAAGAAGCACAGTGCATGCCTGTGACATAAAACTTATGTGTATTAGTCGTTTTACTTTTTTTCATTCTATAATCCATATATTTTTTAGTAGGATTACTTTATCAAAAATGTAGTCATAACATATTAGGTTATCAGAAATTTAATGTCAACACAAAGTGAAGGTAGACAATGAATGTAGACAACTCAGATCCTTTCACATATAATCTACTCATACAAATGGATACCAAAAAAATAATCTATATCGTCGGATCTTTTTTAGCTCTTTTTGGCTTTATATATGGGGCTTATTCATTAACTAATCAAGAACCTGTTACATTTTATGAATCGTTAACTAAATTAAAGACACAAGACCACCTAAAATGGTCAAAAAAAAGTAATTTAATTCTTTTCAAGTATAGCGATTTTGAGTGTCCTGCATGCGCCACATATGGCTCTCTTTTGAAATCTTTCGCACAAAATCCTGACAACAAAGATTTAATTTCTCAGGTTTCTTTTGTTTACAGGCACTTCCCCTTAGATCAAATTCACCCTCACGCCAGAAGCTCAGCTCAAGCTGCAGTGGCAGCTGGTATACAGGGTAAGTTTTATGAATTTCATGATGTATTGTTTGAAAAACAATCTGAGTGGTCAAAAGCCCCTAATCCTCAAAAAATATTTGAAGATTATGCTCGTGAATTAAATCTGGATGTTGCGAAATTTAACTCTGATAGTAATTCCCAAACTGTAAAGGATAAAGTTCAGTCAGATTATATTTCAGGACTCGAAGCAAATGTTCAAGGTACGCCATCTTTTTACCTTAATGGCAATAAAATATCATTCAGATCAGAACAAGAGCTTCAAGATATCATAAAAAATGAAATTTCAAAGACATCTACAGGAAAATAGCTTATTATAACAAGCTAAAATATACAAGCCCTCGTAAATCGCCTTTTAAGGCCCGTCTGAAAAATTAGACCTATGTTTATAACTTTAAAATAAATATTCATAAAAAAAGATATTTTAAGATGGTCTAAATTACACGATTAATCAATTATTATGACTTGTCTTAATAAGTCCATAAATAATTTTTTTTACAATTATTTAAAAAAAACTTCATCACACACATTCAAACAGTCTTCCCAACCTAATACTTCTTTTTGCAAGAATAAAGAATTTATCAAATAACATTCTTTTGTGTATTTTGTCACCGCAAATCGCCCTATTTGACAAATATTATAGTCATAGCAACC
>JBIKWE010000018.1:0-13468 GCA_044356445.1 Limisphaerales bacterium | reverse complement strand
AGCCCAAAATTACTTTATTACTTTAATTGCCGCCAAGCTCCCAATTACTATAAACGAGTTATTGTTGTCTAAAATATCAAGTCTTGATATTGAGTACTTTGAAAGGCCTGATTTTAAAAATTTATTGCAAAAAGTAAGAGAAGCACATAATTTTCGACCGCAAAATCTATTAACCAATTTTCTTTATGTCTTGCAAAACGTTACGACTTTAATTATTGCGCTTTTTGCCATAGCTCAATTTAATATTTTCTTAACCCTTGTTGTTTTATTATTTACTATCCCCGAATACATAAGTCGGCTAAACATTTCAAAAGTATCTTACACCATTTGGAGTTGGAATAGCCCGCTAAAAAAACGTTTTTATTACATTGCCGACATTCTCCAAGATGCTAAATTTATAAAAGAATTGAAGGTCTTTGGCTTGGGCAAGCGCTTGCTTCAAGATATGAAAGATATACAAAATAAATTCTATGAAGATAATCTATCCATCTCAAAAAAATCTTTTAAATACAGCTCTTCAACAGGAATACTTGGATCTTTAATTTTTGTATCCTTTGAAGTATATGTATTTTTGCAAGCTCTTGCTTCGAAAATAACCGTTGGAGATGTGAGTTTTTATTCGCAAATAGTCTCAAATTTTCAAAGGGGGCTAAGCGGCTTTTTTTATACTGTAAATAATGTTTACGACGACAGTTTGTATGTAAAAAGTATTTTTGATGTTTTAGATATTGAAAATTTGATAAAAGAGCCTTTATCTCCTGTAAAAAAAGAGTTGCAAATACCAAAAATTGAGTTCAAAAACGTAACTTTTAGATACCCTAGCTCTAAAAAATTAGTGCTTAAAAATTTTTCTTTAATTATCGAACCCGGTCAAAAAATTGCTATTGTTGGAGAAAATGGGGCTGGAAAATCAACAATAATAAAGTTGTTGTCGCGACTTTATGATGTTGATTCTGGTGAAATTTTGATAGATGGAACAAATGTAAAAGAATTTTTAACTCAAGATCTATGCAAATACTTTGGAGTTATTTATCAAGATTTTTGCCAATATGATTACTCTGTTGAAGAAAATATTTATTTTGGAGATATCACTAAAAAATTAGATGACAAAAATATTTTTGTAGCGTCAAAGAAATCTTCTGCTGATACTTTTATTAACAAATTGCCTCATGGATATAAGCAAGTTTTAGGCACTTCTTTTGAAGGTAGTGTTGAGTTATCACAGGGTCAATGGCAAAAGATTGCTCTAGCTAGGGCATTTTATCGTAACGCATCGGTTTTAGTTTTAGATGAACCTACCGCTTCAATTGATGCTCGAGCAGAGGCAGAAATCTTTGAAAAAGTAAATTCTCTTTCCGAAGGAAAAACTGTAATTGTTATATCTCACCGATTTTCAACTGTGCGTATGGCTGATGTTATCTGTGTAATTTCAAACGGTGAAATTGTCGAAAAAGGCTCTCACAAACAGTTAATGCAGCAAAATGGTGAATACGCTGCCCTATTTCAACTTCAAGCGAAAGGATATTCTTAAAAAGAATCATTCATAAAGACTCTCTATCTCTTTTACCCCTCCAAAGGCTATGCGATCAACTATTTCTTTATCCATACCCATCATTCTTGCTGGGGTTATTACAAACTCGCCATATTTGTCGTTAATCTTATCAAGTGCAAGTGATAATTGCTTTTTTTTATCAACATCGTCAAAAAGTGAAGCTTGTGTGTTGCCTGATGGAGTTAACTTATATGAGCTAACTCCCAGCTTGGCAATGATTTTTGCATATGGCTGAAGATCAAGAATATATTGAGCCCGTCTGAAAAGTTCAAGGGTTGTTGAGCAGGAAGTATGAAAAATTTTGCCTTTGTGCCACCAAGTATTATCTTTATAAACACAAGAAACGTGTATGCCATATGCATCATGACCATACTTTCTAATTCTGCGCCCCATTTTTTCACAAAGCTTCATTAATATTTGCGACAGCTCTTTGGGATTATCTGTTGCTTTTTGAAGTGCGTAATCCTGACCAAAGCTTTTTCTTTCAAACTCAATATCATCAACCTCCCAGCCCCGTATGCGCTTATACCAATAATATCCATTTATGCTTTCAAAAACTTGCTTTGTAAGAACCTCAAGTGGCGCGCCTAAAAAGTCCTTTATACTAAAAATTCCTACTTGTTTTAGGCGCGCCTGATTTTTGTATTTAATATATGGCAAATCAGTAAGCTCCATAGTGCTATAAATCTTTAATAAATTATTATGGTCAATAACGGTTAATCCATCAGGCTTATGATAAGATGATGCCACCTTGGCAATAAAGCGATTGGGACCTACGCCAACAGAGCACTTCATCCATTCTCCAACATCTTTTTTCAATCTGCTTTTAATCTCAAGCCCAATATCAAAAAGAGACCGCCCTTTTAAAAAATACTCCATATTGGAAAAATCAACAACCACCTCATCTATTGATTTTGGATAAACATGAGGGGAGTAATCTGAGCATATTTTTTTAAGCTTTATGTGAACATCTCTAATAAGCGCTGTATCAGGCGTACAGACAACGGCATCAGGGGCCATCAGCTTCGCCTCAAAGACACGGATACCAACCTTAACACCATATTGCTTTGCCTCAATTGATGGCGCAACCACACAACCTTTGGGTGAGTTGTATGCCGAAACCAAAAGAGGCTTGCCTCGCAAGTGTTTGAAAGCTTGTTGTTTTACTGTTGCAAAACAAGAGTTTAGATCAACATGCATGATGTTTGGCGGATTATAGTTTAGTGGTAAATTTTTTAGATTAGGGATTTCCATCAGAAACTTCAAGCAACTTCCAGTTTAAAGACTGTGTGTCAAAAGCTAATTTATAATCCATATTTTTATCAGTTGTATGAAACACATGAGAAACAGCTCTGCCTTCACGAGTCATATGATGGTATGTAATCTCGCTAAAAATAATTTCCGACTCTCTCCAGCGCATTTTGTATGGATATGATTTGCCATTTTTGGCACTACAAATTAAAACGACACTTATTTTCTCATTAATAGCTTCAAGCATATCTATATGTATTCTCTAATAACCTTGACTACAACACCAAAAACTTCCAATTTTTCATGAGGGTGGATAGGCGCATACTTGGGATTTGCCGCTTCAAGAAAAACTGTTTCATTTATTTTTCTTAAATATTTTAACGTCCACTCACCATCAATATAAGCAGCCACTATGTCTCCGTTTTTGGGCTGAATAAATTTATCAAGAACAACAATATCTCCCTCTTTTATCCCTTCATAAATCATTGAGTCGCCCCTTACTCTTAAAAGATATGTGTGACCAGGGTGCTTTATATTCATAGGATCAAGCGACATGCTCTCTTCAAATGCATAATTATCTGTTGGAATTCCAGCTTGAATCTGACCAAGTAACGGAAACTCAAAAAAACGAGTTGTTGGCGTAATCTTCTCTTTATTTACCGATATATAGCCTTCTTTTTTCCATTTATTTATCCAATATCCAACAGCTCCGGGAGATTTAAGATTAAAAATATCAGCAAGTTCTCTAAATGATGGAATATAATGATAATTGAAATAAAAGCTTCTTAGTGTATTAAATTTATCCATTTTTGTACAGTTGAACTAATTTGATTTAATAATAGTATAGCTGTACTAATTTGTCAACTACTACGTAATAAAGTTCTTGCCAATTAACACACTCTGTTTTCCTACAAAGGAAATTGGTGCGCCGCATGTTGATCTTTTAGAAAAAAAGTGTGTGTCAAAAAAAGCATACTTATTGCTTATTTTATTACTTTAAACATCAAAATATACATTTATGAATGTTTGCAATATGAGCTTTTAAGGCAATACATGAAGCATAAGTATCTTCATACTAGGATACTTATTTAATCTTATAGCAACTATATAAAAGGTCAAAAAGAGAGGGTTATTTTTAAGTTGTTATTCACCGATAATTAATAATTATAGCCTTACTCTGACAATGTCTATCATAATATATTTAACTTTTCCACATAATGTGGATAAACATACTATAAGTAAATTTTATTTTAAAAAATAAAATTTGCGAATAACTGATAAAATAAAAATGTGTTAGAAAAAAAAGTTGGTTATTTTTTATTTATAACTGGCATCGTAATGATGTTTTTCTCATTGATACAGATTGTAGCTGTTGCTCTTTCGTATTCAAAACCATTAAGCTTATTTAATAAGCAGGTTTTTGAGAGCGTAAATACACAAGCTCAAAAACCTGCACAAGAAAATGATCTTTTTGGGATGATCCCGCAGGAATTAAGGGAAGCAGTCTCTGTAATTAACTCCTCCACGCAGTCTTTTGTTGGCTTTCCAATAGAAATAATTATTGACTCTTTAAATATTGGTGCGTTTTTTATCTTGATGCATTTTATACTCGGTTTTGGATACAAGATGGCAAAACTAGGCATATTATTATTAAAAAGCGACCAACAAAATAGGGTGTAATAACTATGAGCGCAAACAGATCTAAAAACTTTCATGTTTTAAAAAGCCACTTCATAAAGAAACAAAAACATATTCAGCGGCGCATACTTAGCAAGCATAAATCAGTCTCTACCTTCCTTAGTAAAAAATCAAAACATATTGCTGTATCATCCGTTACTGGTTTGTTAATGTTGGCTCATCCAGCAAATGCTTCAATGCTCACTGGCGTAAACTTAAATCAGATAACAAAAGATATTAGTCCACTAAACAATAAGGATGAGATGATAAAAGAGCTAAAAGATATTTTGCCAAAGGATATTAGATCGTTAAATCAAGCCGAAGAGATATCAGTGGCACATATTCTCAGCGTATTTTTTCAAATGCCAGTGACTGCCTCTATTGAGGGTAATAGATTAAATCGCAGTTATGGAATTATCGGAGCAGAACAACACTTAAAAAGGTATGAGGGGGACAACATGGCAGAACATTTTCAATCTAAAAGTGAAAGTCGATTCTATTCATCAGGTATGGCGCCGGGTCGAGGGGCGTGGGGTTATTTTGCCAAATCAAAGAATGACCTTACTCAAGAAGATATAGATCGTGAGAAATATTATATTGCTGTTCAGACATTCTTGTCTCCCGGTTGGGAAAGCGATCCCGGAAAATTATATAGGTTTTTTAAGTACAAAAAAATGCTGGTTGTAAATCCTAAAAATGGTCGGGGTGTTGTTGCTGTTATTGGAGATGCCGGGCCAGCACCGTTTACAGGAAAGCACCTAGGAGGCTCTCCTGAAGTTATGGATCACCTTGAAAGACAAGATGGAGGAGCAAAAGGGCCAGTGCTATACTTCTTCATTGATGACCCTAATAATAATATTCCACTTGGACCAATTAACTCTAATAAATAGAAAATTATGAAAAAACATTTTTACACACATTTAATTGAAATTAAACCAATTGAACATGTCCTTAACAAGGGATTATCACATAAGCATGAAGTTGACGAGCTAATACATATTGCCTTAAACACCATTCATCATCAAGTTATCGAAGTTATCCTTGATGAGTTAAGCGATGACAAAGATAAAGAGATTTTTTTAACACTTATTGAAACAGATGATCACGATAAAATATGGGTGTTTTTAATTGAAAAGATAACAAATATTGAAAACAAGGTTGCGATTGCGATAAAAAAATTTGGTACAGAGCTTGAGCTGGATATATGTGATTTTATAGAAATAAAGAAGTAAGCTGTTATAATAAGATGAAATATGAAAATTAATTTTATATACGCAACATATTCGGGGACAACATCACAAATGGTTGATGATGCGCTAAATATTTTATCGAAAATGAATATCGTCGCCAATAAAATTCTTCTTGATGAATCATTTCAATTGTCAGACCTGAACCATAATGACATGCTAATCTTTGCAACCCCCTCTTGGTTTGACTCCGGGCTTGACGGACAACCACACACCTCTTTTATTTCTTTTATGAATAAAAACTCAAAAAGTGATTTTTCAGAGTATAAAACAGCTTTCATTGGTCTTGGTGATAATACATATGCAAGATTTTGTCGAGGTATTGATATTGTTGAGGATTATTTTACTTCGCGCGGTGCAAGCAAAATTAGTGACACTCTTAAGCTTGATTCGTATCAATTTGATATGGAAAAAGGGAGAGTCGATCTTGAAAAATGGATCAATTCTCTCCCTTTGTAATTTCTTTTATCTGTAAAAAACAGGTTTTTCAACTTGAGGCAACAATAGGCTCATTCTGCGCTCATTCTTGCTTACCCTCTCAACCATAACCTTAATCTTGTCTCCCGGGTTAAATGCTTCTTGCCCTGTCAGCTTACTTATATGAACCAAACCCTCAACGCCGGGCTCAAGCCTAATGAAGTAACCATATCTCTCTTTTCTAACAACCTCACCTTCAAATTCTTTATCTTTTGGAAACTTCTCCTCTATATTTTTCCATGGATCGTGCGCTAATCTCTTTATTGATAAATTCAGCTTTAAGTCTGGTTCGTTCTTTTCAACAACTAAGACTTTGATTTTCTCACCTTGTTGGACATAGGCTGAAGCATTGGAAACTTTTTCCCACGATATCTCAGATATATGCACCAAGCCCTCAACTCCCTCAACTTCACAAAATATGCCAAATTCAGAAACGCCAAGAACCGTTGCCTCATACTCATTGTCGACTTTAATATTGCTAAACTTTTCTTTAAGTTCTTTTTGAGAAATATTTAAAACAGCGGCTTTTTGAGAAACCACCAATCTATTTTTTTCTTGATCAACTTCAAGCACTCTTACTTTAATTTTTTGTCCTATTAATTTTGAGGCATCCTCAAGAAACTCCGCGGCAAGTTGTATCTTTGGAATGACGCCACGAATACCCATAAAGTCAACAAATACGCCCCCTTTGCCATACTCTCCACACATAACGTCAATCGCTTGTTCGTTCTTTTTCTTTTCCTCTAATATCGCCCATTTGCCTTTTTCAAAAAAACTTCTCATTGAGACAACAGGATAACCCTCTCTTGACTCTTCAGCAATAATTCTTACATGAACCTTATCACCCTCTTTTAAATAGGGTAAATATGTTGTTATTTCTTTAAGCTCTTTTTCGCCAAGCACAGCTTGTGCTTTGGCTCCAATATCAAATAAGATGTTTTTTCTTGACATTGAAAGAATTTTTGCATCAAGCTCACGGCCTTTTTTAATATTTGAGATGCCAGATTTTAAAAGCAGCGCCTCCATAGGGTGGGCCCCTTCTTTTTGGGTTTGTGTTTTTGTTATTTTTTTAGACATAAATTTCTCCTTGGTCTCTTTTTTTAGACCGTCTTTAAATATACCATAAAAATGAGAAATTACAATGGTATAAAGCTCTGTTTTACCTTAACGAGTCGAGCTCTTTTTTAATGGCTTCATTTTTCTCAAGAATGTCTTGTATCTCTGTCAAGTTTGGATTTGTAAGCCTGCTTAACATTTCGTGAATAACTTCTTTATGTTTATTATTGCTTTGGTAAAGCTCTAATACAAAGTCTTGTGATATGGACCCTCCCTGTTCTTTAATCTCGCTTAATATATTTGGGATCTCCATAAACTCATTTTCAGCGGCTTGAATTTCCTTAATCGCTAAGTTGTCTTTGCCTTTGTTAATAAGCCCTAAAGCGTAGGCGGCATGCTTGTCTGACAATGAAAGAATAAATCGCGCCTTTTTTTCATTATCTCGAATAGTAAAAACCAAGATGTCGTCTCTTATATTCTTTATAATTGCAAACGGATTATCTGGCAGAAGGCCCGGATAAGGCAAGGTATACTCTACTTTTTTTATATCAAACTCAATTGAAGATTCACTTCTTGCTTCAACTCTTAAAGAAGGATTGGTTAATGCGAAAAATATTGTCAAGACAATAATATTTATTTTAAATTGCATATATATATTTAACAAATTACCCCGTCATATTTCAAGTTTAATTTAAAATATTGACGGGGCTTTGTGTTACTTAATTCTTCTTTTAAGACTTTTTCCTGCTGTAAAACCCGGTGTTTTAGTGGCTGGAATCTTTATTTCAGCTCCTGTTTGTGGATTGCGGCCTTTTCTGGCAGCTCTACCTCTAACAAGGAATGTTCCAAAACCTGTTACAACAACTTTCTCACCTCTTTCCATCGCTTCAGAAACAACATCAAAAGTTGCGCCAACGGCATCTTTTGCTGCCTTGGCTGTTAAGCCAGCTCTTTTGGCAACTTGAGCAATAAGATCTGCTTTTGTCATTTATTTTCACCTCCTTTCATTTTACTTTTTTCCTTCAATGTGCTCTTAAAAAGAGCCTTATAAAAGGATTTTTTATCTGTTTTAAAGGTTATTCTTTTTATCGCTTCTTGTCAATCTGTATTTAAACAGTCTTATTGCAACAATCTATATCAGTTATAGCGCGCTATTGCTTCAGCTCTATACTCTCTAAGCACGGTAATCTTAATCTGACCCGGGAAAACGTCAAACTTCTTCTCTAATTCTTCTTTGAGCTTTGCTGACAAAATGACTGCCTCGTCATCAGATATCTCGTCTGGTTTAACCACAACTCTTAGCTCCCGACCAGCTTGAAGGGCAAAGGCTTCTTTCACACCTTTTTGAGATGTGGCGGTCTCCTCTATTGTTTTTATTCTTTTTAAATACTCCTGAAAGTCTTCGTGTCTTGCGCCCGGTCTTCCACCTGAAACAGCGTCTGCAATATAAACTATAACCGCCTCAATTGATGGGAAAGGAATGTCTTCATGATGAGATGCAACACAGTCCACAACTTTTTTGGAGAAGCCGTGTTTCTTTAGAAGCTCAACCCCAAGCTCAACATGAGACCCTTCTTTGTCAGTCACAACTTTTCCTATATCATGAAGCAAACAACCAATTTTAACTGTGTTTACATCCGCTTTTAACTCATGAGCAAGTGCTACTCCAATCTTTGTTTCTTCAAGGGTGTGTAATATCATATTTTGACCATATGAATACCTGAACTTAAAGTGTCCAAGCAATTTAATTAGCTCTGTTGGTATGTTGTAAATTCCAACTCTATGAGCCAGATCCTCTCCAGCCTTAAATATTGTCTGCTCAACCTCTTTTTTCACCTTTTGAACAATTTCCTCAATTCTTTGAGGTTGAATGCGGCCGTCTTTTATCAATTTTTCCATTGATATTTTGGCAATTTCACGCCTTACAGCGTCAAAAGATGAGATTCTAATAACGCCTTCCTCTTCAAGGTCAACATCAACACCAGTTGCAATCTCAAAGGCTCTTATATTACGGCCATCTTTACCAATAATTCGCCCTTTATAATCATCACTTGGTATTGGTATGACTGCAAGAGTGTATTCCGACACATAGTCTGTGGCACCATACCTCATTGAGTCAAGAAGAATATCTTTGGCTTTCTCTTGAGAGATTTTTTGAACCTCTTCTTGAGCCTCCCTAATTTTTTTGGCAATATCCGCTTTCAATTTATCTTCCCATGCTGATAATAATAAATTCTTAGCCTCGTCTTTTGTAAGTTGGGCAATTTTTTCAAGTTTCTGTATTATTTTCTCTTTTTGAGACTCCACCTCACCTTTTGTCTTTTCTACGGCCTTTTCTTTATCTATCAAGCTTTGCTCACGACTCTTTATCGTTTTTTCTTGCGCTTGGACAAATTCTTCCTTTTTAGAAAGCCTTTTTTCAATATCTAAACTTTCGCTCATTGCTTTTTGAGCCATTTTTTCAGCATTTTGTTTAATTTCAATAGCTTGTTCTGTTGCTTTAAGAACTATTTCTCGTGCTTCTTGTTGGGCCTTTTTTATGGCCTCATCTTTTTCTTTAGCAAAAAATGAGCCTATTATGGACTTTATCATATTATTTATCAACGAAGTGTTTGCGAATAGGGGGCTAAAATGTATTTATCAATAAAAATTTTGAGTCGTAAACAACATTGTCAAAACAAGATGTTTTATCAAATGATGTTCTTACACTGTTTTTTTTATTGCTTGAAGAGAAAATAACATAATTAATTCATTTATTTTTAGCCAATATCTTTAACACTTTCTAATTATTAACTTAAACTGTATTTTACATGTAAAACTATCTTTCTTCAATCTCTTTATTGTTTCTAATTGACTCAAGGCTCTTTAATGCCTGTTCAAAACTGAAGCCCCTTCGTTGAAGATAATTAATAAAACGACGCTTTCGGACACTCTCTTCAAGTTTTTCGTATCTTGACCAAATTGTTTTTCCAGATTTAATTGCAAGCTCTGTGTCTGAAATCGGATTGTTTAAAAAATAACTGTCTATTATTTCTGCCTTAACACCTTTCTCAAGAAGCTTTCTTTTTAGAAAAAACTGGCTTTTTATCTTTTTAATCATAAAGCTGTTTACATATATTTGAACATATTGATGGTCGTTTATATACCTTAAGTCTATTAGTTTTAAAATAACATCATCAACAACTTTCTTAAATTCGGGTAATGTCCCAAACAATTTAAACAAATATTTTCGTACCTCGGACTCTGTTCTTATACGTTTTAAGATATAAGAACAGGCCCGATTAAACATCTTGTTATAAGTTGAGTTCATTATTCAGCTTTGATTTCTTCAGTTTTTTTACTTTCAGATCCACCCTTAACATTTAGTGTCTTAAACACCTTATCTGTTAATTCCTTCATTAGTTTTTGATCATTTGTAAGTGCTTCTTTTGTCTGCTCCATACCTTGTCCCAAGACGTTACCTTCATATTTGTAAAACGCCCCACTTTTTTGAAGAATATCTTTTTCCGATGCAATATCAATAAGTGATCCAACATTATCAACCCCTGTTGGTAATATTGAGAACTCGGCAGTTTTGAAAGGTGGTGCAACCTTATTTTTAACCACTTTAACTTTTACTCTTGCACCAACAACCTCATCGCCTTTTTTAAGAGTTTGTATTTTTCGCACATCCATTCTTAATGAAGCATAAAATTTAAGAGCCATTCCTCCAGTTGTTGTTTCCGGATTTCCAAACATTACTCCAATCTTCATTCTTAACTGATTCGTAAAAACAATTGTGGTTTTTGATTTTGAAACAATTGCTGTCAGCTTTCTTAAAGCTTGTGACATTAATCTTGCCTGTAAGCCCATTTGGGAGTCTCCCATTTCGCCTTCAATTTCAGCTCTTGGCACAAGAGCGGCAACAGAGTCAACAACAATAAGATCAACTGCGCCGGATCTTACAAGTGTTTCTGTTATCTCAAGAGCTTGTTCTCCTGTATCGGGTTGAGAAATTAACAATTCATCAAGATTGACGCCCAGTTTCTCAGCCCAAGATGGGTCAAGGGCATGTTCAGCATCTACAAACGCGGCTGTTCCCCCGTTTTTCTGCACCTGCGAGACAAGTGATAAAGTGATTGTTGTTTTCCCTGAAGCTTCAGGACCATATAACTCAATTATCCTACCTCTTGGCACACCGCCAACGCCAAGCGCAATATCAAGCGGCAATATGCCTGAGGGTATTATTTCAACTGTTGCTGATGGCCCCTCACCCATTTTCATAATAGAGCCTTTTCCAAACTGTTTCTGGATCTGTTCAATTGCTAAACTAATCGCCGTGCTCTTGGCTTTTTTTTCGGCACTCTCCTCGCTTTGTTTTGATACCATAAATTTATTAAATGAATAACAGTGACATTATTACAAAAGAAAGTTTAAATTGCAAGAGATAATTTATACAATTACACAACTATATTTAGTTTACCCGTTTTTAGTTGTTGAAAATCATTAGGAATAATCAATAAAAGATGCTGTTTTAATTAAGATCTCTTTAAGTAAAAACCCGCACCAAGTGCCATCAGGGCAAGTGGTAAGATGATGCTTGGTGAACCAGTTTCAGGAATCTCAGTGGGAGTTTGGGTGTATTTTAGATTTGTTGATTTGCTACTTGATACTGGAGTGGGGGAGAGTTGAGTAATTTTAATACCCGTGGTTGTTTTGGTTGTTGTGCCAGTTGTTTTTGGGGTTGGTTGAGGAGTGTTTCTTATAGCGCTTAAAAATCCTGAATACCAATTTTTGCTGGTTGGGGTTATTGTTGGAGTTATTGTTGCAACAACCTTATTATCAGAATCAACTCTTTCTTCTCCGTTACGCCTATTTCTTATAAAGTCATTAATCCAAACAAACAGAAGTATTATAAGAACGAACCCAACAACTAATGAAATTATTTTATTCAACTGCATGCTGGTATTTTACCACTATGGGTTAAGCAATGCAATACAATTACTCATTTGTTTCGTGCTAAAGTAAAAACTATAATGTTTTCAGAAACAACTTTTCCATCAATTAAAGTTTTTGCAACCTCCTTAATAGTTGCGCCTGTTGTTAAAACATCATCAACTATGATGGCGGTTTTAAAAGGTTTTTTATTAAATCCGGTAATCAAAAAAGAGTTTTTAACATTTCTGGTTCTTTGGGTCGCTGATTTTGTCTTAACTTGTGATGATGAGGTGTTTTTTTTAATCAAAACATTTAATATTTCAATATTTAAAAACATGGATAGTTTTTGAGCAATAACCTCAGTCTGACTAAATCCACGTTGTCTTCTTTTTTTTAAAGTTAACGGAACTGGGATAATTACCGCTTTGTTTTTTTTGTAATAAAATTTTGGTATTTGCCACAATTTAGTTGGCGTATTATTAATCAAAAACAGAAGTGGTTCCCTGCGAAGTTTGTATTTTGAGTTTAATATAACCTTTCTTACAATACCTGAATATTCATATATTGAGTGAATAGAGGAAATATTGTTAATTGTAGAGCATATATGAGCTGTATTTTTTGTACTTAATATTTGAGAACAATTATGACACTGTTTATCTTTTATAATATGTGTTTTCATTAAACACTTATCACATATAGATTTCCCCAACAAGCCACAACCCTCACAAAAAACAGGAAAAAATAAGAGTTTAATAAAATTAAACATATGTGTAATAGTATAACATAATTTTATAGAGTGATTTGAGGTACTTTGAGACGTTGAAAAAAATATTTTTTCTGTTTATTATTTGTGGATAAGTTATCCACAAATTATTCAATAAAAATGATTAGCGATGTTCCAGAGTTTTGGAAAAAATTTCTAAGACAAGTTGAGGATGAGAAGGGGAACAATAAAATATTTTCGTCAATTGTAAAACAAACACAGGTTGAAAAAGTAACAGAGACAAATATCGTAATATCTTGTTCAAGTTATGGAATCCTTGATTACTGTGTAAAAAGAAAGTCCGACTTCGAAGACAAGATTCAGTTTCACGCAGGTAAGCGTCTTGAGGTAGAGTTTAAAGTTCAAGAAAAAGACGCAAATATAACGGCGCCGCTTTTAGCTTATCAACCGGCGCCTGAAGATATATATAGAAGAGCTGGTATTAATCCAAATCTCACATTTGATAATTTTGCTGTCTCGCCAACAAATCAAATTGCTTTTGCCGCAGCTCAATCAGTTTCAAGATCT
>JBIKWE010000075.1:0-3893 GCA_044356445.1 Limisphaerales bacterium | reverse complement strand
TGTCCTTTGCCTGGAGTTCATAGGTGTGCTGGTCTTCAGGATTGACGACCTGCACGTCGCTTTGAGACAGCGGTTGGCCAGTCGCGGCATTCAACGCCCGGGGGGGTGTGCTGTTCAGGTCAACGACAACGGTGTAGACGATGTCTTCAGCGGCACGGACGGCGGGGCTCGCGATAGCCAGAACGACTAAGGCGAGGAGAACAAGGGTCGCGGCTGTGAGGCCGCGGTACATTTTTTGCTGCATGATTTTCCTCCTTATGGGAATGGCAGCGGAAAAAAACGGTGTACTACTATTCGGTTGTCTCCAGCACAAGTGGCTGAAGGCGTGACAGGATAGAACTTCATCCTGCCGAGCAAGAAGGACGGAAGTGAGACATACTTCAATCCTTTTTACTCAACAGGAATCAGATACATCCATGTCGATTATTTCCTGACCGTATTATTAAAGTGCGACTGATCATTGAGACTCTCAAGCTTATTGAGAAATCATGATCCGTCTCCTTCTTACATAGATCTCCCTCAAATATGAATTTTTGGGAAAATATATCCTATAGTATAGCAAATGATCGTGAATTGTCAATGGGTATGTATTTGATGTGTATAAAATACTTCACGGATTTTTGCACTGAGTTTGCGGTGGGATATTGAGTTATGATGAAATTGCAGGAGAAAGCCTCGGGAGTGCTAATGAAGATGGGTTTTCCAGTGCATGAAGCAATCGATCTATGATCCGGTCACTGGAGCGTCTTTTTGCAAGTTCTTTGGAAAATTGCGTGAGCTTGACTTTGTAGTCATGATAATCCTGTAGTTTTTTAATTCGTGAATACAACGCACTCTTGTGCAACGGGAAAAACAGCTCTTCAGAAGAAACATCGGTATATCTCATCACATCAGCAAAATCATGCGATTTATTATAATCTGTCAATGCTGATGACAAAAGCACGGGTTTCCCATACGAGAGAGCCAGAGAAAAGGGACCTGACGCAGACATATACACCCGATAGGGGAGTATGACTGCATCTGCAGCGCTGAAATATGTACTCACGTCTTCATCAGGTACAAATCCAGTCATTTGAAGCTGCGGTGAGCGAGCAGCACATTTCATGACCGCTTCATAAAACATATGATAATGCGGCCTATCTTTGAGAGTGGGATTGTCGCCTCCTGCCAAAATGAATTTAACACGTCTATCTGGATACTGTGAAGCCACTTTTGCAATCCAGTCACTTCCCTTATACCAATTTACAAATCCAAAGATGAGGACAACAAAGTCTTCTGAATTATATCCGAGTTTGTGCTTTGCATTTTGTTGCGGTAGATTCCTTTTTTTATCCACTGAAATAGGTACAATATGTATTTTTTCAGGCCGCGTCATGGTTTGAAGTCGGTTTTTGAGCTCCTCCTCGAGGACAATGAGCGTGTCTGCAAGTGTTGAAATAAACAGATAAAATCCGTGGAGCGCAACATTGAACACATGCTGAGCGATAGGATTTTTTATATTGATATGTTCTGCCAGTTTTCGAATATCAAGAACAACTTGATGAATCTCAAAATGAACCTTTTTGCCCATACATTTGAGAATTAAGAGGATAAATGGCAGTGCAAGTACAGAAAAGAGACCACCAAAGCTGTTGAATTCAAACTGAATAAGATAGTGTTTTATGTTGGGAAACGTAAATGCTGCTTGAAAAATCGATAATAGTGAGAGCGGATTACCTCGTTTCCATAGTCTCCAAACCATAATATTTGCCGAATCTTTATATTGGATATGTTTGCCAAAGTGTTCTGCAAGGACAAGCACCTGTTGTTTTTTGGAAAGCTCAGTGAGTGTTTTTTGCGCATGCCAGGCCACGGCATTAAGCTCACGTACGCCGTGCTTTTTGTCTGGGTAGCTCGTGATCACACAGATTGTTTGTGGATCATTGAATTTTTTTATACTTGATTTGATTTGAAACATATCATTTAAATAGATAGTTATTATCTTCTTCGTGTTGATTTTCCTCTGAGTTCAATTGGTTGACTTCAGGTTTCTTGGACCGTCAACTTTGTATATTTTTTTAATACACAAAGACGACGATTCAAAAAAAATAGACTTCTTTTTTTTCCTGAAACCCAACTGTTAAAATGCTTGACGACTGATCAAAAGATCAGTCTTTAATTTTGTTAACAAACAGATCTGAACGCATTTATCAAAAGTATTTGTCAACAATCCTATAATAACATATTTTGTTGTTAAATTCAATCTAAATTATATATAAGAAGCTATCCTATAAATTTATTTTATGAAGATCAATCAATGCTGAGCATATATAAAAAATAAAGTTAAGTGAGTAAAATTTTTACAAACATGTCTTTACTTAAAAATAACTTGTTTAAGCCGCTAATCATGTTAGTGCCATTTTTAAAAATAAAAAAATATAAATATTTTAATACCTTTCATTTATCTTAAAAAAACAGGTTCTGGTCTTGAAGTAGTTTCATTCAAATCAGAATCAGAGATTTCTGTAATAAATGTCGGCAACTCCAATTCACAAGTTTGAGAAAGTTTTATTGCAGTTGCTAAATTAAAGATTGAAACAATATCATCTTTAGAAAATTTATTCAGATCTACTGTTAACATGAAATTTTCTAATCTGTTTAAATTTTCAATTCCACCAAGGCAAGACCTCAATTTTAAAACAGCTTTTCTGCATGGTGTTTCATTTTCCAGTGTGCTTTCATAATCTCCACTTTTAATCAATTCATGTATTCTATCCAAATGGTTGTGAACAATCTCCGAAAATATCAACCTTCTTTTATTTTCTTCTAAATCTGTTTCGCATCCTTCCAAATCCCTTACAGTCTGTATCTGAATTTGTGGGTAGATATATACAAAGTACAAAAATTCCTGAAGCTGTGATTCGTCAACCTGAGCTTTCTCAAAAGCTTCTAGTATGTGATTTTCTGATAATGGATTAAGATATACTCTTTGGCTTTTATTAAATTTCTCTCTTCCTGCAGATAAATTAAACACTTGAGATGAAGTAATAGTATTAGGAGGTTTTTCTAAATATTCTGTCATAAATTCACTTTGCATGATAAATATAAGCCTAATTATATCACTCTAAAGCCACACTTTAATATTTAAATGATATGGTGGAAAGTAAACTGTTTGAAGCAATTTCAAAAAAATGTTTATTGTTTCTTACTCAAATACACGCCAGTAGTAAGTCCAAGAAAAGACACGCCAAGCATTATAAGAAGTGGTGCACCAGCCTCCGGAGTTTTAATCGGAGGAGTACCATCTGTTGATACTACTTGCTTCTCTAGACAGTATTGAGAAGTGTCCTCATCTCTCACATTTTGCGCTTCAACAACTACCTTATTAAATTCGCACATCAAACCTTTATCAGCTGGCAACTCGCCTTGATTCTTGACTTTGACTGTGATGTAAGACACTTTTTCCTCTTGAGGTTTTACCTCTGAGTATATGTAAGTAATCGAGTGAGTTTTCTGATCATAGGGACCTGCTCCTTCAATAGGAATGACATACGAAGGTAGCATGTCAGTTATTTTGACATCTCTAAGCGTGCTTGATGAAGTGTTTTTGACTTTAATTCTAAATTTCACAAAATCCTGAGGTTTGAAACGAGGATCAGAGGGTGACAGATTGTCAACATAGTTATCTTGCCCGCCTTTTGTAGCATTGGGCATTGCTACCATTTTGTCTATGATTATAGAGTAGGAAGGCGATGCATCTACATATTGACCATACTGACCTCCTGACTCACCAGCAAAAACTACAGAATTACTGATGAAAAAAGTGATATAAATTAAAATAATTAGCGCTTGCACGTTTTATTGGTCAAGACCGTCAATTTGCAAAAAGCAAAATGCCTTTATACGGTCTTAAA
>JBIKWE010000074.1:0-3913 GCA_044356445.1 Limisphaerales bacterium | reverse complement strand
CGATGGCAAGCCAACAAATATTTTAATTGAAGGTGAAAATTTTCATGCACTGACCTGCTTAAACTACACTCATAAAGGAAAAATCGATGTAATTTATATAGACCCCCCTTATAACACTGGATCTGATGGATTCAGATACAAGGATAAAAGATTTTTGAAAGAATTCCCGGATGGTACAGAAATGCCAAAGGATCATCCACTAAGACATAGTTATTGGCTATCTTTTATGTCAAAAAGGCTAAAATTGGCAAAGAATTTATTAAAAGATGATGGTGTTATTTTTATTTCGATAGATGATAACGAAATGGCACAGTTGAAGCTGTTGTGTGATGAAATATTTGGGGAAAATATTGGACTAATATCCGTTATTAATAATTTTAAAGGACGATCCGATGATAAATTTTTTGCTACGGCAAATGAATACTTATTGGTTTATACACATAATTCAAAAAATGTGAAAATACGCGGCTTTGAAATTGAAGAAAATAAGATAGATGAATATCAATTATCTGATAATATTTCTTCATTTAAAATAATTGATCTAAGAAAAACAGGTAAAGGGTGGCAAAGAAATGAAAGACCGAATATGTTCTATCCAATATTGTTCAAGGATGGAGAGGTTAGCTTGCCATTAATTAAAGAAATTGAAAGTTTGTATGATAAAAGTGAAAAAGTCTTCAGAGATAATAATCTTAAATATTTAAAACAGAAATATGAAAAAGATGATTTTATATTTATTATTCCAAGAGACAAAGAAAATAATCTTGGAAGATGGCGATGGGGTATTCAAACATTTTTGAAAAATATTGAAATAGGAAATGTACAAATAAAAAAAACTTCGGAATGGAAAGTTTTCGAAAAAATGCGCCCCACAATAGGCGATACAATGCGAGCAACTACTCCTAAAACTATATTTTATAAATCTGAATATGATTCAGGCAGTGCTGGTATTTTTTTAAGCAAAATAATAAGTAAGAATAAGTTTGAAAATCCAAAATCAATATACTTAATTAAAGATATATTTAAAATAAGCAGTAAACCGAACTCAGTAATCCTCGACTTCTTCGCAGGCTCAGGCACCACAGGCCATGCTGTTTTAGATTTAAATAATGAAGATGGAGGCAAAAGACAATTTATTCTTTGCACAAATAATGAAAATAAAATCTGTGAAGATGTTTGTTATCCAAGAGTTGAAAAAGTAATAAACGGATATACAAATTCAAAAGGTGAAAAAGTTGCTGCCCTTGGCGGAAGTCTCAAGTATTATAGAACCGCATTTGTTGGTAAAAATGGAATAACTTCAATAACCGATGATGACAGAATTGAACTTTCTCAAAATGCTGGAGAACTCCTGAGTATAGCTGAAAATACTCTCTATTTAAATTTTAAAAACGATTATTTTCAAATCTTTCAGCAAGAGAATAAATTTACTTGTATTTATTTTAGAGAAGAGTTAATAGAATTCAAAAATTTCGTAAATAAAATAAAAACTCTTGATGGAAAAAAATCAGTTTATGTATTCAGTTGGGGAAATGAAGATTATTCTTATTATTTTGAAAATATTTCAGATTGTAATGTTAAAAACATTCCTCAACAGATCTTAGAAATTTATAAAAAAATTAAAAGTATTTAATATTATGTATAACTTATTGACTTTTCAAAAAGAAGCGGTGGACAAAATGCTTCAAAGCTTTCTGTCACTATGGACCACTCCAGAAAGACAGTTACCTTTAGTTCTAAAATCCCCAACCGGAAGTGGCAAAACATTAACAACTGCAAACTTCGTACAAAGTTTGAATCATTTGCCAAATTGGAACATGGAAAAAGCATTTATTTTTATAACCTTTAGCGATGACCTTGCGATGCAGAATAAAGAAAAATTTAAAGAATATTTTGACAATAATCTTGAAAATGGGCTTCTAACTGTAAATGATTTGAGCAACGGCAAACTTTTTAAAAATGATATTTTATTTTTAAACTGGCAGAAAGTAGTTTCACGATCTGCTGAATCAAGAGTTTTAAGAAGACCTGATGATGATAGATCATATAAAGAAAGTGGCGTTTACTTTGAAGATTTTATAGACAATACTCACAAAGACAAGCGAGAAATAATTCTTATCATTGACGAAGCACATAAAAATAAGTCAACTCAACTTGCTCAAAATATAATAGATTATATAGATCCAAAAATCATAATCCACGTAACCGCAACACCCCATGTTGAAGATATTGCAAAAGCAGCGACATATAATAGTTTTATTCAAGTTAATAGGGAAAAAGTTGTAAAAGCAGGGCTTATAAAAGATAAAATAATGGCTCAAACCGATGAGGATTTAAAAAAATTTAAGGATAAGGATCTAGACGAAGTATTGCTTGAATTGGGAATAAATAAACGTAAAGAAGTAAAAGAGGAGTATAAAAAAATTGGAAAAAAAATTAATCCATTAATGTTAATTCAGCTTCCAAACGATGATCGTGAACTAAGAGACAGGGGAGAAAAAACTAAAGAAGAGATAGTTCTTTCGTATTTAGAAAATAATGACGTTGATAAAAAAAATATAGCGCTATGGTTTGATGATCATAAAGATAACTTAGAGTATATAACTGATAATGAGAGCCCAGTTGATTACATGCTATTTAAGCAAGCTGCAGGAACTGGATGGGATTGTCCAAGAGCTCATATTCTTGTGATGTTTAGAGAAATAAACAGCCCAACTTTTTACCTTCAAACATTAGGTCGAATTTTAAGAATGGCTGAACCTTATAAAATAGAAGATTATACAAATAACCCTATACTTAAGACCGGTTACTTATATACCAACTACAGAAGAGAGGATGTAAATAAAGAATGGGACAAGTCTGATATAAAAAAACCAAATATTTTTTATGCAAAAAGAAAACAGGAAATTAGTCAAATTGAAATTCAGTCTGATTTTGTTTCAAGACTAGAATACGGAGATTTAGCAAATTCAGTTGCTTTTCAAGAAAGCTTTTTTTACTCCATGAACAAATATTTTGATATTGATATTAATTCAATTTTTGGACAAGCGGAGAAAAAACTTAAAGAAAAAGGGGTTATATTTGATTTAAGTGTACAGAATAAAATTATTGCTAACGCAAAATTTGAAAATGTAGATGATATTGGCTTTGACTTCATAAACAACGGAGTTGATTTGGAAACGGATATGTCTGTAAATGATATTGAAAAAACTTTTAATTATCTTTGTTTTAAACTGTTAAAAGAACAAGACGATGAAGATTCTAAAATATCAAATATTTCAAGATCCTGGAGCCCATTAAAATCTGCATTAAGAGTTTGGTTTAGGCAATATGTGTCTAGTGAAAGTCGAGATTTTTATAGCCTATTCATAAATGATATTTATAGAGAGCAAGAGAGTGTGTTTAGACCAGCCATAACACAAGCTATCAAAGAATATAAGCCGGTACTTGCAAAGATAATAGAAGAAAAAAGAGAGGAAATAGAAAGCAGATCTGGAACAATTTTTACCATAAGAGATGAATACGGTTTTTCAGAGGATTTTGAAGAGGTGAATGTTAAATTATGTGCTATATCTCCCTGCTATTTTCAAAAGGAATATTTAGGAAAAATAAACGAAAGCAAGTTCAGGGAATATATAGATAACAAAGAAGAGTTAATAGAGTGGTGGTTTAAAAATGGGGATATGGGGCAAGAATTTTTTTCTATAAAATATTTTAGCTCAAAAGAAAAAGCATACAGATTATTTTACCCTGATTGGATTATAAGATTTAAAAACGGAAAAACCGGAATATTTGACACAAAGTCTGGCGACACTGCAAAATCTGACGACACAATTGATAAAGCTAGAGCACTTTATGAGAAAATTAAAACCTTAGGAAATAAATTTGTTGGCGGCATAGTTATTCCAAGTAA
>JBIKWE010000017.1:0-13739 GCA_044356445.1 Limisphaerales bacterium | reverse complement strand
ATAATCGACTAACAAATGGGATTACCAGCTCACTAATAATTGTGATAAAGACTATTCAACTTTACCCGCCAATTATTTTCAATAAATTTTTTGTAATATCAAGTATTGTTTCGCTCATATTACCAAAACTATTGCTCCGGTTACTTATCGAAAAAATTAAGGCAAAAAGATTAAGAAGTCAAATAAATGAAAAAGAAATTTCTGGGTATAATAAGTTACTAAAGCAATACTATACCTAATATGTTAATTATATTAAAAATATTCCGATTTTTTCTTCACATATATGATCTTCCATTTATTATCAATAGTAGTGAATTTGGGAGAAATTCATATATCGGGTTTGGCTATCGAATGCTCTTTAGTAATAAAAAAGGTGTTATCGTTGGCGATCATGTATCGGTGGGTGAAAACGCAACTATACAAACAGTTGAGTCTCGGGAAATTACACCAATTTTAAGCATCGGAGACCACACCATGATAGGTAAAGACTTTTTTGCAAGTTCTAGCAGCTCAATCAATATAGGTAAAAATTGCATGTTTTCTTGGAGAGTCACTATTCTGGACCATGATCATATATGTGAAAGAGTTGATTTACCGATCCATACACAAGGCACTACCAAGGGCAAGGCTGTTTCCATTGGCGATGGAACTTTTATTGGAGTCGGTGCCGTGATTCTTAAAGGTGTGCATATAGGTAAAGGCTGTGTCATCGGTGCAAATAGTGTCGTAACAAAGTCATTTCCCGATTATTCAGTCATAGGTGGTATCCCTGCAAAACTAATAAAAGTTAAGAAAAATCGTCGCTATGAAAACTAAAACAGCTATTGGTGCTATTCTCTCAGAAATTACCCATGTACTTTCACACATTCATAACAAAGAAGTTAATGAATTAATCAATCAAATTCTTGAAGCGAATAAAATAATAACTCTTGGAGCCGGAAGAGTGGGCATGTCAGCTAAAGCGTTTGCGATGAGATTGGGCCATCTTGGCAAAAAGGCATTTTTTCTAGGAGACTCTACGGTTCCAGGGATAAAAAAAGGTGATTTATTGATTGTAGCTTCAGGTTCTGGTGAAACTCAAACGATTTTCGACCTTGTTGAAATTGCCAAAAAAAATGGTGCAACAATTGCGCTTATTACAGGAAACCCTATGTCTCGAATGGGAAAAATTGCCGACACTATTGTCAACATTCCAGCACCATCTAAAATAAAATCAGTTGAAGGACTTGTCTCAATACAGCCCATGACTACACTGAATGAACAATGTTTATTCATTTTTTTCGATGCAGTTGTACTTCGACTAATGGAATTAACAGGCGAAACTCATGAAACAATGTGGAACAGACATTCAAATTTAGAATAAATTATGACAAAACAAAATAAATTCAAACTCGCTGCTTCACTAATTTGTGGAAATATGCTCAACTTACAAGGAGACATTGATGAATTAAATAAGGCTAAAGTTGACTCTATTCATTTTGATGTTATGGATGGACTTTTTGTTCCACGATATGGTCTACATCCTGAAGTTTTATCTTCAGTACGAACACAAACAAACATCCCAATAGATGTGCATCTTATGGTTGAAAATCCTGAGCCATATTTCAATGATTTTTTAAAAGCTGGTGCGACCACTCTAACCTTTCATTATGAGGCAACTGCACATGCACATAGACTAACGAAAATCATTAAAAATGCTAGAGTAAAAGCAGGTGTAGCCCTAAACCCAGCTACCCCTCTACATGCACTTGATTATCTTTTAGAAGATGTTGATCTTATTTTAATTATGGCGATTAACCCTGGTATTGTTGGCCATAAGCTAATACCTGAAATGATTCAAAAAATAAAAGACCTAAAAAATAAAATAGGAAATAGAAAAATTGAAATTGAAATCGATGGGGGAGTGACTCGGGAATCATCACCAAAAATGATTGAAGCAGGGGCTACAATGCTCGTATGTGGCACTGGTACTATTTACCAACCACCTGCACTTTTATCTGATAAAATTTCGGATTTAAAGGAAACTATAAATAGAAATCTTTCATAATTTATGAAAAAATATAAATTGCTAATTACAACTTCTGGTGTAGGTTCTCGTTTAGGCGACATTACTAAATACACAAACAAATCCCTCATAAAAGTCGGATCAAAGCCGGTCATATCTCATATAGTAGATCTATATCCTGAAGATATTGAGATTGTAGTGACATTGGGATATTTTGGTAATCATGTGAAAAATTATTTAGAACTTACATATCCCAACCGTTCATTTAAATTTGTAAACATAAAAAAATATGAAGGTGAGGGAAGCAGTCTCGGATACAGCATGCTTCAAGCCTCATCCGAACTTCAATGTCCCTTTATCTACCATGCTAGCGACACAATAATTAAGGGTTCTGTTCCTGTTCCCAATATAAACTGGGTTGGAGGATATATCGGAGAAGGTTCTTCGCAATACTCGTCTATAACTTCAACAAATAACTTAGTAGATCGAATAAATGACAAGGGGCATTTGCAACCGGATTTTTTACATATAGGTTTAATTGGAATTAATGATTTTAAAGAATATTGGTCTGAAATTAAGAAACTATATGATAAAGACTCTAAAAATACAAATTTATCAGATTGGCAAGCAATTAACGAAATGATTGATAATCAGAGTAAGTTTGCTGTTCATAAATTTTTCAACTGGTACGATACAGGAAATGCTGAAGGTCTTATTAAAGCTCGCGAAGTATTTTCAGATAGTCACCATATTTTAGATAAACCAGGTGAAAGTATTTTTTTTAAAGATGGCAAGACTATAAAGTTTTTTTCAGACAGTAATGTCGCTAAACAAAGGGTTGCAAGAGCAGAATTACTTAAACCTCTAGTTCCAAAAATAACTTCAAACCGTGAAAATTTCTATATTTATAATTATATTGACGGTGAGCTATTTGCAGATATTGCAAATCCTCACAATTTTTCAGATTTTCTTTTATGGTCAAAAGATAATCTTTGGAAGAAAACTAACGAAGTAACTGATGATAAGTTTAAAGAAATTTGCCATAATTTTTATTATCAAAAAACCAAAGAAAGAATTGAAGACTTTTTTCAAACTCATCCTATAAAAGATACTGAAACTTTTATAAATGATGAGAAAATCCCTCCAATTAAAAATCTTCTTGAAATGATTGATTACGACTGGCTTTGCACCACTACTCAAAGCAAGTTTCACGGGGATTTTATTCTTGACAACGTTATTAAAACACAAAAAGGCTATACTCTTATTGATTGGAGGCAAAATTTTGGTGGCTTACTTAATTCTGGCGATAAGTATTACGATCTAGCAAAGTTAAATCACAATTTAGTGGTTAATCATTCAATAGTGAATAAGGAATTGTTTTCAATTAATATTGATGACAAAAATATCCATTGTGACATCCTGCGAAAGGATAATCTTGTCGAATGTCAAATGTTATTATTTGATTTTATAAAGAAAGAAGGATATGATTTAAAAAAAGTAAAAATGCTTACTGGTATTATTTGGTTGAATATGTCACCATTACACCATCATCCATTTGATCTTTTTCTATTTTACTTTGGAAAATTACATATTTGGAAATCTTTAAATGAAAATATATAAAAAAAATTTTATTCCAAAAACTTTTGTTATAGATGTGGATGGTGTATTCACAGATGGAAAATTCTATTACACAGAACAAGGAAAAGTTATGAAACAATTTGGGCCAGAAGACAATGATGCGCTTGCTTTACTTGACGGCAAAATTGAAATACATTGCGTTACCGGAGATAAGAGGGGTTTTGCTATAACCAAAAAAAGAATAAACGATGATATGGGAATTAAGCTGTCACTTGTTAGTACTTTTGAGCGTATAGAATGGATAAGAGAATTTTATGATCCTCAAAAAACTATATATATGGGAGATGGAATTTTTGACCCGCTTGTGTTTAAAGAGGTGGGATATAGTATTGCACCACAAAATGCATTTTACAAAACAAAAACTTATGCCGATTTCATTACAAATGCCAAAGGGGGAGAAGGCGCTGTTGCAGAGGCTTCTTTGCATATTTTAGAGATGTTTTTTCAAATAAAATTTGATATTCATTCATTCAAACTGTCAAAAGGCTCGGGCGCATGGAAGTCGCCCTAATATTTAATTAAATTAATTTTTATGAAATATATAATTAGAAACTATAGCGTAATTACTGGCAATAAAAACCTTGAACATTTATACACCTTTAAAGATTTTCCTGTTTTTATTGGAGCCACAGATCAAGACATTAAGAAAGATTTAATCGCAGATTTATCTATTTCAATATGCAAAGAGTCTGGAATTATTCAACTAGATAAAATACTTCCTCCCGAAGTTGTGTATTCAGGTTATCATTCCGAGGCATTAGGAAGTATTTGGGATCGACACCATAAAGAATTTCTGGAATTTTTGAAAAAATATAATCTAAAAAATGTTTTAGAAATAGGTGGGGGAAACGGAAGAATGGCGCTGGATTATATAAAGGGCAAAACAGATATTCGTTGGTCTATTGTTGAACCTAATCCAGTCAATATTGACAATGATCAAATCGAATATATCCCCGTTCTTTTCGATGATAAATTTACTTTTGATAAAAAAATTGATGCAATAGTTCACTCTCATGCATTCGAACACATGTATTTTCCAAAAGCTTTTTTGGAAAAAGTAACTAGCCTTCTAAAGGCTAATCAATATCATATATTTACTTTACCAAATTTATTTGCATACTTAGATAATAAATTTACAAATGTATTGAATTTTGAGCATACCATTTTTATTACAGAATACTTTATTGACTACTTACTTTCGAATAACGGTTTTGAAATCTTAGAGAAAAAATATTTTGATAAACATAGTATTTTTTATGCGACAAAAAAAGTAGACTATCAGGTTTCATTTAATTTTGAGTCTCAATACGATAAATATAAAAAAATGTTTCTTGATTATCTTGAATTCAATACTAAAATTATAAATAATTACAATAAGCAAATTAAATCTTTCAATGGTAAAGTATTTTTATTTGGTGCGCATGTATTTTCACAATATCTCTTAAACCAAGGAATAGATAAAACTAAAATTGAAGGGATTTTAGACAATAGCAAAATTAAGCAAGGGAAAAGACTCTACGGCTCATCCTTAATTATTTTTTCTCCTGAAATACTTAAAGATAAAAAAAATGTGGCGGTAATTTTACGTGCTGGAGTATATCAGGACGAAATTAGAAAACAAATTTCCTCGATAAATCCTTTAGTAGCTATATGGGAATAGCTTGATATTTTTATGAAAAACCCTAAATTTTCTATCATAATTCCAACAAGAAATCGTAAAAAACTTCTTCAATTAGCTATACAATCAGTCTTAAATCAAGATTATGATAATTATGAAGTTATTGTTCATGATAACAATTCATCGGACGGAACTGACCAATTAGTGTCCAATATTAAAAATTATAAGCTACGTTATTATAGAGTTAATTCGGATTTGACAATGCATGAAAATTGGAATAAAGCATTCAGCTATGTCCGTGGAGATTATTTTATTAGGCTAGATGATGACAATTTGTTCTGTTTTGATTTGTTAAAAGTATTTTCTCTACAGATAGCTAAAAATAATTACGACATTCTAGTGGGCTACCCAATAACTCTAATAGATAAAAAAAGCTGTAAATTATATTTTGATACTGGCATAACACGGTCAATAGACCCGTATCAATGGTTGCTTTTAGATTTAAAATTACTTACTGATTCAAATTACGTAGCCTATAGCACTAAACTTTTAGAAAAGGTTTTTTCTAATAAAATTATTTACAAAACTTCTGTTCCAGATAGATTTATGAACTTAGAAATAATGAACAAGGTTAAGGACTTAAAACTAAAAATTGGAGTAACAACAGACTTAGTTGGAGTTACAAGATATGATTACGAACGCAAATCAATTGACAATAATAGACTTGACAATATAGACATAAACACAATACTTGATTACGAAAATATTGAAAAGATTGTCACAAATAAAGACTGCAGAGGTTTAAACTTTACTACTCATCTACTTTTAAACATTATTTATTTTAATTTAAAGAATAAAAATGAGGAAATTTTTAAATTCATTGATAAAAATATCTTTTCAAAAAATCTATATAGAACAATAATTCAGATTAATCAATTGAATAGCCAATCTAAATTTAGTATTGAAGATAATTTTAAAAATATTTTAAATATTTTATATACGCTTATTCTTTATCCGACTTCGTATCTTTATGGTCAGCCTGCTTATAAATTTATTTTTAATTTATTTTCATCAGGCATAAGAAAAATTTTCAATAAATCCTCGTTATTTGAAAAAAAAATTCATAAAACAAATAGTATTGAAATCATAGATACGGTTTTAAAGAAAAAAACCTTACATTTTAATAAATCATTTATTTCCCAAAATGGCGATATTAATGATTTAATTACCCTTACTTAAAAAACTAATGAAAAATTATTTAATTGGGATAATAACAAGACCTATAAATAACTATTTTTTAGTGTTTGTTATTTTTTTGAGTCTTAAAATGATTATTATTCCTTTTACAAGTGAAAGCTTCGATACCGCAACATATCTTTATCAGGTGAAAAGATTATATGATTTTGATTTTATCTCTATAGATAATTGGAATAAATCATATGTTTTATTATATGCCTATAAAATTGTTTATTCCGGATACATATCGTTTCTGGAATTTTTCAAACTCACAAAAGATAATCTGATTTTATTTCATGTTTTTTTTAAATTACCCCTCGTAATATCAGATCTTGGTATAGGTTTATTAATACATAAAATTGCTAATATTCTAAAATTTAATAAATCGCAAAAAAAACTTGCTGTCATTGCATGGATAATTAATCCCTTCGTCTGGTATAGTGCATACATGAAAGGACAATATGAGTTAATTGTTGCATTTGTATTTTTGATTTCTATTTACTTTTTAATATCCAGAAAATATGCATATTCAATTTTGACTCTAGCCACTGCGTTTGCTTTTAAATATGTTTTTATAATACTGCTTCCATTTTATTTACTTACTATCATAGGTTCAAAGCTGAATTCAAATAAATTTACGCATTTTTTTAGCGTATGCTTTAACAGTATTATCGTATACGGTGGCATCTTTATTTTTTCGTATGTTGCAAATATATTTCCCTTCATAGATTTAACCTCATTTACAAAAACTTCAATAATGCTAGGCATGCACTACGGATCTGTTTTAAATTTTGTTGGTTCAAGTAACGCATTGATAAACATTGGAACACCTACAGTAGACGGACCCATATATAAGATTTTATATTATTTTTTATATGGTTTAAGTCCCAAAATGGACGACCCAATATACGCTCTCTGGCAAAATGTTTTTAGTATTTATATATTTGGAACCGCTATTTTGATTATGTATGGTTGGCATATGTACTCAATTTTGAAAAAAAAGAAAAAACCAAGTGACAACCGAATACTTTACTCTCTGCTTACTTTTCTAGCAGTATTCTACCTAACACAAAGTAGAATTGAAGCTCATTGGTATACCTGGAGTTTTCCGATACTAATATTACTTGTTATTTTTTATAAAAAATCTTTAATTAGTTTTAATCTATCTTTGTTATTTTTGGTGACAATTGCTATATTCGGTTCCGGTCCACAAAAGTATCATTTTGCAAATTTAAATACTCAATTTGAAAAATATTTACCTAAATGGACTTTAGTGAATTTTTCAGAGACTGCAAGCATAATATTGTTTTCCTCTTATTTATTGTATTTAATTTACTTCTTATTCACAATAAAGAGAATATCTAAATTTCACAGTAAATATTTTAATAACAGTAATTTTTTATCTTTAAGCATAAATTCTTTGATACTATTTTTACTCGTAATATTCTATTTTCACGCATCGTATAAACTTATTTATGTGAGAAATATACATACAACTCCAATAAATTCTATAAGCGCCGCAAGAACTTGGTATTACAGTACTGCCATTGATCCAACAACAAATAAGCCGTTTTTTCCTTCAATTGCTAGTAAATATATACAACATATATTCACAGAATTTCCAAAGGTGTTTAATGAAAATTTTTTACTTGTATTAGACAAAAATACTTATCAAAAAAATTTATCAAATTTACCTAAGGCAATTCATTCAGATAATGAAGAATTTTATTATTTTGAATTTCAACATATTCGCACCCTCTTTGAAATGCATGAAGGACTTATTTATATCAATCTTAATGATGCTACTCGAGCAACACTTATGCATTCCTTTGACAAAGGCTATGCAGAATCGTACTACTTCATAAAACAAAAGCTTAATAACCATTACTTCAAAAAACCGTATTACTTGAATAAGTATAAAAATCAAATATTTATAAATTCAATATTATTATATGTGGGATTTTCGGTAATAATGACATATTTCACTTATAATTATTATCAACTTTTCAAGGAGTAAAATCTATTAATGAATATAAATAACACAATAATTCTTACAGGTAGTGCTGGATTTATAGGATTCCATGTTACAAGTAAACTTTTACAAATGGGGCATCAAATTGTTGGAATCGATAACTTAAATGACTATTATGAAGTTTCTTTAAAATTAGCGCGTAATTCTATACTTCAAAAAAATAAAGATTTTTACTTTGAAAAAGCCAATATAGCTAACCAAGAAGAGCTAAATGCTGTACTTTCAAAATATAAAGCTAAAAAAATAATTCATTTGGCTGCACAAGCAGGTGTTCGAAAATCTTTAACTGACCCATTTATATACGAAGAATCAAATATTAAAGGATTTTTAAATATTCTTGAATCGGCAAAAAAATACAAAATCAATCAGATCGTATTTGCTTCAAGCTCATCTGTATATGGGGAGAATAAAATGAATTTAGGTGGATTTTCTGAAAAAGATAAAGTCTCCAAACCAATTTCATTTTATGGTGGAACTAAGATCGCAAATGAATTAATGGCTTATACATATAGCCATCTATACGGCATAAATTGCACCGGACTTAGATTCTTTACAGTATACGGTCCTTGGGGTAGGCCAGATATGGCATATTTCAAATTTACTAAGGCAATTATAGAAGGTAAGCCGATCGACATATACAATAAAGGCGAAATGAAACGAGACTTCACTTATATAGATGATATAGTTGATGGTGTGATCAAAGCTATTGATAAAGAGTATACATATGAAATCTTTAATTTAGGAAATTCGTTAACTGTAGAACTGCTGCACTTTCTTAAATGCTTAGAAAATTTACTAAATAAACAAGCCAATATAAACTTCATGCCTTTACAACCCGGTGACGTATTAGAAACATATGCCAATATTGATCACTCTAAACAAAAACTCGGATTCAACCCGACTACCAAAATAGAGGATGGTCTAAAAAATTTTGTAAAGTGGTATAAGGATTATTATCGAATTTAATCTTTTAATATGGGCAAAATAAAACTTCGAATCATAATAATATCACTTGTATTCTTTTGCATTTCATCGTGGATGTTTTTAAACTTCAACGGTAATCCTAAATATTTGACTAACTTTTCAAATAACCCTTTTGACCAAATTTACAATGTATATCCGAAAGAATATCCATCACTAATACAGCTACAATACCCTCATGTTTCTACTTCTCCAAAAAATTTATTTAGATATGCGATAACTTCCTTTAAAGAAAAAAACGATTTAAAGAATAACCGTTTTAACTCATTATTTTTTGCTGCTAAAAGAGTGGAGGAGATGAGTACATGGAAAGACGAATTGAAAGTTTTAGGAAAAATTATTAAAGTAGAAAGCTGGTGGACAAATAACGAACCTACAATCTTGCGCCCCAATTCTTTTAAGATTTATGATTCCTGGGAAGCACAACTTGCAAGATACCATCAGTCTATGTCTCAGGCTATAGAAAACAATGACACATATGAATATAGTAGCGATAAAAATCCTTCACATCTTCCAAAGTATTTAACCTCATTTGAAAACAAAATAAGCTTAAGCATAGAGCAATCAAATCTGAGAACAGATGAAAAGAAGTATCTAATAAATATTGTTGATAGCATTCATAAAGACCTTTATTCAAAAATTAAATATGAAAATGAAATTATAGAAAAATCTTCAATGCCTTACTCTTTAACAAATATTAATAAAAATAAGCAATTTGGTTTATATAAAATACAGGTTCCTTACAAGAAAGATGCAGAATATATTCCTTCAAAAATAAACATAGGCAATAAGTTGTATAAACTAAATTGTAATCAAAAAAATTGTATCGTTGATTTTGCCGAGATAAATCAAAATAACACCACTTTACTACTTCAGTATGAGGATTTAACAACTCTTATTCCATTAAATACAAATGGTGAGAGTGTAACTTTTTCAATCCCAGCTATAGAGCCAAGCAGATCAATAATAGCATTTTCATCTCAATCCAACGATTCATATACAATAGATATATATCAAGAAGAAAATGGAAAGTTAAGAATCTTTAAATCTTTAGATATTACTTCATTAAATAAAAATAAGATTTATTACGTAGATATTCCAAGCGGAAATAAACCATTTCAAGGAAAAATTTATACAAACAATGGAACAAAAGTAGACTCTGCTAATTTCAATGTGGTACAAATTCCGCAATTACTTAATAAAATTACGCTTACTTTCCTAAGTCAGCCCTACAACATGCCACCTAAAGTTAGCATTGAGGAGGTGGGATTTAACAAATATAAATTAATAACGCATAATTTAAGCATTAAGCAACAGGAAAAATTATTTGCTTTAAACCCTTTGTGGCAAATAAAGTCTAAATCAGAAAAAAATTCAAAATCGGAATTCCAAATTTCATACTGGCCATTAATAGTATTTTCAATAGTGTTTAAGTTATCGCTTTTATTTATTATTTTGTTGTTTGGCCATTTACTATTGATGAAGTATCGTACTAAAAAAAAATACAGTCATTTTTTAAAATATATTAGTAATATTTTTATAAAGTTTAATTATTTATTAATAATAAAATTTAGGGAAATCATAAATTTCTTTATTTCAATAAAAAAAATTTTTTTGACATTGTCCATAAGCTTGTCTTTTTTATATATAATGTTCATTAATTTCACTTTCCCAACCTTTATAGTTTTACTTTTTTTATTGTGGTTTATTACTTTATTATTCTTCAAAATGAGCTCTGACTTTCTATTCATTTTGTCGTACATATCCTTATTTGCCTTACTTTTCCTCATACCATTTAATCAATGGTTATTAATTGAAAAATTTGCAATATTTTCATTTTATTTTTTTTCTATTGGCGTGCTAATAGGAATTATCGAAAATTTTACTGACTATAAAACAAAATCTATAATGAATATAATTACGAATAAAAACTTGATGCCCAAAAATTTTAATTAAATTAAGATGCAAAAAATTACTTTTGTAAAAAGTATATTACCTTTAATTTTTCTTTCAATATTTTTTATTGTTGGTTTTTATTATAGACTGACTGGGATCTTGGAGAATAATTCATTTTGGACAGACGAAGCTCATATTGGCAATGAAGCTGCTGAAGTTATTTCTGGAAAAAAAGATTTTTTAGCAGCAATTCGGACACCGGGAATAAATTATCAACCACTTCAGTTAATTACAGTTTATATTTCATTTTTGATTTTTGGAGTATCAGAGTTTTCTGCAAGATTACCGTCTGTTGTAGGCAGTTCTTTAGGTATTATTTTTGCCTATTTGCTAGGGGCTAAGCTCTCTAGCAATAAAGCAGGAATTATAGCTTCATTTTTAGTAACATTCTCCCATCTTAACCTAGCAAATGCAATTCAAGCAAAACCATACTCCATATTGCAAACCATATTTTTAATCATTTATTACCTACTAATTTTATTAAGCACAAAACCCAGTTCAATTTTTATTCAAATCGGAATAATTTTGTCAATTATTACTGCAGCATTATTTCATTACATTGGAATATTGTTCGCAATTCCATACCTCTTGTTTGTCATATATAAAAAACACAGACAAATTTTTGCAAATATTAAATCTCCTGGGAAAATATTTATTTTCATTTTATTTTTAATAGTCGTATTTAATATTTTAAATATAGCTGAAATGATCAGTTATTTTTTAGCTCCTAATGATGGGAAAATAATTTTTTTATACAATAACACGACATACCTTCGGGACATTCTTGCTAACAAATATATATTTATAACCATCCCCGCAATGTATGGAATCGTTTATTTGTTTAATAAAAATAAAATAATTACTATTGGAATGATTTTATGGATTTTATCAATTATTTTCTTGTGGAATTTTAGGTATTATAGTCACAATATTCGATACCTTGTGCCTCTTTTTGGAATTTTATTTGTGTATTCTGCAGTTTTTTGGGACAGAGCTATTAGCTCGATTTCAAAAAAAAATACTTTCTTTCCAATATTGGTTCTAATTTTTTTTATTTTTATTAGTGGTTTTAAAATTGTAAGAAAACCGCAATCATATTACAGCCCTAATATAGATTTTTTTGCCGATGTACAAAATGCCAACTACAAAGTAGCTTTTGAATGGATTAAAAATAATATAACCAATTACAGAAGTCTGCCGATTATAAATAATCTCTATGAGGCTCAACTTTGGTACTTAAAGCTATCACCTCCAGCTACTTTTGTAAAAGATTACACCTTTGGTATAAAGCCAGGTGGTAAATCAACTCACAATATTACTGGTAAGCCTGTTTACACTGATTTAAAAAGTTTTGAGATGTATTTGAAAGAAAATCCCAAAGGTCTTTTGGTTGTAGAAGACTGGGAAAGCATTCTTCCCGAAGATATCAAGCAGTACGCCAAAAAAAATATGAAACTAGAATACAGAATTGAAAGCCTTGAAGTTTCTCCAACTGATAAATGGCCAATAGAAATTTATAGCTGGGGAATGGAGTAAAAGTAATATGCTTAAAAAAAGTTTTGGCGTTACAGTAATTTTTGGACTTTCAACACTGGTCCAACTTATTTCACAAATTTTTATAACCCGAATCTTTGGTGCATCAAAAGATGTTGATGTATTTCTATCTGCAGTCACCATTCCAACTATTCTTGTTACAATAATTTACAGCACACTAAACAATATCCTAGTTCCATTTATGGGTAGTGAAAAAGGCAAAATGCCCAATGTGTTAAAACTTGTAAAAAATCTTGGCGGTTTATCTATCTTATTTACGCTCTTGGTAATTGTTTTTTCTTACAATATTTCAGATATTCTTTTTGGACAAAGAGGACAGGATTTTGTTAGCGAAGTTTCCAAAATGATGAATATTTTAATGCTTGGTATTCCGATTGCGGTAATTGCCACGGTTTCGGGTGCATGGCATTATTTTCAAAAAAATGTTTTGAGGTTTCCGATTACTCAGCTTTTGGGTGGAATTTCAAATGTCTTAATTGTATTGTTTTTTTCAAGATTCATTGGAGTTTATTCTCTGGTTTTGGGATTCATAATCAATTTATTTATACAAATATTTTTTATTTGGCCAAAAAATCACAAAAAAGATTATTTAATGGAGATTAGAATTTTACCTCTAGTATTAGCATGGCTCCCTCTATTGGTGGGGGAATTTTTCTTAAGGAGTGACTCTATTTTAATAAGAACTTATGGGGCACAGATGCCAGAAGGAGCTCTGGTGC
>JBIKWE010000072.1:0-3988 GCA_044356445.1 Limisphaerales bacterium | reverse complement strand
TTCGAGAAATAGGGTCCGAATTATAAGCTACTCCTTGAGCTGACCAGCTTACCGATTCAGGACTTGAAGCATAATTATAAAGCCCTTTAAATCCAATCTCCACCCATAGAATAGTTTTAAAAGCCGCTAAACTGAGCATGGCGTAGTTATCTGCCTTTTTATTATCGTCAAATGTTAAAGAACTAAGCCTATATAAACAATTTTTAGTTGTATTTAAAAGTGCATCAATCCGGAGGTATGGAAATATTATTTTACCCCCTGTTGCTCCAGGGTCGCTAGAAAAATACTTTCAAATTATATTAGGTGGTATTGATAAGTTTTTCAAATTTGTAACGACTGGACTTAAATCATCTTTAATAGTTACATTTTTATATTCTGTTTCAGCATAATTTAAATAAGAGCTTAAATTAGATTTTGGTCTTATTATTTCTGTGTTTGCTTCCATATTTGTTATGAAATCAATAATTTTAAATCCTTTTATAAATATTTTTAAAATTAAAAAAAGACCGGACTTTACTCCGGTCTTTTAATATATGTCAAAATTTACTGTTTCTGTACATCAAATAATTTGTCATGATACTCCCAGAATTTTCCTTGTTCTTGAGCACATACAGAAGCTCTTGCTGCGGGCTCTGCATTTTTGTGAAAGCTTAATGGTAAGTGCTTATAAGCAATGGCAACTTTATCGCCGTACTCTTTTTTAATCTCGTTAACAGTTTGATATGCTCTAGCGCAAAAAGGACACTCAAAATCGGAGTATTCAACAATAATTACTGGAGCTGTTTTTGGGCCCAAAATTGGCGCGGCACCAACTTTTACTTGAACTGGATTAGGAATGAAAGCAATGTTTTGAGGATCGGAGCAATATCTTTGCAGGTCTTGAGAATAGTCAGTGCAGTTTATTGAGGAAGTGCCGGCTAACTCTTTATCAATTATCTCTCTAAACGTTTCAATTGGAAATGCGCCTCCTAAAAATTTCCCGTTGATAAGGAAACCCGGAGTTCCGCTAATATTTAACGACTGAGCTTCCTTGGCATCTGCTGACACTCTATTTTTGGCAACATCAGATGTGTAGCACTTATTAAACTTGCCCATATCAAGCTTTAGTTCTTTGGCGTATTTTTTTAAATTTTCCTCTGAGAGAGGTGATTCAACTTCAGTTGCCGCACCCTTTACCCCAATCTGTGTAAGTTGATAAAATAAATATCCTTGGAATACAAATAATACCACCATTAAAACAGCCATTAAACTTACCATTTTATTGAGTCGATTAATCGGTGATAAAGAAGTTGGGGCTGTCTCTTTGTTAAAAGATGTCATTTCAATTTCTTCAACGACATTTTTAGCACTTACTCTTTTTGCGAGTGATTTATTTGAGGATTTTTTTTTAGGAACCATAAGTAAAAATTTTAATAATTAATATTGCCTGTATAAATTTATAAACACATATTACATGAGTTTTTTATAAAATGAAAGCGTGTTTTTTATTAAATAAACACTAGATGACTTTTGACCCATTTGAAACTGCACCGTTGGGAAAGATAAAAATAGGTTTGTTTTCCCCATCTACTGCTAAAATCATTCCCTGAGACTCTTTGCCCATCATTTTTTTGGGTTCAAGGTTCGCAACAAATAACATCTGCCTCCCTATGAAGTCTTCTGGCGCATACCACTTTTGCATGCCGGTAAAAATTGTTGCTTTTCCATAATCTTCACCAAACTCAACTTCAAGCTCAATAAGCTTAGATGAGCCCTCAACATTTTTAGCAGAAAGCACCTCACCAACTCTAATATCAATTTTTGTTAATAAGTCAAAATTTATAGGTTCTTTTTTCATATTCTTTTAAATGATAATTTTATTTTACGTAAATGCGATACATATTTGACCCTATTTTTTTCAATTTAAAGACTTTTATTGATCCAATTTCTTTAGTATTTGACACATGTGGGCCACCGCAAAACTCTTTTGAGTAGGCGTCTATAATAGACTCACTCTCTTTTGCAATATAGTAAACATCTACATTTTCAGGATACTTTTCTTTAAAAAATGATCTTGCCTCAAGTTTTTCAGCCTCCTTTTTAGGAAGTGTAATCTTTTTTACCATTAAACCATCATGAATTTTAGAGTTTACTATGGCTTCAACTTTAGAAATCAAACTTTCATCAAGTTCATTACTGCTGTAAAAGTCAAATCTTAATCTATCAGCTGTAATATTAGAGCCCTCTTGTCTAATAGAGTTTCCTACCAAATCAAAAAGAGCTTGGTGAATAAGGTGTGTTGCTGTATGGTATTTAACTGTTTGTTCAGAGTTATCAGCTAAACCTCCTTTAAATTTTGATTCTGAGCTGGTTCTTGATTTTTCTTTATGTTTTTGTACTTCGTCATGCCATTTGACAATATCTATTTTCTGCCCTTTGTTCTCGGCAATTTCTTTTGTAAGTTCAAGGGGAAAACCATAAGATTGATACAAATCAAATGCGGTATGAGCATCTATAAAATTTTTTTTATCAATTTCTCTTAATCCTCGGTCTAATGATTTCTGAAACTTAAAAATTTCATCTGATATGACTCTTATAATATTATCTGCTTCGTTTCTGCTTAGATAAACTCCTTCATAGCTATTGATAACCGATAGAACAACTGGCGCTACAAGCTCTGGAGAAAAAACGTTGCATAATGATTTTATTTTTACCAAAGCCCGTCTTAACAATCTTCTTAATACATAGCCCTGCTCTTTGTTTGAAGGCAAAACTCCGGAATTTATAATAAAAACAGCAGTTTTAAAATGATCTGCAATTATGCGTAAAGTAGATTTTTTGGACTCTTCTTCGTATGATGTTTTCGTAATCTCCTCGAGAGTTTTGATGATATCTAAAAAAACATCGGTTTTAAAAATATCTGGCTCATTATTTGAAGCTGAAAGCAATCTTTCAAGTCCGCCACCGAAATCTACATTCATTTTTGGTAAATTTTCAAAAGTACCTAATTCAGTTTTTTTATACTGCATAAAAACTGAATTTCCAATCTCCATAAACCTTCCACAATCACAGTTGGGATGGCAATTCTCACCGAATTTTTTATCATGAGGAGTACCAAAATCATAAAAAATCTCACTATCGGGCCCACCGGGCTCACCAACAGGCATGTTTTCTGGAATCCCAGCCCGAGACCACCAGTTTTTAGTTGCAGGATACTTGAATATTCGCTCACCAATACCATAACTTAATCCGGCTTTCTTAAATATATTTCGCCAAATTTCCACGCTTTCAGAATCTTCTGGCACTGTTTCGTCTCCCTCAAAAACAGTAACAAATAGTTTATTGGGGTTAATTCCAAGACCTGTTTTTTTGTCTGTTAAAAATAAAAATAAATTTTCAAGTTGGTCTTTTTTGAAATAATCACCGAGAGACCAGTTTCCCATCATTTCAAAGAAGGTGTCATGCCTGTTATCTCCAACCTCTTCAATATCTTGAACTCTAATACATGGCTGAATATTGAATAATTTATTTCCTTGAGGGTGAACTTCTCCTAATAAGTATGGCACAAATTGTTGCATGCCTGACCCTGTAAAAAGAGTTGTAGGATCATTTTGAGGAACTAATGAAATGGGCGGAACTTCTTTATGGTTTCTTACTCTTAAAAAATCTGAAAAACGATTTCTTAGCTCACGGTGTGTTATATTCATAAGGTATAATTTTAGCATGAGCAAAACTTTTTTTATTAAGAAAAAAAGTTTTGCCGTACATATATGAATAAATTTACAGAGGTTACATCTTCAAACAGAGAATCCATTCAGCAATATTTAAAAAAAATTTTTATACCCCTTAAAAATTCCAGAAAAGGCAATAATGGTCGTATCTTAGTTATTGGTGGCTCTGAACTTTTTCATACTGCTCCTCTTTGGGCGGCACAAATAGCCTCAAGATTTGTTGATATTGTGCACCTTGCCTCAACTCAGGAAAATAATCAAGTCTTTAAAAAGATAAA
>JBIKWE010000071.1:0-4058 GCA_044356445.1 Limisphaerales bacterium | reverse complement strand
TATCATTTGGCGTTTCAATTGTTACATCTTTAAATTTATAATTAATCTGTTTTGCTGTAAATAATGCGTCGTCATTCCATGAAAGATTATTTTTTATCTTAAATTTAAATTCTCGCCCATCATTGGATACTTCCCAATCTTCGGCTAAAACGGGAATAACATTACCATTTTCATCAATATGTATTAGGCCGTTTGAGAGTTTTTGTGAAATCTCGTCAGGTAAATTTGAAGTTGTGTATTCGCCGGCAATACCGATTGTTTCTGTTGGAGTTGTCAATATTTTGAGTACAAATGGCGAAAAAGTAACGATTAAAATAATGACTATCAATGTTGCAAGTGAACTCAACAAGAGAGCTAAAAAATTTTTTTTGAAGAAAGCCGAAGAAATCCAGTAAAAGTATCTAATATTCTTAGAATCTAAGCGCATGTTTTATTGTACGAAAAAATTCGCCAGCGAGATCAAGAAGAAAAGTCCAACCGCTATGTATGTTAATTTCATAGTGAACTTTTCAACACCACGACGTGACTGATACATTTCTCCCCCACCTCCCCACGCACTACCCAAGCCGGCACCTTTACCTTGTAATAAAATAAGCACAACTATGAATATGGATAGAAATATATTTGCAATAAGAAGTATGTCTTTCATATTTAATAATTATAACATTTTTTTATTTCTTAAATGAGTGTGATATTTTTTGGCAAAACGATGCGCTTCATCTCTCATCGCTGACACAAGCTGAAAACCTTGATTATTTCGGGGTGGCCTGATTGTTAATAATGATTCTCCAATTACAATTCTATCTGGTCTTTTTGCTATACCGATTAATGGTATTTCGATTTTTAAATTTGCAAGAACCTTTTTTACAGCCCTTAATTGAGGCTTTCCCCCATCAACAATTAGTAATTGCGGATGTTCCCAATTTTGCTTAAAACGCCGATCTATTACCTCATTAAACATATCAAAGTCAGAATAAGCTTTTTCATTTCTAATTTTAAATCTTCTATACTCTTTTTTATTAGATAGCCCGTCAGTAAAAACGACCATTGAGGCTGTGCTATTCTCAAACGCCAAGGTGCTCATATCAAAACATTCAATTCTCTGAAGGTTATCAATCTCAATATATTTATTAAGCAAATTTTTAAGCTCAATTAATCTTTTTTCTGAATTGTTATATAAATCAGGGGAGTTTGCATCAAAATGCTTTCTCATAAGCACCCCTTCAATTCTAAAAAGTTTATTTCTATAAAGTATTGCTTGTTCATAGTCTTTATTTTTTGTAAGTATTTTAATTTTTTTATGTAGTTCATTTATCACTTTATCAACTTTTCCTTCTAACACGCCTTTTACCTGCCTTATATTTTTTTTATATTCTTTGATCAACTCATTTTTTAAATTCAAATCTGTTTCTTTTTCGATTAAGTTTGGACATGGGTTGCACTGCTTAATTTTGGCATAAAAACAGCCTTGTTTTGAAATTTTTTTTTGAGTACAAAACGGAAATATTTTTCTAATTTCCTTGAGGATATCTTCTGCCACATACAAGCTGGCAAATGGTCCAAAATAAATAGCTTTTGCATCATTTTCTTTTCTGGTAATAAATACTTTCGGATATACATCCTTGTAAGTGATTTTGATATATAAATAACTTTTGTCATCGCGCCATCTAACATTATATTTTGGCTTAAATTTTTGAATCATTTGGGATTCAAGAAGAAGGGCTGAAAACTCCGAATCGGTGATATGAAATTTTATAGAGTCAGAGCTTTCAATTATGGCTCTTTCTTTACTGTCTTTTTTAGCGTTCTCAATATGAGATTTTACTCGTGCTTTTATATTTACTGATTTTCCAATATAAACAGGAGTTTTGCCAGATAAAAATATGTACACGCCATTGGTAGATGGGAGCTCTTTGACGCTAAGTTGCATAGTATATTTTACACCATGTATTTTTTTAGATATGCGCCCGTATGTGAGTTTTTTTGAATTAAAATACCTTTTGTTTCTCCTTGATAAACTATGTTACCTCCCTTATCACCACCTTCAGGTCCCATATCAATAATCCACTGAGCATTTTTGATGATATCAAGATTGTGCTCGATAACGATTACCGTGTTACCTTGTTCAACCAAAGTCTGAAGCGCTGAAAGTAATTTCTGCACATCGGCAAAATGAAGGCCTGTGGTTGGCTCATCAAGAATATATACTGTGTGTCCGCGACCAGCCCTTGATAACTCATCAGCAAGTTTTATTCTTTGCGCCTCCCCTCCGGAAAATGTCGGCGCGGGCTGTCCCAGAGATATGTATCCAAGTCCAACTTTTTGTAGGAACACTAATTTTTGATAAATCTTTACATGATTTTTAAAAAATTCTGAAGCCTCATCAACTGTCATATTCAAAATATCAAAAATTGTTTTATCTTTATATTTCACCTCTAGAGTTTCTTTGTTATATCGCATGCCCTCACAAACATCACATTTAACAAAAACATCAGACAAAAACTGCATCTCAATTTTTATGACTCCCGCTCCCTCACATTTTTCGCATCTGCCACCTTTTATATTAAACGAGAATCGTCCTTTTTTATAGCCTCGGGCTCTTGCTTCAACAGTTGTTGTAAAAATATCACGAATTTCATCAAAAATTCCAATATATGTTGCCGGATTTGATCTTGGAGTTCGGCCAATTGGTGACTGATCCACAAGGTAAACACGACTTACATCTTGAAATCCTTCAATTCTTTCATAATTGCCAATGGATTCGTTCCATTGATTTTGTATTTGTAATTTTAAGGCAGGATAAAGTGTTTCGGTAATAAGTGTAGATTTGCCCGATCCAGAAACACCGGTTATTGCAATTAGATTTCTAAGTGGAAAGCTTGCGGTTACGTTTTTTAAGCTAAATTGAGATGCCTTGTGAAGAATTATTTTTCCTTTTTTTGTCTCTAATTCACGACTTACAGCAGTTATAGTCTTTTTGCCTGAAAGAAAAGGTCCGGTAATTGATTTATTATCTTTTTTAATCTCGTCAACCGTACCAGTGAATGTAATTTTTCCACCATCTTTGCCAGCTTTAGGACCAAGCTCAACAAGATAATCAGCAGACTCTATTGTTTCTTGATCATGTTCAACGACAATGAGTGTGTTTCCAAGATCCTTGAGATTATGCAATGTATTTATTAAAGCTGAAACATCTTTTGGATGTAATCCAATTGATGGCTCGTCAAGAACATACAACACGCCTGTTAACCCAGTTCCAATTTGAGAGGCGAGTCTTATTCTTTGAAGCTCTCCTCCGGAAAGTGTTTTTCCAGATCTTGAAACAGTTAAGTATGACAACCCAACATTATCAAGAAACGTCACTCTGGTCTCTATCTCTTTCAAAATAGGTGATGCAATTTGAGCTTCATATGAGTTTGATATTTCAGGAATACGACTGGCAATAAACTGCTTTAATTTGGTAATTGGCCAATCAGTAACTGCAGAAATTGGAAATCCGTCGATAGTTATTGAAAGAATTTCTTTTTTTAATCTTGCGCCATTACATTTTGGACACACCTCTTCTCTCATATATTTTTCAACATCAGAACTTGAGGTCTCAGGGTCAAAATATCTTTTTTGCAGATCTGAAACTAAACCATTCCAAGTTTCTTGAATAGTTGTTGGTCTGCCAAATCTGTTTTCTCCATCAACCAAATAAGTTTTACCCGTTCCATTAAGAATTATTTTTTGGGCTTCAGATGAAAGATTTTTTATAGGTACGGTTAGACTTATTTTTTCCTTTTCGCAAACAGCTTTTATAAGCCTTAAGTACCAAGTACCTTGATAAAAAAACTTTGGATAAGGTTGCAAACCTCCTTCGTTTATACTTATGTTGGGATTTAGTAATAAATCTGGATCAATTCTAAAAACATTTCCAATTCCCTTACACTCTTCACATGCGCCAAGGGGCGAATTGAATGAAAACATTCTTGGTTCTATTTCAGGTAAAGACGTATTGCAATCAGGGCAAGAAAATTTTTCAGAAAACAAATGCTCCTCGTTTTCCGATTTTAAAA
>JBIKWE010000070.1:0-4103 GCA_044356445.1 Limisphaerales bacterium | reverse complement strand
TTTAATATGTTTTTTTTAGGCATTCGATATTATAACATATTTTTCTGTTGTGTAATTACAGATGTAATTAAGAGGGTCGGACCTTATTTCAGCTTGATACAAAGGTTAAATCTCTTTTTTAAGTACAAAACAGTGTGGGTTTAATTTAAAAAAGGTCGGACCCTTGATGAAGTGAGCGGAGTACGGGACTCGAACCCGTGACCTTCTCTTTGGAAAAGAGACATTCTACCAACTGAACTAACTCCGCAATCAATTATTAATTATATCAAATATCATTTTTTTTGCAGGAATGTGTTAATTTTTCGCTACACGAATTACGATATTTTGTAATTTTGCGATAATTAACTTTTTTTATAAATCAAATTTGTGCACATCTTTTTAAAATAAGCTTGATTTACATGAAAGTATTGCTATAATAACGCCTGAATATATTGCTCTATACAAATTTAATAAAAACTTCATAGTATGACTGAAAGCCCACTATCTGAGCCAAAATTTAATTTAAAAAAACTCTACGAAAATCTATATCCTAAAACTCCAGAAAATTTATTAAAAAGAATTTTATTTAGATATGAGCTTTTCAACTCTGGAGATTTACAAAGCATTGCCGAACAAATTGGTATCAATCCTAAATATGTTGCAAGGAAATACTCTGAGCCCTTAGTTTTTGCGCTACCTGAACAACCGGCGCCTTTTCCATCGATCTTGCATGATTTAGATATTGGACGAGATAAATTCAATGCTACAGTACTTGCTATTGAGGACATAAGAAGGGAACTTGAAATACGAGGAATAAATTCTCATGTTGCATTAACAAGTTCAGCACATTATACTTCTGCTCGTGGACCCTCTGAGCATGCTTTTTTTGCAGTACCAAATCCAGATGCATCTTTTACTTCAGCTAAACAAGATATTAAAGTTGTTTCAGAAAGATTACTAAATAATGATCAAATTCAAAAAGGTTTACCTTATTCATCATTAAAAGTAAAAGAAGGCTCTTTAAATAAGATAAAACAGTGGCTTAATCAATTAGAGAAAAAATTTCGTCATCGCAAGCAACAAGAACTGGCTAATGCATGTGCCACTTTTCTTAAGGACCTTGAAGAAGCTGATTCAGATAATTATTATAATTTTTGTAGAGCTTATAATAGTATATTTATTAGAAGACTTACTGATAATCAATGGGAGTGTAATTACTTAGTACAAGATAAATTTGTCCAAGATTTTTTAAAATTAGGCATTTTAGATCCTGATAAATTTTTTAAATGGCTAAATGAAAAAATTGGACCAATAATTTTACGTATAGTTAACAGAGATGAAAAAGGTGTAATCAAAGGACATAGTGAGCTTTCTTTTGACGCAACATTAGATGGTGCTTATTTTACAAACAAAGAAGGGCATAAATCTTCCTATAACGATCTTGTTTCTCAATACGAAATTATAGGTTCAAGAAAAATGAATTATTTTCTTATGCAAACTGGAATTGTGTCACCAATTGTTAAAATGGAAGATGGTGTTGTGCCGTGGGAAGATCATCTTAGACTTGCTAATTTAATGCAAGAATTATTTAACAACAATTCAAAAGACTATTCAACTGGACTTCTAATGTTTCCTTATGCAGGTATGGGTTTATTCACAGACTCCTTAAACTATGCGGCAGAAAACCCTAACAGCCCTGATCCAACAAATGCATTTTATCGAATAAAAAAACAACAAGCAGCAGGTAAACCAGGTTTTTCTATTTTAGATTTTTATTTATAATTTTAAAATGGAAGAGAGAAAAAATAAACTTAGAAAAATATTAAATGATAATAATTTGGATGTTATTTTGCTATTCTCATCTCGCCATGATAGCTCCTTAAGTGTTTGGGCTGCCAACATTATCTGCACATCATCTTTTCATTATTATTACGTCACAAAGGAAACATCAGGTTTTATTGAGGTTAGTTTTCGTGCAAATGATCTTCGTTCAAAAACAAAGGAACTTGTTCAAGAGTTTGAGGATGAAAACAAAATTACTGACTTTCTTGCATCATTTCTTAAAAAATTCAAAAGAGTTGGATTAGCAGGAAATGCACCATTTCATCATTTTAATGACATAAAAGTTACTAATTTAACTAATTTAATTTCTTTATTTTTGACTAAAAAAAATAAATATGAGCTCAATAAAATTCAAGCTTTAGCCAAAAAAATTTCCTTTACCATAAACAAATTATCAACATATATTGCTCCAGATATTACAGAATTGGAAATTTCAGCAGAAATTAAAAAACAAGTTTTTAGCTTTGCAGATAGCTTTGCGTTCCCTATAACCGTAATTAGTGGAAATAGGCTTTTACTTGATACAGTTGGTGAGCCAACTAATAGAAAATTATTAAAAAATGATGTCATTCTAATTGATGTGGGGGCTTATTCTTCTGGCTTCTATACTGACCTTACAAAAATGTTATTTGTTGGAGACCACCCTTTAGAAGTTGCATATGCAAAACTTGTGAGAGCCCACCATAAAGCAATATCTCAACTAAATTTAAACTCAACATTAAGCAGTATCAATGAGTTATATATAAAATCAATAAAAGATGAAGGTTTGTCATATGAAACGCTGCAGAGTAAATATTTAGGCCATTCTATAGGCTTTATGCTTCACGAAGAGCCAAATATACTTCAAGAACAAACAAAAAATTATAAAATACATGAAAATATGGTTCTTGCACTAGAACCTGAAATTATTGTAGACGGGTATCATATAAGAGTTGAGGACATGGTTCAAATTCATAACGGAAAAGCAAAGATCATAACTTCATAATAGCTTTAAGTAATGATGTTTTTTAAAAAAACGCATAATCAATATCTTTACATTATAGAAATTGATGTAAAAACTATCAATAAAAATACTGAAAATTAATTTATAAAATTAAAATATATAAATTAAAGTTATTTAAAGAAACATTTTTTTGACTATAATATTAAAGTCAGCAAAAAGTTTATAAAACTTAAACACCTACATTAAATTCATTTTCGCTTACAACCCCTCTAAACATACTTTCAGTAGAGTAGGGCATGGCATAATTTCCTTCTTTATCAAGAGCAATAAGCCCACCTTCACCACCTAATTTATTTATTTTACTTAAAACTTCAGCAGATGCTTCTACCACAGTTTTATTCTTATACTCCATAAGCGCACTAATATGAAACGCCGCAGAAGTTCTTATATAAAACTCTCCTTCTCCTGTACAAGAAACAGCACACGTTTCATTGTTGGCATAAGTGGCCGCCCCTATGATAGGGGAGTCACCAACTCGCCCTGGCATCTTCATTTCAAGTCCACCTGTCGATGTACCTGCTGCTAAGTTACCAAAAATATCCAGAGCCACAGCTCCAACTGTGCTGTGCTTTTTTGCCTCAACACCAACTTCTTTTGCTTTTAATCTAAGATACTGTTTGTAGCGTACTTCATTATGAAAATACGATCTTGGTACAATCTCTAAGCCTTGATTTTTAGAAAATTCTTCCGCGCCCTCGCCGATTAAAAGCACATGCCAAGTTTCTTCCATAACTTTTCTGGCTGCCGAAATTGGTCTTTTTATGGTGTGTACTCCCGCAACAGCACCGGCTTTTAAATTCGAGCCATCCATTATTGAAGCATCAAGCTCTTGAATTCCATTTGATGTATAAACCGCACCGCGTCCGGCATCAAACAACCCGCATTCTTCAAGTACATGAATTGCTGTCTCAACGGCGTCAAGCGCGGACCCTTTCTTATTTAAAACTTCATACCCCTTAGTCAAAGATAATTTTAAAGCTTCTTTGTATTCTGCATCGCGATTTTTATCATAATCTACAGGTCCAAAATTGGCACCTCCATGAATAATTAAAGTTGGCTTCATATTTTTTTTAATTTTTATACCACCCAAAAGGATGTTTTGTATACCATTTTACCAGAGTCTCAACACTTTGCTTTAATGTATGTTTAGGTTCCCATGATAAAACATCTTTTGCCTTTTTGATATTAGCAATCATTGTTGCGTATTCGCCAGCTCTTGCTTCTCCCTCATCAACTTTAATTTTTTTACTTGTTATTTCTTCAACGGCTTTTACTATCT
>JBIKWE010000069.1:0-4106 GCA_044356445.1 Limisphaerales bacterium | reverse complement strand
AGCGTTAGCAATACCACAAAAGCCCAAGAAGACAAAACTCTGTTATGGTAACCAAAATTTACCATAGTGTTTCTAAAAGCTTCCCATAATTCATGATTTATTAAAGTAAGGTTTGGGTCAATAAGTGCAAAAGAGTACAAAGACAAAGTTATTAGGATTAATGTATATGCAAATATCATTGAATTGGGATGTATATTTAAAATAAATTAGTATAATTTTACAAGATGAAAAATAAAACATATATTTTGATTTATTTGGCAATAATTACTCTATTTCTGTTAAATAGAATAGGTCCAATAATTTCTCAGTCTCTTCCATACACGTACGATCAAGGGCGTGACTTCCAAAGAGCCGCGAACTTGGTTGAAAATCTCGATCCGGTTTTCATAGGTCCAACTACAGGAATTGAGGGAATTTTTCACGGAGCATGGTGGTACTATTATTTAGCAATTCCATACATTCTTTTTGGAGGTTTACCTTTGGGATTTTATATAAGCAATTTACTCGTACATTTGACTTCCTTATTGTTGCTAATGTATTTTCTATTTCGTTATTTTGATAAAAAAATTTCTTTTTTAATCGGAGTTTTAATTTCAACATCCCCATACTTCATATTTAATTCTATTTTTGTTGGCAATAACATAATGGTGCTACCTGCCATGGTTGTTTTCTTAATCACTCACTTTATTATTATTGAGTTTTTGCCAAAAAAATCATGGAAAAAAGCTCTTTTATTTTTAACGACAGGCTTGTCTTTGGGTTTTATTGCCGAGTTTGAATTTGCATTTGGTCTACTTCTTGCACCCATATATTTACTTCTAATTTTAGGCATAAATTTTTTAAGAAAAATATTTTTTACAAGATTTACCTTTCCCTACCTTTTTTTGGGAATTTTATTTGCTTTTATACCTAGAATTTTATTTGAAATAAAAAATGATTTTTCACAAACAATAAAGTTGATAAATTATTTTTTTAACCCCACTTCCTTTGTGTATAAAAGCATTCAAGATAGATTTTTTGAAAGAGTAGATCTATTCTTAGGCTTTTATCAGGGAATCTTTTTCAATCAATTAGCGTTGTTAGTCGTTACGCCAATTTGTCTTTTTATTCTTTATGTTTTCTTTAGAAAAAGAAGGCCTCTTATCTTTTCTAAATCTTTAACTTTTTTCACTTTGTTAGTAACTGGCCTTTTCTTAATTTCACTGTACTACAAAGACAATTTCTGGAACTACTACTACGAAGGTCTTCCGTATATTTTTGCATTTATATTAGCAATAATTCTTACAAGTATTTCAAAAATTAAATTTCCAAATCTAAATTGGGTTCTTCATTTAACAATATTTATTGCTATTTTTATATCTTTGTACAATTTTATAATTGGACTACAAAAAGAAAATAAAATTGACGGATTAGCAAAAACTAATAAAGTTGTGGAATTTATTCACCAAAATGAAGAGAATTTAGAAAATTATTGCGTTATCATTTATACTCCTCCTGCCATTCCATACACTTATAACTATATTTTTTATTACAAGGAAAGATCCGAAAATATTCCGTACCCTAAAGATGGTTGGGCCGAAAATAAATGCTGGTTTATTATTGAGGCAGACAGTAATAAGGAAAGAAGACAAAGCTGGATAAAAGATAGAATTCCCGAAAATTCAAAGTTACTTATTGAAAAAAATATTGAAGATATTTTAATTCAGAAACGTGAATATGTTAATAACTAATAATGTTGTAATTTACCTATACATTAACTCCAATACCACAAATCCACCAAATGAAAAAATCCATTATCAATAAATTCAAAAAACAAAAGCTATTCATAACCCTTACTTTTTTGGTAATGATTTTGGCTTCATATATTATTTTTTATAAACTGGGCGATGCTCCACTTGATGACTGGGACGAAGCATGGTACGGCGAAATGACTAAACAAATTCTTAGAACTGGACAAATTGTGGTTTTACAATGGAATGGAGATTTTCTTTTTGACAAACCGCCATTATATATATGGCTATCAAGCATAGCATCTCTTATTTTTGGCCTTTCAGAGTGGTCTATTAGAATAACTTCCGCAATTACTGGACTTGCAACCATTTTTATTGCTTGGTGGTATTCATATAAAAAATGGGGAACCATCCCCGCCCTGCTTACTTTTGGCACTCTGGCATTAAATAATATCTTTATCTGGCGCACAAGATCTGGCAATCTCGATACGCTTGCAACATTCCTTATTTTTCTAACATTCTTTGCCATACTCTGGAAGAGCAGATGGCGCTATCCGGTATTAGGTACCTTATTTGCCTTGATTTTTCTGGCAAAAGCTTCACTAGTTGCATTTCCGCTTGCCATATTTGGAATTAGCGAGCTTCTATATAATTGGCGTACAATATTAAAAAAGCCTTTAAAACAGTTTCGCCTGTATGCCATTTTTGGCATACTCTTTATATTGCCGGTAGCATCATGGCTTCTTACCGGCAAACAAATTGCAGGTCAAGAGTTTGTTGAATATTATCTTTACCGTTCAGATCAAGGCGTTTCAAATATATCATTAAATCTTTTTAAAACCGATTACTGGTGGCATACATATTATTCTTTACAAAGACGATTTTTCTTTGTTTTTGTGTTTGGCTTATTGGCGCTAACAATAAGATTTTTTAAAAAAGAAAATTTATTATTACTTGGCTATTCGCTATTTTTACTACTTCTGCTTTCTTTTACAGAACGAAACAATAACTGGTATCTTGTGCCCTCAATTCCTTTTTGGTCGCTTGTAGTTGGATATGGAACTTATCAAGTTCTGAAATATTTTCCATTTAAAAAATTCAAATGGGTAATGATGGTGCTTATTCTCTTGCCATCACTATATGTTACTCAAAAAACTTTCAGAGAAAATATCCAGCCAATTATTTACACTTCTTCAAGCACAACCCAAGTTGAGTCGGCAAAACTCATGAATAAACTTAGTTCTAAAAACGATGCCATAATCAGACTTGACCATCTTTATCCTTCAGCAATTTTTTATTCGGACAGAAAAGTCTATGCGTCTACGGAAAAAATAGGTAATGGAAATCTTTTTATAGGTCGCACCATAGCCTCTGAAAAAATTAAATCTGGCGAACTTAAGTGGGCAATTGGTAAAACTGGTGACATTGAAAATTTTGTAACAACCTATGAGTTGGAGGGAAAAATTGAAAAGGTAAACAATGATGAAAGCTACTTTATGGCGACGCCCAATATTACAAATAGATAACAAAACTTGTCTTCATCCTCTGATTGTCTTAATTTGTTATACAATTTATATATGAATGAAACTCTTACTAAATCCAATTCTGAAACCATAACCATCATCATAAACACCCACAACGAAGAAAATAATATTAAAGAATGCATCGAGTCTGCAAAATTGCTTTCTGACAATATATTGGTTGTGGATATGGAAAGTAAAGATAAGACAGTGCAGATAGCAAATGATATGGGCGCTGAGGTTATCTCGTTTCCACACTCAAATTATGTAGAACCGGGAAGACAATTTTCTATAAATCAGGCTAAAAACGATTGGGTTTTTATTCTTGATGCTGATGAGCGAATAACTCCTGAGCTATCTGAGGAAATTAAATCGATTGTCGCAAGTCATAAAAACTTAATTATTGATTTTGAAGTAAAAAATTTAAACTTACCAACTTATTATAGAGTACCACGGAAAAACATTTTTGGTCGTAAAAAATGGCTAAAGCACGGTGGCTGGTGGCCTGATTATCAAATTAGATTGTTAAATAAAAAATACCTAAAAGAGTGGCCAACAAGAATTCATGCAACTCCGATTTTTGAAGGGACATGCGGATTTTTAAAAAACCCATTAACACATTTTTTTCACGGCAACCTTGAAGAAATGGTCAAAAAAACAATGATTTATGAAGAAATCGAAGCTCAACTTCTTTATGAAGCCAGACGGCCTGTTAGCACGATTACATTTTTTAGAAAATTTTTCGGAGAATTATTTAGAAGATTAATACTAAAACTTGGTTTTTTAGATGGTAAATATGGTGTTATTGAATCCATTTATCAAGCATATTCAAAAACTATTACATATATTTTTTTGT
>JBIKWE010000068.1:0-4151 GCA_044356445.1 Limisphaerales bacterium | reverse complement strand
GTAATTTCAATATGCCAATTTCTTCTTTTTTTAAAGCTATTTTAAAAGACAAAGTGGTGGTTAAAACAATTATTGACATAAACATTAAATATGAGAAAAAAATTATTGTTATTCGTCTCACATTGCCTGTTAAAGCAAGCAGATTATCAACGATATCTTTTTGAAACTGAACTTCATCAACCCCTTGCTCTGAAGCGACAAGCTCAGCAATATCAGCCAAAAATTTCGGCTCTTTTACATCAACCTCCAGAGATGGAGGCAAGATATCAGGCGATGTCATTTCAGCAAGCAGGGGATCATTTTTGGTAAATTCTTTGTAAATTTCATATGCCTGATTTTGAGTAATATACGATACTTTGGCTGATTTGCCTGTAGACTCTATTTTATTCTTGACGGCAAAAATCTGATCCTCTGATGATTGAACTTGAAAATAAATGATAAGCCGTGGCCTTGTTTCAACATACTCAAGCAATCCTTGTAAAAAAGTTAAAGAAATAAAGAGTAATCCTGATAATAATAGTGTAAAAAATAATACAGATAATGCCGCAAATGTCTGATAAGGAGTTCTTCTTAAGGATGTAAAAACTTCATTCATATTGTGTAGCCACCTTTCTTTTTGTCAGAAACCAATTTGCCATCTTTCAAAACAAGAACGCGTCTTTTCATGCTGTTAACGATATCTGTGTTGTGAGTTGCAAAGATTACCGTCCTCGTTTTTTCCAGTTTTTTAAAAATATCCATTATCTCCCACGTAGTTTTTGGATCAAGATTGCCGGTTGGCTCATCTGCTAAAATAATTGGTCTGTCACCAACAATTGCTCTGGCAATTGCCACTCTTTGAATTTCCCCAGCTGATAATTGAGCGGGAAACTTATTTGTTTTGTCAGAAATACCAGTTAAATCCAAGGCTCTATCTACTTCACTGCGAATCTCTTTATCATTAAAACCTTTTACTTTCATCGATAAAGCAATATTTTCAAATATTGTGTCATCGGTTAAAACTTTAAAATCTTGAAAGACGACGCCGATAGATTGTCTAAGAGAAGCAGGGTCTTTAAGTTTTTTTGATGTAATTTCTTTATCAAGTATTGAAATACTGCCTTCAGTTGGCAAGACATCGTTTAAAAGCAGTCTAAGAAGCGTGGTCTTTCCGGCTCCAGACGGGCCAACAAGATATACAAACTCATTATCTTCGATATCAAAACTCAAAGCATCAAGAGCAGTTTTTCCAAATGGATAAGTGACTGAAACATTCTGAAAAGAGATCATGAAATTAGTATAGCATGAAAAAATTTCTTATCACAATACCTCAAGGTAGCCAACATCCATTAGCCAACCAGCTTTTGAAGCTCTGAAAGTTGCACCCCACACTCTTACTTTTTTGCCAACAAACTCAGATAAGTCTATTGCTGAGGATGTTAGATACGCATTTTGACTCTTGCCTCCCGGTCTTTCAAGGTGAAAGCTGCCCTCGCCTTCAAATCCGCCCTCTCGTAATATCCCTTCAGCCTGATCAGGAAATGTCTTTGTATCTTTTATGCCAGCGGAGCTTTTAATATTATCTGATTTTTCAGAATCAGAGTTTGAATTAGACATATTATTATCACTTCTGGTGGTTGAGTTTAAGTACATTGCTCCATATCCTGTGGTAACGCCTAAAATTAAAGTTATAAATAATGCGATGGCAATTACCGGAGCTGAAACCTTAGTTATGACTCCATTTTCCATAGCGTGTAATATTTGACGATGTTTATTCATAATTCATTAAAGAATATCACAAATTAAGAAAAATTTTAAACTGATGTTGGGTTTTTAAGAAACGCTTCAACGAATCCATCTAAATTGCCATCAAGAACATTTTCAGCTTGCGTTTCTTCATACTGAGTTCTTAAATCCTTCACAAGTTTGTATGGATGTAGCACGTAAGAACGTATTTGCCTGCCCCAAGAGGCTTGAGTATCTTTTTTGTATATTGCAATATTTTTTTCTCGTCGCTGCTCTTCAAGTTCCCATACTTGAGCTCTTAATAATTTAAGTGCCGTTTCTCGGTTTTGTAATTGCGATCTTTCTTGTTGACAGGTGACTGTGAGACCTGTTGGTTTGTGAATAAGTCTAACAGCGGTTGATACTTTATTAACGTTTTGACCACCAGCTCCGCCCGATCTAAAAAACTGCCAGTCAAGATCTTCCTCTTTAATTATTATTTCTTTATCCTCAATACTTGGCAAGACTTCAACCAAAGCAAAAGATGTTTGCCTCAATCCATCGGCATTAAAAGGAGACTGTCTAACTAATCTATGTACCCCAGCTTCTGATTTTAAAAGACCATAAGCGTAAGCACCAGTGACATTTAAAACAGTTGATTTAATACCAGCCTCTTCTCCCGGCACTCTGTCTATCTCCTCAAATTTAAATCCTTTTTTTTCAAAAAATCTGGTGTACATTCTATAAAGCATCGCGGTCCAATCCATGGCCTCTGTTCCTCCTTGACCTGCATGTATAGAAAAAATTGCGTTATTTTTATCATATTTACCAGATAAAAATAACCTTATTTCGTATTCATCAATCATTTTTTTGGCTTCATCAAGCTCTTCTGATGCCAGCAATAGCTCAATCATCTCGCAGTCTTCACGCTCTTTCTTCATGTCGTTTATTCTTTTCATGACAGACGCTGCTTCCTCGTGATTTTCCCAAAAATTTTGTTCGTAAGTTCTGGCCTCAAGTGACTGAATTTCATCTTTGAGTCCATCAGGATTAATTTTTTGTCTTATCTTGTCAAAAGTGTCATGAAGTTTTTTTATTATTTCTTGATCCATATACTTTTTACTCAAAAAGTATACCAAATCTTTTTTAAATTATCTAAAATCTTGTCCAAAAATTAGAACAACATCTGATGCAGAGTCTTCGTCAAGTGTTTCAAAAATAGGTTCAGATAGGATCTCAGAGGAGATATCCTTAGCAACCAAATTTCGCAAATCATCACCATCTTCTTTTGTTTGGATAACGGTTTTCTCATAATTAAATCTTGAGGCATTACCAACCAAAATATCTTCATAACCTTTTTCTCTCATAAAATTCTTCACATCGTTTGCCTTACCTTTTACTCCTGAACCGTTTAATATTCTAAGTCTTACTGTCTTTTTGTTGATGGAGGGAGTTGGGGATGGTGAAGGAGTTTTGGTTGGCGTAACTGATGGGGAAGGTGACACTGTTTCTTGTTGTTGCGGAAGTATTGCAGCGATATTCTTTGAAGTCTCAGAGAAGAATTTATCGAGCTTTAAGTTCGTAGCCCCAATCAGTGCAAGGTATGTTATTAAAGCCGAAAGAACAAATAAGCCTATGGTTTTAAACGGTAACTTGATTTTAAATTTTTTTAAATTAATTGGATTCTTGGTTTTGGTATTTTGAGTCGTGATGTTATCTTTTCTTATGAGCGAAAAACTCGCTTTTTCCGCCATAAATATAAATGCTCCAAGAACGGAGTCATAAGTCAAAACGGGTATTTCTGACTTTTCTGCCTGCGAACCTAGCATCTTTAAGTAATCTGCGTAATAGTTGGGGATAATTTTTTTTAAGGGGTTTGTCCACACCCCAACTTGTTTTGTAAAAGTGTCTTGACGTACGGACTCAGAGCTTTTCCCAGATAGAATTAATCTGTTTATTTTAATTCCAGAACTCGAATATTCTACCGATTTTTTTTGCAATACTTTTTCTAAAATGCGGCCCGTGGACATTGGTTCGCTCCACGTTGAATTCGGCAGCAATCCAAATGAGTCAAATAAGTATCCTGATACTCTATCATCATCATGCCGGACATACCAAACAGTCTCATTTTTATTCTTACGCAATGTTTTTTCAAATAACGTGAAATAAGTAAGCGAATCAGGTAATATCGAAATAATTTCTAATCCGCAAAGTGCAAGAGTATTTTTAAAAATTTTTAAAGACTCATGAGCAATTGAATAAAACGTTGCTTTAGTGATGCCGTCATTTTTGTGCAGTATGTAGTCTCCAAATGAGGCAGCGGTGTCAATTTGAAATTTTACGCGAGCTTCTGAAAAAATATATTGTTTTATTGCGTCAGCCGTCATATCTTCCAAAACATCAAGTTTTACAAATTCAAAAGATTCTTGTGGCAATATAAGGACAAC
>JBIKWE010000092.1:0-3143 GCA_044356445.1 Limisphaerales bacterium | reverse complement strand
TCTTCACATGCGCCAAGGGGCGAATTGAATGAAAACATTCTTGGTTCTATTTCAGGTAAAGACGTATTGCAATCAGGGCAAGAAAATTTTTCAGAAAACAAATGCTCCTCGTTTTCCGATTTTAAAATAACAAGTCCATCAGAAAGATTTGTGCTTTGCTCAACTGCGGTTGTTAATCTGGAAGATAAATTCGCCATAAAAATATTATCCTTTAAGTCTTTAGCAGATAAGGATAAGGTGTCAATGTATGCTTCAATGGTATGCTTGTTTGTTTTAATAAGGTCTATGTAATCCTCAAGCGAAAAATCACGCCCATCAATACGTACTTTTCTAAAGCCCTTACTCTGCAGATTTTCAAAAAGATCATGAAACTCCCCTTTTCGACTTCTCACAACCGGCGACAATATATCAAAAATTTGAGGTTTAATCTTATCCTGTTCCGAAATTTTTTTTATGTTTTCTATTATCTTTTTTACAATTTCATCCACTGTTAGTTTTTGTATTTCTCGACCACAATCGGGACAGTGTGGATGTCCAATTCTGGCAAAAAGGACTCTTAAGTAATCATAAATTTCAGTGATCGTGCCGACTGTTGAGCGAGGGTTATGAGAAGCTGTTTTTTGATCGATGGAAATAGATGGTGATAGCCCCTCTATAAAATCAACATCTGGCTTATCCATTATGCCCAAAAACTGTCTGGCATACGCAGATAGAGACTCTACATATCTCCTTTGACCTTCTGCATAAATGGTGTCAAATGCCAAAGAGGATTTTCCAGATCCTGAGACTCCGGTAAATACCACAAATTTGTTTTTGGGGATAGTGACTGAGACGTTTTTTAAATTATGTACTCTTGCGCCTGTAACTTTAATATTATTTATCATATCGAAACCGTACATTGTACATGGTTTTTACAGGATGTTCAAGGGGTGGGGATTATTGTTTTGTCCTATTTACTGTAAAAAAATAAAAATATTTATCCCAATCACTGTCTTTTGAGTTATAAATATTTTCGCCAATGACATGATCTAAAAAAACCTCTCGCATGCGACAAAGTTCTGAAAGTTTGCTTTTATTCTTTTTATCTTTAATTGTCATGTCTATAAGCTCTAAAGCTCGATACATAGCATTTAAACTTATTTCTTTGTTACCTTTGTTTTTCCATTTGAGCGCCCTTCCAACTTCAGCGCCTATATTTGCCATCTGATCAAAAATGCTCATTTGAGGCCATCTGTCTTCTATGTCTTTGTGGAAGGTCATTTTGATGTTAATTTATTTTTTATTTAATTTATTTTACTAAAGTTTTCTACTAAATGTAGAAAAATATTGAGTTAATTTTTTCACTAATACATCAATATCATTCTTAGAATTATAAATATGCATACTTACTCGGACAGCATTAACTTCATCTCCTGGGGTCAAGCTACAGTGATCTCCAGCACGAACCATTATCTTCTGGTCAGCAAGAAAAAAAGCGATATCCATAGGATTAAAGCCATCGATATTAAATGATACTATACCGTATCCGTCGATACGCGGAGAATGAGCAATTCCTTTTGTAAACTGTATTCCTGGAATTCTCTTTAACAATTGAATCGCATACTGGGTTAACTCTACAAGATGTTTGTGAATATTATTTATACCTATATTTTCAATATAGGTAATAGCTTCTCCAAGAGTAAGGATACCAGCATAATCTTTTGTTCCTAATTCTTGTGGTGTAAATTCACCTAATTTGTTTTGTAGGGCATCTTCAATGTATAAAACTCCTGTGCCAAGCGAAGCAAACATTTTGTGTCCAGAAAAAGAAAGCACATCAGCCCCAATTTTTTTTACATCTACAATTGAGTGTCCAACGCTTTGTGCACCATCTACATTAATGATAACTCCTTGTTCTCGTACTTTTTTTAAACGATATATATCTGAATCTGATCCAAATACATTGTGAATATGTGTAATATTAATTAGCTTAGTACGGCTCGATATCTTGCTTAATAAATCATCAATATTTGCATCCCCAGTCTGTTTTATGCTGTAAGGAATGAGTTTTACATGTTTACCAAATTGCGCCAATTGTTTCTGTACACGTATCCAAGGCAACACAAAAGAACGATGATCAAGTGTTGAATATAAAATTTCATCTTTATCCTTAAGATACGTTAAAAAGGATTGAGCTATTTTTCCTTGTGCGTCAGTTGCTCCATTAGTAAAAATAATTTCATGAGCACTTTCTGCATGAATAAATTGCTGAACTTGAGTTCGTATATTTTCTATTTGTCGAGTTAATGTGGTTGATAAAGGATATGTGCCTCGTCCAGCATTTGCATTCCTTGAATTATAAAAATAATGAAGTGTATCAATTACAGACTTTGGTTTTTGTGATGTTGATGAGCTGTCAAGATAGATAGCATCACTATGCTTAGTTAAAAAAGGAAAATCATTTTTAATGTCAGGTCTAATCATAATTTTGGTTTTATCACCCGACCAAAGATAGCATTTGAATAATTATGTTCAGGTATTTTTATACTCTCCAATAATTGAATTTTAAACTTAACTTTTTTTAAAGCATCTTTAACCATTGAATAATCTGGATTTAGCTCTCCTTCAAGTTTTGAATTTTGCGCCTCCATAATCGAATCAACGGTACCTTCGTCATAAGGTAGGATTGAAAAAAGTAGCGTTCCGCCTGATTTTAAAGAAGAAAATATAGTCTGCAAATTATGCTCAAACTCTTTCTGTGTTTTCACAACTTTTAACGATTCAACTGCAAGCACATAATCATACTTATTATGCGTTCTTACACTAGATATACTCATTACTTTGTAATTAATCGGCTTTGTATGAATAGCTACAGTCGCATTTTCTAAATTGCATCCAATTTTTTGGATATAAGTGACGGTACTTTCAATATTATTACAAACCCACTCAGGACTTATCTTTTGCAGGACTCTCTCAAGTAGATCTAAAAAATTTTTATTTACATCAATAAAAGTAAGTCGATCTATTCGATCTATGTATCCAAGTGCCCAATACCAACCAACAGATCCACATCCTACATCAGCGACAACTCCTCCTTTTATATGTAAAATCAATTTTTCAAATACCAACTGCCGATATAGCGATATATCGTTGAAAACATAATC
>JBIKWE010000001.1:0-52256 GCA_044356445.1 Limisphaerales bacterium | reverse complement strand
TGCTTTCATGAATGTTTTTTAAATGTCTATTCAACATAAATCCTGCATCTCGCCAAGCAGTTATCCCTCCTTCTAAAGATTTTGCGTCATAGCCTTCTTGAGTTAAAAATGCCGCATACTTCTTGGAGATATCTCCAATACGACACACAATGACGATTTTTTGTGAAATAGGAAATGCCTGCCCTTCCTCAATAATTTGAGCAAGAAATTCATCCATAATATTTATAGAGTTTGGTATCGACCCTATTCTATAAGCAAATCTACTTCGTATGTCTATAACCATCACATCTTTCTCTTTTTCTAAATCTTGAGCATTTATTGTTTTTGCTGTTGCAACAATGTCTTCTGATAATGAATAAACAGTTTTACGACTTGTTGTTTTATTGCTATACAACTCAGGTTTATATCGTTGCACATAGCTCATATATGGTTCTAACCTATCACAAGCAATAAACACAGCCGAACGCCTTTCTTCTTTTGGAATTATAGAATCAATTTTTTTTAAATGACGTATTGTGGCTGCATATGTAAGCCCTGTCGTCGGTCCACATAACATTCCTGCTTTTCTATTTAAAATTAGCATATGTTCAATAGCTTCAATGCTCGAACCAGAGATTATATCTTCATAAAAATCCTTTTCAAAAAAACCAACTTCCCATAATTCATTAATATTTCTTCCACCGGGTATGTGGTGCCCAGCATCTGCAACTACCCCCACTACTTTTGTTTTTTTATGCTCTTTCAAATATTGACCCGCTCCCATGGAGCTACCGCATGTTCCTAAAAATCCAAAAAAATAATCCACACTTTCTAAATCTTGCGCTATCTCTTTACCTGTTGTTTCATAATGGGTTTGTCGGTTTCTCTCATTAAAATATTGATCTGTGTAATAATATTTTTCAGGGTGCTGTTTTGCCGTATTTGCTGCAACAGTGGTAAAGTCATTGGGGTCATTTGGGTCTGGACAATCAGAAAGGCCTGGAAGTTCCTCAATTTCTGAACCTAAAGTTTGTAGTATCATTCTGACCTCGGGCATTTTGATTCTATTTGTTACCGTTTTAAATCGTAAAGAATGAATACCACAAAGGGCACTCAATGCTTTTGCAGTATTTCCACTGGAGGCCTCTACAACAGTTTTGTCATGTTTTTTTAAATTATTTAGAATTGGTTCAAGCATTCCTTGAGCTATACGGTCTTTTACTGAACCAAATGGATTATAGTACTCTAGCTTTGCATACACATCAATATTTTTTAAACCGTGAACATGTGGATCTATTTTTAACAGTGGAGTGTTTCCAATTAATTCAGATATATTTTGATAAATCATAAAGATATAGAGTATGTAAACTTATTATTTTTTTCCTTATATACGACCAACTCCTTTGCAGGAGCATGCATGTGAGAATGAGAAGTTTCAAATGAAGAACTGTAAGCACTTGTATTTAAAAAAACAATAACATCGCCGGGTTCGGGTATCTTTGAAAAGTTAACAGCTCGCTTGAGTAGCATATCTTCTTCACGACATAAGTTGCCCACAATATAACCCTCCCAATTAGTTTCTTCGTCTTTGTCTTGTTTAGATAATAAATATGGATCAAAAAATTGTTCTCTCATTTGAATTGATAAATCATACATATTTCCATCAACAACTACACGTTTTGTGCCGTCTGCATTATCTTCAACCGATAAAACTGTCATGGCACTAAATCCTGCGCTCGTAAATAACGTATAGCCGGGTTCAATCATAAGCTGCAACAAAGATTCGTTAATTAATTCTTTTACAGTGTGTCCTTCACTATTCTTCTTGTTGAGCAATTTAAAAATACTTACTTGCATGGGAATTTCTAAAAATTTTCCTTGAATCTTTTCTCTTCCGGAAATTCTACCCTTTTCATTTAGATAAAGACCAAAAGACCCTTGTCTCCATGTCTTTAGCGTTTTTCCCTTTACTAGATTATGCTCAAGAGATTCTATAAATGATTGCCACTGATCTGGATAACTAAGCTCAGTATCTCGCCAACCGCCTCCAATATTTATAATTGAAGGTAAGAATCCTTGTGCATAGGCTTTTTGTATCAAGCTAAGCAGATCAAAAACATATTCTCCCTTTACATCAGCGTCCCGCTCATCGTTATGAATATGAAAACCCATTAGCTGAATATGTTGATTATCTTTTAAAAGTGGATACACAAAAGATTCTATACGATCTTTGATAATTCCAAAACGAGATGTGCGCAATACTTGATTTCTGTCAGAGCAACTTGGATTAGAAATACGCAACAATATCCGAACATTTTTCTTCTTTGATAAGGCAATAACAAGTTGTAATTCATGAACTGAATCAACACTGATTAATGCGCCTACGTCTATAGCCTTTTGAATAAATTGAGGATGTTTTGAACCTGTGCATTCGATATTTTTTCCATCCCAACCGATACTTAGCGCATGTTCAAGCTCTCCTAAAGATGCAACATCAACATGAACTCCTTTTTTATACAAAGCACGCATTAAAGCGGTAGAGCGAGTTGGTTTATGTGCAGCGTATATTTGAACATTTGTGTTGTTTTCTGCAAAATATTTTTGCATTGTTTCAATTCTTTCTGTTACTACATGAGGAAAAACAACATGTAATACACCTAATGAATCTGTTGTTTTTTCTATAATCACTGAAGTAAAGTGATCAATGAAATATGCCACATCAGGATGTATTTTTGGTGTAATTATTTGGTTATATGGTAAATACTTTTTCATAAGAAAATTTTTTATCTTCTTGCTTATCAATTTCTTCGTGAAAATAATCATTCCACCACTCTTTTGAGTTTTTAATGTGTACTTCAAGAAGCCGTTTGTAATAAATGTTCCAATCTTTTTTAACTGATTCTTTTATATAATTTTCTAGAGATGTAAATACAGCTTTCTGTTCTTCAATAAAACTATCAAAGGCCGACGCTTTTCCTTGCTCCATTTTTTTTATATAAGTTGAATATGGCACATATCCAATAATACTTTTTGTATCGATATGTTTATGAATAAAGACTTCATCTTCTTGTTCGCATTTATTGATAATGGCAACTGTATGCAAGCCCTCTTTATCAGAAATTTTTTTAAATTCTTTATACACTTGAATACTTTTTAGTGTTGGCTCTACAATAAATACATTCAAATCATATGCAAAAAAGAGTGATGTTCCTAAATTATCAATTCCTGCTGTCGCATCAGCAACAACGTGACTATACTCATTATCAAGCATGTGATGATATATTGCTTCAAGCGTATTTAATTTTCCATGATAACAGGTGTGTCCAACGTCAGATTCGTCGTAAGTCCCAATGGTTAAAAGTGATAGATAGTCATTAATTTGTACCCCAAATTTGCGAATAAAGGCATCATCTTTATTTGGATAAATAAATCGTGATTGCAGTGATGGTGGAGTGGTAGCCACCATGGTGCTTATACCTTTTCGTTTACCTTTTAGATACTTACTGACTTCAAGAAAATTGCTACCGATGGTTCTTATATCTGTTGATTTTGGTACCAACATTTTTGCAAGATGAACATTCACATCTGCATCAATAGCAATTACAGATTGTTTTTTTTTAACAAGATATGTGATATATGAGGCAGAAAGCGTTGATTTACCACTTCCTCCTTTTCCTAAAAATCCAATTCTCATAATTTAAAATGTAAATATATAAATGCAAATATGTTGCAATAAAGATTATAGCATTTGCCCTTTGTTTGTCAATTGATTTAACGAATCAATTATCTCAAAAACAAAATCTGCTAAATTGTTTACGGGCTATGAATTATTAAAGAATGAGTTTAAAGGGTATTATAAAAACATACTATTCTTATAGATTTATGTTCTTACTATTTTTTCTATTTTAAATATAAATTCATGTAGATGAAATTTATAAAAAAATGTAAAGAAGATTCTTATGAAGACCTAATGTCGGGACGGCGAGACTTGAACTCGCGACCTTACGCTCCCAAAGCGTACGTTCTAGCCATCTGAACTACGTCCCGTTATTATGTATTATACCTATATTATTTTAAATATTAACTAGATTTAACATTATTCTCTGTCGGAGTGGCCGGACTTGAACCGAGCGACCTCACGGTCCCGAACCGTGTGTTCTACCATCTGAACTACACTCCGAAAATTTATTCTTACTCAATCACACTTCACTTTTTAATTTTCTAATTTTATCACGAAGCAAAATTGCAATCTCAAAATTCATATCTTCAGCATACTGCTTCATCTCTTTTTCCATTTTTTTAATAAGTTTTTTTCTATCCATTGGCGTCATTGAGTCTGTGTTTATTTTTTCAAGCTCCTTTATGCTAAATTCTTTTTGAACTTTATCAAACATCATGAGCTCGGTTTCCGTGTCTTCAATAATTTTTTCTCTAACCGGCTTATAAATTGTTTGGGGTGTGATATTGTGAGTTTTATTGTACTCAAGTTGCTGTGCACGACGCCTTTTAATTTCAGAGGTCGATTTCTCAATGGAGTTTGTAATTCTGTCAGCGTATAAAATGACTTTACCTTTTATATTTCTTGCGGCTCTTCCCATTGTTTGAATAAGTGAGGTTCTGGATCTTAAAAACCCTTCTTTGTCTGCATCAAGTATGGCAACTAAAGTAACTTCTGGTAAATCCAAACCTTCTCTTAATAAATTTACTCCTATCAAAACATCAAATTGGTTTTTGCGAAGATTATCAAGAACATCTGATCTTTCAAGGGTGTGAATATCTGAGTGCAAATAAGATGCGCGAATTTCCTTTTCTTTAAGAAATTCGCTTAAATCTTCAGCTTGTTTTTTGGTGAGAGTTGTTACAAGGACCTTTTCACCAATTTTTATTCTTTTTTCAATTTCAGAAATTAGATGTAGAATTTCGTCTTTTGCCGGATGTATCTCAATTTCAGGATCAATAATGCCAGTTGGCCTTATGAGCTGCTCAACCACGCCTGAGTGGCCCGCATCAACACCTTTTAACTCAATTTCTTTTTTTGATTGTTCAATCTCCCACTCATCAGGTGTTGCCGAAACATAAATGAAATGAGGTGGTTTTTCATAAAACTCTTCAAATCTTAAAGGTCGGTTATCATAAGAAGCATTTAGCCTGAAACCAAACTCAATTAATGTTTTTTTTCGTGCCTTATCACCGTTAAACATTCCCCTAATCTGAGGCACAGTCATATGAGATTCGTCAATGATTACTAAAAAATCATTGCCATATGCATGGGTAAAGTAATCAAGCAAACTATAAGGAGGATCGCCCGGTTTTCTGCCATCGAAATATCGTGAATAATTCTCTATACCATTAACATATCCAACCTCCTTTATCATCTCAAGATCATAATTAACTTTTTTTAACAATCTATATGCCTCAATCTCCTTGCCTTGATTTTTTAGCTGCGCGTGTTCAATTTCAAGATCATGCCTAATTTGAGCCTCAGCATTTTTAAAAGATTCTGAATCGGCAACGTATAATTTTGCTGGATATATTGCGAAATCACCTACTTCTGACTTAATTTTCTGACCGGTTAATGGATCAATATGTTGTATTTCAGTTATGCGACCATATTCCTCTATTATTCTTATCGCGTAATCCTGATATGGCAAATATATGTCCATGTGATTTCCACGAACTCTAAATGTGCCACGACCAAACTCAAACTCGGATCTTTCATAAAGTAGTTCAGTAAGTTTTACAGAAAGTGTTTTCCAGTCAACAAAATCTCCAATTTTTAAAGTATGCATATTTTTGCCATACTCAGCAGGTGAACCTATGTTGTAAATGCAAGAAACAGATGCCACAACTATAACGTCTTTGCGAGTTAAGATATTTGTTGAAGATTGAAGTCGCAGTTTATCAATCTTTTCGTTGACATCGGCCTCTTTTTCAATGTATGTATCTGTTGATGGAATATATGCTTCGGGCTGATAATAATCGTAATATGATACAAAGTAAGAAACAGCATTATCAGGGAAAAAATCGCGAAATTCTTGATAAAGCTGACCAGCAAGGGTTTTATTATGTGAAATTATAAGCGCTGGCATATTTAAATCCCTTATAATATTAGCCATTGTATAAGTTTTACCTGAACCCGTTACCCCAAGCAAAACCTGATTTTTTAAGCCAACATTCACCCCGTTTTTAAGTTTAGAAATGGCATTAGGCTGATCGCCTGTTGGCAAGAATGCAGACTTTAAAACAAAATTCATGTATATATTATAATTCCTATATGCAAATATTGACTCTTAAAGATTTTGACGACTATGAGCTTATTGACTCAGGTGATGGTATGCGCTTAGAAAGGTTTGGTAAATATGTAGTGTCCAAACCAGATCCACAAGCCATTTGGGAAAAAAAAGCCCCACTTTCGATGTGGCAAAGAGCTGATGCAGTATTCCAAAATGGCAAATGGCAATTAAAAAAAGATATTAAGCAACCATGGGTTGTGGAGTTTGAAAATTTAAAGCTACTTGCCCGATTAACCCCTTTTAAACATGTCGGATTATTCCCAGAACAAGCAATTTTTTGGAAGATGGCTTCAGAATTTATTATAAGCTCAAAATTTAATCGTCCTAAGATTTTGAATTTATTTGGCTATACAGGAGGAGCCTCTATCTCTTGTGCCAAAGCTGGCGCATTTGTTACTCACGTTGATGCGTCAAAACCTTCGATTACTTATGCAAAAGAGAATATGTTGGCATCCGGATTGCCTGAAAACTCAATTAGATGGATTATTGATGATGCGATAAAATTTACTGCCCGGGAGATTAAACGTGGAAATTTTTATGATGGGATTATCCTTGATCCGCCAGTTTATGGTCATGGACCACAAGGCGAACCTTGGGATTTTTATAAAAATATTGTTGAGCTTCTTGCAAATTGTAAAAAAATACTTTCTAAAAACCCAATTTTTATAATTTTTAATGCCTATGCAATTTCTTCATCATCGATTATGTTGCATAATCTGCTTTCAGATTTAACAAATGACTTTGGTGGAAAGATAAATTATGGCGAGCTTGTTTTACAAGAAAGCTTTTCAAAAAGACTTCTTTCGACAGGTATTTATTCTTATTGGGCAAAATAATTATGCTGTATCTTGTTTCAACCCCAATTGGCAACATTGAAGATATTTCTTTAAGACAAGCTCAAACATTGTTTAATTCTGATTTAATTCTGGCAGAAGATACAAGATCTGCCATGACCTTACTTCATAATATTAAAAGGCTTAATGTTTTCAATTTCAATTTAAATAAAATTCCAAAAGTAGTGTCTTATTACAAGGAGAAAGAAATGACCAAATTGCCTGAAATTATAGGGCTTCTTGAACAAGGACTTAAAATTTCTTTAATCTCAGAAGCTGGGATGCCTATAATTTCTGACCCGGGTTTTTTACTTATAAAATCGGTAATTCAGAGAGATCTGCCCTACACTGTTATTCCCGGACCATCAGCTGTTACAACAGCACTTCTCCATACTGGCGTTAAAACTGACAATTTCGTTTTTATGGGATTTTTGCCTAAAAAATCGGTTGACCTTTCTAAAGTTTTGGAAGAAACCTCCAAAGTAAGCAATATTTTTAAAAATACTGCATTTATTTTTTTTGAATCGCCAAACAGGATTAATACCACATTGGAGATATTAGAAAGGGATTATCCCGATTTAAGCGTTATAATTTGCCGAGAAATGACAAAAGAGTACGAAGAGGTTCGGCGCGGGAAGCCCGCTGAGCTTAAAAAACTAGAATACAAGGGAGAGTTGACTGTCGTTTTGTATTTTCCTTAAGTATGTCATACTCGAAAAATGAAGCCCTTCGAGAGGCTCAAACAGTTTTGTCAGGGGAGCGAAGTTATACTTTTTTAAACCGCTTGCGTTGATTTTATACTCCCAACGAGCTTGCAAGAAATCAGGTTCCAACTGTTGAAACAATGCTTCAAAACATGCCGTATACACTAAGACCGATAAGTTCAGATCTATATTCTGATTCAAGGTGCACCCTGTTGACAATAGCTTCTAAATCTATAGAGATTGCTAATTCAATTGAAATGGGTTTTAAAAATCGTAATGAGCAAATAACCCAATATGGTTATAATGTAACGTGGAAAGCATTTGAATACGATTTTATACCTAATGATAATAGAATAGATGATTGCTCTGGCAATATAATGATTCGATCAATTTTTTATGACTTTCCAAGAGTTCTATGCTTAGATAGTGTTTTTAGATTTAATTCATTAGAAATACAGTCTTTATTATTTAAAGCTAATAGAAAAGATGGCTATGTTTTTGCTGGGCATTATGAGTCATATTCCCAAGAGAAAGGTCCACAATCTTTCTTTTTTGGAAATGAAGAAAAAAACTTTGAAATTTTAAACCAAAATGGCTATAATAAGGCCCTTCTTAATGTATTGGGATTAAGCTAATCTCTATTCATACTCCGGAAAATTCTCATCTCCATTTACCGAATTACTTTCTGGTTTTTTATTTCTCCCACTTAACCACTCCACATAATCGCATCCTGTTGCCTTTTTAGCTTCGCGGTCCCAACCTGAAGTTGAGCATTTTTTCATTTTTTTACCGTTAGCCGTTGTTACAAGAAGTAATTTTTGATTACACTTTGGACAAAGCTCCTCAAGCTCCTCTTTTGTTCCGTTAAACCACTCAACAAAATCACACCCAGTCGCTTTTCTCTCTACACGATCCCAACCACCTGTGCTGCACTTCTTCATTTTTTTACCAGCTCTTGTTGTCATCATAATTAATTTGGCACCACACTTTGGACATGCTTCATCAAGCTCTTCTGGTTCAGGAGCGAACCATTTAACATAATCACAGCCTTCAGTTTGGCGAGTTTGAGGGTTCCATGATCCAGCCGAACATCTTTGTAATTTCTTACCTGTTGGTGTTTCTTCAACAGGTGCAAGCGGAGAACCGCATTTAGGACAGTTGGTTTGTTGTGTATCTTTTATATTCATATTGAGAATTGTATATGAGAGATTAAAAAAATGCAAGTGTATTTTATTGTATAATTACACAACGCAATATTATGAGTTTTCTATCAAGAATTTTATCAAATCAGGAAGCTCCATATCCACTTGCTTGGCTTCCTTAGGAATAAGTGAATTTTTGGTCATTCCCGGTAAGGTATTTGTTTCCAGATAATAAAATTTATTATCTTTGTATATAAAGTCTGATCTAGAGTATAGCCGACACCCAAGAGCGTTGTGAATATCTATTGCAATTTGGCTGATAAACTTAGAAAAATCTGAATCTATAGATTTTGGTGGACAAATTTCAATAGCTCCTTCATCCTTGTATTTTGATAAGTAATCAAAAAATAAATTTTTTTTGGGAATTATCTCAACTGGAGGTAAAGAAATAAATTCACCATTTATCTTTTGCAAGCAACCGCAAGTCAGCTCAATACCATCATTTAAAAATTCTTGAAGAAGAATCCCATCCTTATTAACTTTTTCTGAAAAGTCAGAAAAATAATCGTTCAGGTCCTTTTGGTTATTAATTATTTTTACAAAATTACTTGACCCGTCCTTGTTTGGTTTAGCTATTAAGGGAAATGAAATTTTAGGACTATAATTAATATTAGGATCAAAAATAATCTCTGATTGCGGTATAAGAACTCCCTTAACTGAATTTACAACAACTTGAGTGCTTAAATGTTTGTTCATGCACAGTCGGCTTGAAGTAGTATCTGAACCTGAGAACTTAATCCCTATATTGCTTAGAATTTTTTGTAAGGTTCCGTCTTCAGCAAAACCTCCGTGAATTCCCGCAAGAAAAGCTAAATCAATTTTGTTTTTAAGCTCAGATAACTTTTCTTCAAGCGGTTCTAAATCACCGTTTAATTCAGTGTCAAAAGGTAGTCTAGGTTCACTTATATAAACACATTTCAAATCCCTTGAAATATACAAAACTGAAAATTTATAAGGCAGAATACTTGATACTTCAAGAATGGATTTAGTGCTTAAAATTGAGACTTCGTGCTCCGATGAATTCCCTCCGCAGAATATAACAATATTCTTCATCGCTTAATTATAGCAGAGACGAGAAAAGCAAATCCTCCAACCAAAGCAATGGTTGGACCGGTTGGGATATCGAATAATATTGATAAAAAAATACCAAATAATGTTATGGATACGGCTAATATTGGAGTTAGAACAAGCATTTGAGTTAATGATTTAGAATAAAGTTTGGCAATAGATGCCGGAATTATTAATAAGGCATTTACTAAAATTACCCCAACAATCGAAACGCCAAGCACAATCGAAATAGCCAGCAAAATATGATACAGATTATCAATGAGCCTTACTCTAATACCCAATATTACTGCGTAATCTGGATCAAAACTGATATTTATAATTTTTCTAAAAAAGAAAAAAAAGCAGAATATGGCAATGAAGCTCGTTATAGAAATTACAATAAGATCTGTATTACTAATGCTTAATATGTTGCCAAACAAAAAAGATAATAACTCAGGCTGATAACCTGGGGATGCGGTTATTAAAATAACTCCCAAAGACATAGAGACGGGTAATATTATTCCCAGTAATGAATCAATGGCAAGTTTGCTTACTTTATTAAGATATGGAATTAAAAAAGACACACCTGATGCATAAAAAATTGCTGACAAAAGCGGTGAAAAACCAGACAATAATCCAATGGCGACGCCCGTGAGCGAGGCATGAGCCACGGCGTCGCCAAAAAAGGACGACCTTCTTAAGATGGTAATTACGCCAAAGAAAGATAACAGAAAACTGACAATTAAGCCCCCCAAAATGGCTCTTTGAAAAAATGGTAAAGCTATAAATGATAAATCCATATTAATGCTTATGAGGATAAATTTTCACATTAGTCCCATAAAGTCTCGAAAAAAAATTAGAATCCAAAACGTCTGAAGGCCGTCCCGAGCATAGAATATTTTTATTAATACATATGACTTGATCTGAAAAGGAGTTTATTATTTCAAGCTCATGAGTTGCGATTAGAACCGTTAAGCCTTTTGTGGCAACCAGAAATTTTATAAGATTATAAAATTTCTGACTAATATTTATATCTATACCCGACTCAGGCTCATCAAGAATTAAGAGTTGAGGCTCTTTTAATAATGCTCGGGCAATAAGCACTCTTTGTAACTGACCGCCAGATAATTGTGATAAAAGTGAGTCCTTAAACTTTATCATCTCAATTTGATCTAAAACTTTTGAAATTTGAATAGATTGATTAATTGTCTCTGGTGCAGAAATATTTAAAAACTCATAAACAGTTAAGGGAAATGATGTGTCGAAATTAAATCTTTGAGGAACATAAGAAACTATTCCTAATTTTTTACTTGCTTTAACACCATTTATTAAAATTTCACCCGAAAAAGAAATGCTGCCTAAGATAGCTTTTAATATTGTTGACTTTCCTGATCCGTTGGGTCCAAGTAAAGCCGTGATCGTTCCCTTTTCAAGATTAAAGCTAATATTTTCAATTGCTGGTTCAAGGGTGTTGTCGTATTGTGCAGTTATGCTTTTTACTTCAAGAATATTCATTGATTAGATAATGTTTTTTCAATCTCTAAAACATTATACTTCATTAACTTGATGAAACTATCTCTTTCAGGTAACCCACCAATTGGATCTATCTCAATAATTGTAACTCCTAAATCCTTCGCGATAGGTAATAGCGCTTTTGTGGAAAATTGCGGTTCTGTAAATACAACTTTAAGCTTATTATCTTTTATTTTTTCACTAAAATTCTTTAAATAAAGTGCGGTTGGTTCCTCACCGGGATATTCTTCAAAAGTTGCTACCACCTTCACTCCTAATTCTTCAGCAAAATAATTCCATGCATTATGAAATGTGGCTATTCTTTTACCTTGAACTTTACTAATTTTAGAATTTATTTCTTCTTCGATTTTTCTCAATTCAGTTAAGTATTGTTTTTCATTTTTTAAGATTTCATTTTTAAATTCAGGAAACAATATTTGAAGCTCTGAACTTATTTGTTTTGCAATGAGCTGTCCATTTTTTATAGATAAATAATAATGAGGGTCAACACCTTCATGGGAATGACTAATATCAGTTTCCTCATGTTCATTGTGGTGAGTGTCTTCAGTGTGATTATCACTTTTTACTGCGTTTATTTTCTCAAATTCTTCATAACTCTTAAGCGTAACATTTTTGTCTACAGGAATTATTGTTACACTATTACCATCTTTGATAATATTTGAAACCCACAAATCAAGTCCATGACCAGCAATAAATACGGCTGAGGAATTTTGTATCTTTTTAATATCTGATGGTTTTGGTTCATATGTATGAGGACTGGCACCCGGTGGTAAAATAAGCTCAACATCAATTTTCTCACCTGCGACCTTTTTTACAATATCATAAATGGGAAAAATACTGGCAGTCACTTTTGGCTTATTATTATTTTTAATTTCAGAAGACCAGTTGTTTCTTAAAAAGAGGAATACTGCAACCAACAAAAAAACGCCTAAAATTAAAAAGGAAAATATTGTTTTTTTATGTAACATATCTTGATTATATGCAAGTTGTTTGCATTTGTCAATAAGACTTCATCGTTATAGAAATATTAAATATTACACCTAAAGAAATGCTATCTATGGTAAAATATAAGATTAATTTAATTTTTGGGCCCGTAGCTCAATGGTAGAGCAGTAGCCTTTTAAGCTATTGGTTCCGAGTTCGAGTCTCGGCGGGCTCACAATTTTGTTTTTTTCTGCCATAATCTACGTATATGAATATACTTTTTACAAGTGAAGGCTTTAACAACTTGGTAAACGAAATTCAAGAACTTGAAAATTCAATGCCATACCTTGTCTCAGAGCTTAAAAAAGCCAGCGAACTTGGTGACAGAAGCGAAAATGCGGCATACCGCGTTGCAAAATCAAAGTTAAGGCAAACATCTAATCGAATATCTTATTTAAATAGTTTAAAAAATAGATCTAAAGTTGTTGCTCCATCTGGTACATCTAAAATTGAGATAGGTTGCCGGGTATCTCTTGAGATAAATGGGAAAGATTTTGAATACAAGGTTGTTGGCTCGCATGAGGCTGATCCTTCAAAAGGTTACATTTCATACCTTTCGCCGATAGGAAAGGTTATTTTAAATAAAAAAGTTGGAGAATCGGTCGAGCTTGAAATTAATGGTTTTATTAAAAAAATTACGATAAAATCCATCCTTTAATATTTTTTTATGATTTTATTATGATTTAATAAATCACAAAAAAATTGACGCTTTTTCATATAGACGTATTTTGATATTTAAAACCATTAGAACTGAGATTCAACATTAAAAATGTTCTCAAATGTTGATGGTAACTGTGTCCAGAATTCAGGCAAATTAGAGAGAGTCCATGCTTGAAATGCACGATCTGCACCAGACCAGATAAAAAGAGCTGAAGCAAGAACAATTATTCCAAAAATCTGCCTTACTTTTTGATTTTTTTGTTTAAAAAAGGCAACTCTTTCAGAAACGCTTTTTCCACCTTTTGCTATGAAATATAGAGGTAAGCCAGTGCCTATTGCGTAGGTGAGAACTATAATAATAGATAATAAATTTATAGAGCTTACCGCAGCAAGAGTCGCAACCGTTGCAACTATCGGCCCTATACAAGGAGTCCAAACAATTCCTAAGCTAATGCCAGTTAGAAACCCTCCAAAAAAACCACCTTCAACTTTTTTAGGTTGAAAACGCCAAAATTTTTCTATAAAAACTTGAATTAATTCCCAAACAGAGGGAAAAATCAAACTAATGCTTAAAATAATTAGCAAAATTACGGCAAAAAGTCTAACTGTATCAGCCTGTACATTCATCACCCTGACAAAAGTTGCAAGTAGCAATGAAGCTGTAGTAAAACTAAATATAAGACCTAAAATTGTTCCTCTTATTCTGTTTATATTTCCATCAATGCCACTGGCAAGAACAATTGGCAAAATTGGCAAAACACATGGGGAAAATACTGTCAAAACTCCTGAAATAAAAACAATAGGTAAAAGCAAAAACATTTTAACTTTTTTGTATTCGCTCCAATATGTTATCAAGTCCACCTCCAACCCAACGATCCAACTCTACCCCATCTTCATCAAGAAGTACAAGCGTATGCTGAACTGTGATATTATATTGTTTTTTCATCTCTTTATCGTTATCGTAATCAACTTTTAGTATTGTTAAATCTGAAGGCGCCTCATTTATTCGTTTCAAAATCTCTTTATCCAATTCAGAACAGGTTTGACACCATGTAGTCGCTGCAAAAAATAATAAGCTTTTTCCTTTAAATTTTGCAGATGTTTGATTCTCAGGTGAAAACTCAAGGTAACCAATAGTATTTGCTATGTTTGATTTAGTGGAAGTTGTCATGTCTACTTTCTCATTGTTTAAATTAAATCTGTAAAATACAGCTCCTGACACCAAAAAAACAACTACAATAATTAAAAAAAGATTAAATTTTGTCATATAATTTAATTTAGCACATTATTTTACAAATGGTATTAAATTATTCTTTTTATAAATTTATTAAGCAGTTTACTTTTATAAAAAATTAGGTAGTTTTGAAAAACACCAAACCATAAAATTATTATAGCTCTTTTTTCTTATTCATATTTTAAAGCATCAAGCGCAGAGATCTTGCTTGTATGATTTTAAAAATCTCTTATATTACTACTTCTGTTTTACAGATTGATTTTAAAAAAAATGATTTTGGTGACCAGAAGCGGGATTTCCCAACGGGACTAGGTATTTCATACCGTCACTTCTCCCTACCCGTTGAAATTGTGACCCCAACGGGATTCGAACCCGTGTGTCCGGGATGAAAGCCCGGTATCCTAGGCCTCTAGATGATGGGGCCGTTTAAAAAAAACAGCTAAAGGATATTTTAACAAAATTTTTAATTTTTTTCCAAGCATCTTATCGACCTTCATAAATTTTTAGAGATTTTAAGGTCTTATATGTTGTCAACTCAATGGCCACTACATCTATGCGACATTTGATATCTTTTATATTATTACTAGTTAAATAATATTGTATAGAGCGATTTAATTTTTTTAATTTAGAAAAAGTGACAGCTTCCCAAGGTTTACCAAACTTATCCCCTATTTTAGTTTTAACTTCAACAAAAATTAGAACATTATCTTTTTGAGAAATTATATCGATTTCACCCCATCGTGAAGTATAGTTTCGTTCAATTATCTGATAGCCATTTTCAATTAGGTGAGCTGCTGTTAAGTCTTCACCTATTCGTCCAACTGACTTATTATGCATGTCAGGGATATTGATCATTCTTGAAGAGTTATGTATTTTTGTATAAACGTTGGCGTATTTTCTTTTGTGAGAGATCTCTGACAAAGTATGCTCTTGCCTTTGAGAATAAGGATCGCTTTTCAACTCTAATATCAGAGATAAACGGTGAAGATAATGGAAAAATGCGTTCAACTCCAGTTCCGCTTTTTGAAATCTTGCGGACTGTAATCATCTTAGTCTCAGGTGTAGCTCCTCTTATTTTTAAAACTATTCCTGAAAACTCTTGAATACGCTCTTTGTTTTCTGCTTCAAGAATTTTATAATCAACACAAATTGTATCTCCTATTGTTAAAAGTTTGTCCTTAAATGAAATTGAGTTTGCCATAAAAAAGATATTATACGGTTAAATACTATAAAAATCAATCAGATTTTTTGATTGTTTTGTAAAAGTTACTAGCTTCAAGAAATCCAAGGAATAAGGGATGCGGAGATAATGGCTGACTTTTATATTCGGGATGGCCTTGTGTGCCAATATAAAATGGATGCATATCTTTTGGTAGCTCAATAATTTCAGCTAAGTTTTCAACAACGGATCTTGCCGAAATGTGCATACCATTTAGCTCAAAAATTTCAGCGTATTTATCATTAAACTCATATCTGTGCCTGTGTCTTTCGCTTGTAATTCCCTCTTTAGTTATTGGTCCGCCATACTTTTGGTAAAGGTCATAGGCAAGCGAATCTTTTTTAATCTTTGCCTCCCAACTGCCCAAACGCATTGTCCCGCCGTAGGCTCGCCTTGCCATAAGCTCTTTTTGTGATGGAATAATATGCACAATCTGATTTTTTGCATCTGGGTGATTTTCTGCTGTCTGAGCATCTTTTATATTTAAAACATATCTTGCAAACGCAACTGTCGCAAGCTGCATGCCGTAACAAAGACCAAGGTACGGTATTTTTTTAATTCTTGCATAATTTGCCGCTTCAATCATTCCCTCTGAACCCCTTTCACCCCACCCAATAGGAACTATAATTCCGTCAGGATTTCCCAGAATATTTTTAATTTTCTCGTATTTTATGGTTTCTTCAATATTATTAAATTCAAGTTTTTCAGAATTTATCCATTTTGTTTTAACGTCTATACCTAATCTCCATTTTGCATGATCTATGGCGTCAAATAATGCCGCATAAGAATCTTTTAGCTGATATTCTCCTGTTCCAAAATATTTTCCAATTATGGCAATTTCAACAATTTTTGTTTTAGGCACAACTATTGAATCAACTAATTTTTGCCAAGCTGATAAATCTGGCTTTCTTTCTTTAAGCTTAAGTTTTTCTAAGATCATTTTTTCAAAATGTTGTTCATGAAATGTGAGGGGAATCTTATAAATATTGTCAAGATCAGGATTAGAAATTATTTCTGATGGATGCATATTGCAAAACAGCGCAAATCTGTCTTTTCTTCTTTTATCTAACATTTTATCGGACCTAGCAACTATAAAATCAGGCTGAATACCCATTGAATTTAAAGTTCTAACAGAAAGTTGTGTGGGCTTTGTTTTTGGTTCGCCGATATGTGAAGGTGTTGGGACATAGCTCACATGAACATGAATAACATCATCGGGTTGTCTTAACGTCAAAATTCTTGACGCTTCATAATAAAAAATGTTTTGATACTCACCTGCTGTGCCACCAAGTTCCACAATCATAATATCTGATTTATCTTTTTTGGCTAAATCATGAATTCTTTTTATAATTTCATCTGTAATGTGAGGGATTGCTTCAACATCTTCACCTTTGTACTCAAATCGTCGCTCTCTTTCAATGACTGTTTGATATATCTTACCCATGGTTACAAAATTGTCTTTAGTCATATTTTGTCCTAAAAACTTTTCGTACGTACCCATATCCATGTCAGCCTCAGTGCCGTCTTCACACAAGAAGGGATCTCCGTGCTCTATGGGGTTTATTGTGCCAGCGTCAACATTCAAATAGTTTTCAAACTTAATAGGCGAAACTACATAACCTGCTTGTTTAAGAAGAAGTGCAATTGAAGCTGTGGTAACACCTTTCCCTATTCCGGAAATAACTCCACCTGATACAAATATATATTTCAATCCTTGCATATATAATTTTACAACATTTTTTTAAAAAAACATAGAAACTATAATACAAAAATTAAAGTTGTGTTATTTTTTTACACTCTGTGAGTTAGTTTCGGTATTTTTTGGACCTAACACCCAAGATAGGTGCTTGCAGTCCGGATACCCTTCGCATCCATAGAATTTACGACCAGCCTTGCTAAAACGCATGACAATTCTTTTTCCACATTGTGGGCATGAATAACCGTCAATAAACCGTAGATTCGGCTTTATATATTTACATGTTGGATATGATTTGCAAGCGTAAAATTTTCCATATTTTCCATATCTGGCAACAAGATCTGAGCCACATTTGGGACAGGGTTCCTCTAATTTGTCCTCTGCAACGTCGATTTTTGTGTCATCATTTGTCGATTTTTTTAACGATTCTTCAAATGGAGCGTAAAAATCATTTAGCACTTCTATGACCTTCTTTTTACCTCCTGCAATTTCATCAAGATCATCTTCCATTTTTGCTGTAAAAGTTAAGTTTAAGACTTGTGGAAATGCCAAAGATAAATAATCAGAAATACTTGATCCTAAAACTGTCGGCTTAAGATAACGCGACTCTTTTTCAACGTAATGCTTGTCTATAATTAGGGTGATTATTGAGGAGTAGGTTGACGGCCTACCAATCCCCTTTTCTTCAAGTGTTTTGATTATTGATGCTTCAGAGTATCTGTTGGGTGGTCTTGTTTCTTTTGATTCTGTCTCTATCTTATTTAACTCAATGCGGCTCGATTCTTCATATTGATAAAGTGGCATCGTGTTATTTTTGGCAAACTGAGGATTAGAAACTCTCAAGTAACCATCAAAGATAACTTGTTGATGAATGGCTTCAAATTCATAATTTTTGGAAGATTTAATATATATTTTTGATTCAATAATTTCGGCCTCTTTCATTTGAGTTGCTAATGCCCGATTAAATATAAGTTCGTACAGTTTTTTTTCTTGAAGACTCAGTTTTTTATTTGTAATATCTTTCAAAGGTCTATCTGCTTTTGTGGGTCTAATTGCCTCATGTGCCTCTTGAGCGTTTTTTGTTTTTGTTCTAAATCCTCTTGGTTTTTCAAGTGCATATTTTTTACCATAAGAATTGATGATGTAATCTTTAGCCGGAAAAACATACTTGGCTGAAAGATTAAAAGAGTCGGTTCTATGATAAGTTATAAGGCCTTTTTCGTACAAAGATTGAGCAATTCTCATTGTTAGCTTAGATGGAAAGCTCAATCTCCTAAATGCTTCTTGCTGTAGAAGCGATGTTGTAAAAGGGGGCGGAGGATATTTGGCAACGGTGGATTTATTAAGTCTTTCTATGGTAAAGATGTCAGATTTCAAATTATTCTCAATTTCGGCGGCTTTTTCTTTGTTAATAATGGTTTTTGAGAATTCGTAATCTCCCTCAAAAAGTTGAATCTTAGTTGATTCGTCAATTGATTTACCATTTTCTTTAATGAGTCTTGCTTTTAAAGTTCCTTCGTTGCCAAAAAACCCGTAAATCTGAAAATAAGGCTCTTTGCCAAAAGCTAAAATTTCTTTTTCCCTTTCTACAATAAGCCTCAATGCAACAGACTGCACTCGTCCGGCGGATAACCAATTTTTGCCCATTTTTTTCCAAAGAAGTGGAGACATTTGATACCCCACAACTCTATCTAAAATTCTTCGAGCTTGTTGAGCCTGAACAAGGTCAAGTCGCAGATTTTCAGGATTGTTAAGAGCCTCTTCTAAGGCTGAAGGTGTTATTTCATGAAACACAATTCTTTTTAAATTTTTGCCCTTAGCCAGATTTATATCTGGCCATTTTTCTTCTGTTAAGCCTAAAATGCTTGCCACATGAAACGATATTGACTCGCCTTCGCGGTCTGCGTCAGTTGCTAAGATAATATCTTTATGTTCTTTGGCGAGCTCTTTTAACTTTTCAACCATAGCCATTTTTTTTTCAAGTATGGTGTAAGAAGGCTGAAAATTATGTTTGATATCAACGCCCATTTTATCGGCTGGCAAATCTCTAAAGTGACCAACGGTTGCAAATACAAAATAATTTTCTCCCCAATCCTTTGTTTTAAGGATTCGGTTAAAGGTTCTAGCTTTGGTTGGGGATTCAACAACAATAAGTGACATGAAGGCAATTATACACGAAATTAATGTGTCTTCTTTTTAATCTTTGACAACAACTTCATATCCACAACAGATCTTCTTATCTGGGATAAAGCTTCTTCGCGGTCTTTTTTATCTTTAACTTCAGTTAATATTTTTTTAGCGTTGTTTAAAGCCTCTTTTGTTAACTCCTCATTAATTTCGTCTTGACCATAAGCTTTAGAAACTAATATCTTAACTGATAATCCATCTGTCTCAACATATCCGCCGCCAATAGACAAATACTCTTCTTTATCCTTAATCCTTATTGTAATGACACCCTCTTTTAATGAGGCAAGCAGATGAGCATGTTTTGGTAGTATTGTAATTTCGCCATCAACCGTTGGAATAATCAGAGATGTTGCTTCAATCTCTCTTACCAGTTTCTTTGGGGTGATTATTCTTACATTTAGCATACATATTAAACAACTTCATCAATCGTCCCTACCATATAAAAGGCGCTTTCAGCCTTATTATCATGTTTTCCTTCAAGAATTTCTTTAAAGCCTCTAATCGTTTCTTCAATTTTAACATATCGCCCCGGACGACCAGTGAAAGGTTCGGCAACGTTCATTGGTTGAGTTAAGAATCTTTGCATTTTTCTGGCACGGCTAACAACTAATTTATCATCTTCTGATAACTCTTCCATTCCTAAGATTGCAATAATGTCTTGCAAATCTTTATATCTTTGAAGTGTCTTTAATACATCTTGCGCCACTTTATAATGCTCTTCTCCAACAACCTCAGTTGCCAACGCTCTTGAAGTTGATGTTAAAGGGTCTATTGCCGGAAACAAAGCCTGTTCAGCGAGCGATCTTTCAAGAGTGATTGTTGCGTCAAGATGAGCAAATGTGGCAACTGGCGCTGGGTCTGTATAGTCATCTGCCGGCACGTATACTGCTTGTAGAGAAGTGATTGATCCTTTTTTAGTAGAAGTAATTCTTTCTTGTAACGCTGCCATTTCAGAAGCCAATGTTGGTTGATATCCGACAGCTGATGGAATTCTTCCAAGAAGTGCTGATACTTCAGAGCCTGCCTGAGCAAATCTAAAAATATTATCTATGAATAATAAGACGTCCATGTTTTTTTCATCTCTAAAGTATTCAGCTTGTGTTACTCCAGTTAATGCGACTCTTAGTCTATTACCCGGTGGTTCATTCATCTGTCCATAAACCAAAACCGTGCTATCTAATACTTTTGTTTCCTTCATTTCATTCCAAAGATCATTTCCTTCTCTTGTTCTCTCGCCTACTCCGGTAAATACAGAAACTCCTTCGTGTTGTTTTGCAACGTTATGTATTAGTTCTTGAATAGTGACTGTCTTGCCCACTCCTGCCCCTCCAAAAATTGCTGCCTTTCCACCTTTTAATAATGGGGCTATCAAATCAATTACTTTTATGCCAGTTTCAAAAACTTCTTGTTTGGATGATTGATCAATAAGTTTTGGGGCCGGTCTATGGATTGGGAGCTTGACTTCACTTTGCAACTCTGAGCCTTCATCAATTGCCACACCCTCAACATTCATTATTCTGCCTAATGCAGTTTTACCAACAGGCACCTCAATTGGTTTATTTGTATTTGAAACTATAGCTCCTCTTTTTAAACCATAAACATCAGTTAACGCCACGGTGCGTACTAAGCCGGGACCAATTACTGCTTCAACTTCAAGAGTAACTTTGCCTAATTTTTTATCTTCAATTTTTAATGCATCGTAAATTTGTGGAGTATTTTTTTCATCAAATTGAACATCTACAACAACTCCTCGTATAGAAATTACTTTTCCAGTATTTTGATCTGTCATATGTATTTATAATTTAATAATTTTTTTAAATCAAACTTGTAATTAAGACACACTTTCTTTTGCCGTTATCATATCAAGCAACTCATTGGTAATTTTCTCTTGTCTTAACCTGTTTGATAATAGCGTCATCTGATATATAATCTCGGTAGCGTTATCCGTTGCACTCTTCATTGCCATCATACGCGCTGAGTGCTCAACTGCTTCACTACTTAAAATTGCCCCTCTGATATCATTTTCTAAAAAGCTCATTAGTATCTCTTTTACAATAACAATCGGATTGGGCTCAATTATTAGCTCAGAGTGGTGAGCAATCTTTGACTCAGCCTTAAGATTGGCTATCTCACTTATTATGTTTTCAAACGGCAATAAAGTTTCTACACGGATATCCGATTTTGTGGTGCTTATATATTTGCTATATATTAAAGATATTTTTTTATATGACCCTGAATTATAAGCGTTTAAGATATAGTCAAAAATTGCTGAAACCTGAATAATTGGATTTTTATGTGAAAAATCAGCTAGGACATTTGCATTCTGTACTCTTGCAAAAAACTGTGATCCCTTTGATCCAACTGTTACAATGTCAGTTTTTGAAAAATCTTTAATGTAAGAAAGTGACCCCTTCATTATATTTACATTAAAAGACCCGGCTAAACCTTTATTTGACGAGATAACAAGTACAAGCTCTCTATTTGCTTCTGATGTATCCACATCAAATAATTTAATTGATTTAAGATCAATTTTGGCTGCTATTTTACCGATAATTTCCCTTAAACCCTCTCTGTATGCTCGACCTTCCACTTCAAGCTGTTGCGCTTTTCTCATTTTAACCGCAGAAACCATTTGCATGGCTTTTGTAATTTTTCGCACATTCTTTATGGATTTGATTTTTTTTCTAACCGTCCTTAGGTTCATACAAATGCATCGTTAAATTATTTTATCTCTGGCAAGTTGGATTTGACGTATTTCTCAAGTTCCTGTTCCATCGCTTCAGAAATAACTTCTTCCTTTTGAATGGTTGATAAAATTTTAGATCCTCTAAGTCTTAAATCATCCAAGAACTTACCCTCAAAATCAGCAACCTGTCTTAAAGTAAGCTCGTCAAGAAAGCCTTTTCCAACTGCCCAAATAATAGAAACTTGTTCCGCTAAACTATATGGATTACTGTTTTTTTGTTTCAAAATCTCTGTCATTTTGGCACCGCGATTAAGTTGTTTTTTTGTCTCAGGGTCAAGGTCAGATTCAAATTGAGAGAATGCTGATAATTCACGATATTGTGCCAAATCAAGTTTTAGTTTTCCAGCAACTTGCTTCATAGCTTTAGTTTGTGCTGATGATCCGACACGAGACACTGATAAACCAACATTTACAGCCGGTCTGACACCTGAGTTAAATAAGTCTGTTTCAAGAAATATCTGTCCATCTGTAATTGAGATAACGTTTGTTGGGATATATGCCGAAACATCATTTTCCAAAGTTTCGATTATAGGCAACGAGGTTATCGACCCGCCTCCATAATCAGGATGAATTCGTGCGGATCTTTCAAGCAATCTTGAGTGAAGATAAAAAACATCTCCGGGATACGCTTCGCGACCTGCTGGCCTTCTTAATATTAGAGATATTTGACGATATGCCCATGCATGCTTTGACAAATCATCATAAATTATTAAGACATCTTTTCCTTGATCCATAAAATACTCAGCAACGGCAGTTGCGGCATATGGAGCCATATACTGTAATGTAACAGGATCTGAGGCGGTTGCCGAAACAACAACTGTGTAATCCATGGCTTGACGACTCTTGAGAAGTTCAACAAGAGTTGCCACCTTGGAGCTTTTTTGAGCAATGGCACAATATACACAAATCACACCATTTCCCTTTTGATTTAAAATAGTATCCACCGCAATTGTTGTTTTTCCCGTGCCTCTATCTCCAATAATCAACTCTCGTTGCCCTCTTCCAATTGGGATCAAGGCATCAATGGCTTTTATTCCCGTTTGAAGTGGTTGTGAAACTGATTTTCTTCTCACAATCCCGGGTGCAGTTCTCTCAATTGGATACATTGTTTTGGATTTTATAGAAGATCCGCCATCTTGAGGTCTCATAAGCGGATCAAGAACTCGCCCAATAACTTCATCAGATACAGGAATAGAAAGCGTTATTCCAGTTCCTTTAACTGTCTGTCCGGCGGTAATTCCCAAATAATCGCCAAGAACGATAGCTCCAACCGCGTCCTCAAATAAATCAATAACCATTGCGCGCTCTCCATTCTCAAATTCAATCAAGTCTCCATAACCAATCTCATCAAGTCCGCTAAGCGTCACAACTCCATCCTTAACTTCAGTCACGATGCCAATTTGTTTTTGTTGAGTCGAGACTCCTTTTTGTTGTGTCAACTCTTTTTCGATTTCTTTAAGATATAAATCAAGCTGTTTCATAAAGCATTTTTTCTAATGTTTGTAACTTTGAATTTACAGAAACGTCTATGATGTTTGAGCCAAACTGAATTATAAAACCAGCAAGAATGTTATCATCCGCAACAACTTCAATTTTTGCCTCTTTGAGCAATGGAAACCTATCCTTAAGCGATGTAATCTCACTGTCAGAAAGTCTATAAGGCGCTCTAACAGTAACTTCTGGTACTTGTTTTGAGTGCATCTTATTTATGAGATAAGTTTTTAGCTCTGATTTAATTTTTGGATCAATATGCATAATTTCTGTTTTAGTTACTAATATTTAAATGTTAAAACAACATATAAAGCTATATTAACTAACTTTTGGAACTTGCTTTATAATATGCGCCGTAACATCTTTTTGAGCTTGTGGAGTCAAGTAATCCTTTAAAGCTTTTTCAACCACAATCATGCTAAGTTCCGTAATATGCTTTTTAACATCCTTCATCATGGCTTCTCTTTCCTCAGTAATCTGAGATTTCGCCTGAGATAAAATTTTTTCTGCTTCTTTTTTAGCTTCTATAACAAGTTGATCTCTGATCTCAGATGCTTCTTGCTTGCTCTTTTTAATAGCTAAGTCAAGTGCTTTTTTTCGTTCAGCATCTGCTTTTTTATCTTTTTCGGCAAGTTCTGCGTTGCGTTTTTCAAGATTTGCTGAAACCTGTTCTCTTATTTTGTCTTGCTCTCTTTGTTTTTCCAAATACTTAATAAAAGGCTTGGAAATATACTTTGAGAAAACAAAGTAAAAAATTGCAAAACTTGTTATCTGCGCAAGAATAAGCTTGACGTCAATTCCTAAATTTTCCATATTCTTGTCTTACTAAATCTTAAACTACAAACTTTATTATTAACGCCACAACAAGAGCAAAAATGGCAATTGACTCTGCAAATGCCGCTGCAAGAATCATAGTGGTTCTAATGGCATTTTCTGCCTCAGGGTTTCTACCAAGTGCTTCCATTGCCTTACTTCCAATCATTCCAATACCAATGGCTGGGGCAATTACACCAAGACCGATTGTAAGCGCTGTTGCGAGCAATCTCATTGTTTCTGCTTCCATAAATATAAAAATATAAAATTAATAATAATATTTTAACAACTTTTTTAATGATGGCTTGATACAGCCATCTTAAGAAACACCGACGATAACATAACAAATACTAATGCTTGAACTACTCCAACAAAAATCTCCATAAAAAATATGGGTGTAACTACGAAGCCAAGAAATATGGGTAACAAAAAAGGGATTAATGTTAATAAGACCTCACCTGCAAATATGTTCCCATAAAGTCTAAAGCCATAAGACAATACTCTTGCAAATTCTAGAACTATCTCTAAAGGCCCTAAAAAAATCAACATAGGGTCTTTTTTAAAGTTGAAATATTTACCTAAATGCTCCTTAAAGCCCAGCATTTTAAATCCATAAAACTGTGTAATTATCACGCTAATTAATCCGAGGGCAATAGTGGTATTAAGATCTGCTGTGCCCCCTCTTAATAACGGAATTTTACCGTGAGCACCTTCTTTATATTCTGATTTTTCCTTAGCATGCACGTCTTCTTTCAGTGATTCTGTGGTTGCAATATGCGAAGTTTCTTTATTCGCTGTATTTCCTTTTTCGTAAGACTCTTCTTCAACAGCTTTATTTTCATGATCTTTACTTTCTTCATGATGGACTAATGGTTGTATAGTTATAGATCCAACGCCCGGCACAAGACCAGACCAGTTCATGACCAGAATAAAAAAGAAGAATCCACCTAATAAGGGAAAAAATTTGTCAGTATTTTTGGTTAAGACTGAAGAGATAAGATCATATACCGCTTTTATTGCAGCAACACATGCATAAAAGAATAAAGACTTCTTTTTTTTATTACTTTCTTTAAAAAAATTGATTGCAAAAAGAGCAAACAATATTAAAATCAATACAGTGGTGATAATTGTATTGGTTATAGTAATGCCAAACAACTCAAATATTGCTTCACCTTTAATACTTATATGAGGACTCATTTTTGTTTAGTTAATGCAAATAAATTATAAAAAGATGATATCACACCAATCATAATAAACAAGGGGATAATTTTACCGTTTTTAAAAAACTTGTCATCAAGATACAAGCCAAGAAATAAGAAAATTAAAATAGGAATAATTAAATAAAAACCCAAACTGAAGTATTCGGGCCCCATTTCAAATTTTCTCTTTTTTTTTCTTGATTTTATTTTTTTTAACGGCTCCCCTTCTGGACCTATTTCAAAATATGTAACCTTGTCATTATTATCATTATTAGATGTAATAACGTTACTATACTTTTTCATTGCATATTTTGATCTAAGTTAACGGCTTTTTCAATGATAATCGAATACTCATTTTCACGCTCACTTACCTTACCTTTAAATAATAAAACTGAATTTGGTATACAAGCATTTTTTATTTTGGCAAAAGTTTTAGGGAAGGCAATAGCTTCAACGGTGCCCGTATTGTCACCAATCTGAATAAAAGCCATATCTTCGTTGTTTTTTTTGGTTTTGACAATTTTTACTGAAGATATGCTTCCTGCAAAAATATGAATTTTATCAATATCATCATGAGCGAGGTCTGATATTTTTTTGGTAACTTTTTTATTTATTATTGCCATATGTTTGCTTAAAGGATTTTTATTTATAAGAAAACCTATAATCTCTTTTTCAAAAGCAACTAATTCATCCTCCGTAAATTCATTTAATTTTTCAAAATTATCATTTTCGTAAGTTACTTTTTCAACACCAAATAAATCAAATTGTCCATTATCAGTTTGTTCCTTTGCTTTTGAAATCTCAGCAACAATAACTGGGTAATTTACCATTAATGTTTTCTTATTTGCAAATTGATCGAAAGCGCCTGACTTTATTAAGCTTTCAATAGTTTTTTTATTAACTTTTCTTAAGTCAACTCTATATAAAAAATCTTTAAAGCACCTAAAAGCGCCAGAAGAATCTCTTGAAGTTATTATAGATTCAATTGCAGCTGATCCAACATTTTTAATTGCCGATAAACCAAATCTAATTCTTCTGTCCTCAATTGAAAATTTAAGTAACGATTTGTTAATATCCGGTGGCAATACCTCAAGATGCATTCTTTTTGCTTCCTCAAGGGCTTGAGTCATTTTAATCTCTCTCATTGGTCCAGCTACTCCCTGAAGTTCAGCTGTCATCAATGCTGTCATGAACTCAACCGGATAATTTGCCTTCATATATGCTGTCCAGTATGCAATAAGTGCATAAGATGCGGCATGTGATTTATTAAATCCATATGAAGCAAATTTTTCAATAAATCCAAAAATTTGTTCTGCCAACTTTGCCGCGTATCCTTTTTTAGTCATTCCAGAAACAAAGTTTTTCTTACCTTTCTCCATTAGCTTTATCTTCTTTTTTCCGACAGCCATTCTTAAAAGATCAGCTTCACTCATTGAAAAATTGGCAAGCGCAACAGCTATATCCATAACTTGCTCTTGATAAACCAATATACCATAGGTCTCCTCAAGTATTGGTTTTAAGTCTTTATGAAGATATCGAACTGTTTTTGGATCTTTTTTTCCCTTGATAAATGTTGGTATAAGATCCATGGGTCCGGGCCTATAAAGAGCTACCATGGCTGTTATATCTGAAAGTTTTGATGGTTTTATCTCTTTGGCAAGCCTCCTCATGCCGCCTGACTCCAATTGAAATACGCCAATTGTTTCTCCTCGACCCATCAGTTCATATGTCAAATTATCATTAAGAGGTACTTCATGTATGTCGATAGTTTTGCCTGTAAAATCTCTGACATAGCCTAGGGCTTCCTCTAAAATAGATAAATTTCTTAAGCCCAGAATATCGGCTTTGATTAGGCCCACCGCTTGATCATCTTGAACAGCATTTAGATCAAGACTGTACATATCGTACTGGGTTATGATGCCGTTATCCTTATTATCTTTTTGCAATGGTACATAGTTGGTTAATGCTTTGTCGCCGATAATAACAGCTGAGGCGTGAACAGAATAATGCCTCGGCAAGCTCTCAACCTTTTTGGCAATATCAATAACTTTCTTTACATCTTCTTCTGTGGTATATGCCTGTTTTAAAGGAGGAGACTCTTCTAATGCTTGATCAATTGAAACTTTTTTACCTTGCTTGCCAGCAGGAACCATTTTTGAAATTCTATCACCTTGAGAGTATGAATAACCAAGTGCTCTTGCAACATCACGTATAGCCATCTTTGACTCCATCGTTCCAAAAGTTATAACCTGCGCAACATTTTCTTCTCCATATTTATGAGCAATATATCTTATAACTTCATCTCTTCTTTTATCTGAGAAATCAATATCTATATCAGGTGGCGTTGGTCTATCGGGATTTAAGAAACGTTCAAAAGGCAGATTGTATTCTAATGGGTTAATATCTGTAATCCTCAATACATATGAAACTAATGATCCAGCAGCCGATCCTCTGCCCGGACCAACTGCAATACCGGAGTTTTTTGCCCAATTAACAATGTCTTGAACAAATAAAAAATATGGCGCATAACCTTTATTATTTATAATTTTCAATTCATAATCTAATCTTTTTTTAATTAGTTCACTGCTAAATCCCTTAACACGATCAACTTTTTGATATACCATCTCCTCAAGGTAAGATTCGTTAGTATGACCTTTAGGTAAGTCAATATTTGGCAAAATAAGCTTTCCATATGGAATTTCCAAGTTGCATTTTTCAGCTAACTTAACGGTATTGTCGATAGCTTCAGGAAAATCGTAATAAATTGAACGCATCTCCTCTTCAGTTTTGAAGTAATAGTCTGGAACATTAATCATGCTTAATGGTCTATTTTTTTCAATAATTGTTCGTTGAGTTTGGATACAAAGCAAAATTTCTTGAGCATAAGCATCATCTTTATTTAAATAATGAACGTCATTAGTGGCAATTAATGGAATACTGTGTTTTCTTGAGAAGGAAACAAGAACTTCGTTAACTTTATCAAGCTCAGGAATACCCGGGTGTCTCTGAAGCTCTATATAATAATCGTCTTTAAATAAACTATGATATCTAAGAAGGACTTCTTCCGCTTTGATTATTTGATCCTGTAAGATTAATTGCGGAACTTCAGATGCCAAACAGCCAGTTGTGGCGATAAGCCCATCGTGTAGCTCCTCAAGAAGCTCCCAATCGACTCGCGGCTTGTAATAAAAACCTTCAAGATTTGCCTTGGTAACCAGTTTTAGCAAATTTAGGTAACCAGTTAAATTTTTAGCAAAAGTTAATAAATGATAATGGTTTCGCTCACCCTTGTCAGTCTTTTCCCCTCGTTCACCATTTGCTTTATAAAGTTCACAGCCGATAATTGGCTTAATCCCGGCATTTTTTGCTTGAATAAAAAACTTAAAAGCTCCATACATTGCACCATGATCTGTAAGAGCTACAGCTGGCATATCAAGCTCTTTTGCCTTTTCAATTAATTTGGAGATTCGACACATGCCATCAAGAAGTGAGTATTCTGAATGGACATGGAGATGAACAAAAGACATACAAAAATTATACTCTATGAACGAGTTAAGGCGTCTTCAACTTTTTTCCTTATTAATGACGGATTAGCCTTACCTTTCATACTTGTCATAACTTTGCCAATAAAAAATCCCAACAGTCCCTGTTTACCGGCTTTAAATTGCGCAACTTGAGGTTTAAATTCGTTAAGTATATTAAGTATATTTTCTTCGAGTTCTGCATCGTTAATTTCATGCTTTTCATTAATAATAAAAAACTCACTTATAAAATTATCAGCTGATTCAGTTTCTTTAATTTTTTTATTAATAATTGCATTAGCGACTGCTTGTGGAATATTAGAGGACACATTTTCCGAAAGCTTTGATAAATCTACCCTTTTCAAAAGATCTATAATATTTTCATAAAATTTACTGATCAAAGCTCCTCTTGATAATATAAAAGCATCATCAAATTTTAAAGAGTATTGATTTATAAAGCGCATCAATCTTGCATTTGGCAGTTCGGGTAATGAGCTGGATGAACGATCTATATCCTCTTTTTTAAATCTTATTGGTGGAATATCCGGTTCTGGGAAATAACGATAATCTTGAGCATTTTCTTTTGATCTTTGAGAATATGTTTCGCCTTTTGTTTCATTGTATCCGCGCGTTTCTTGTTGTGGATTCTTTCCAGTGTCAAGTATTTTTGCTTGCCTTACAAGCTCAAAATCTATGGCTTTTTTGGCGTAATTAAATGAATTTATATTTTTTACCTCTACTTTATATTGCGGCAGATTCTTCATTCTCTTATCAAAATCAGATATATTAGACAAAGATATATTTGGCTCAAGGCGCATACTGCCTTTTTCCATATCACATGTTGAAACATCAAGAGTTTTTATAATCGCATGCAATTCCTCTAAAAATATCTTTACATCCACCGAATTTTCAAAACATGGTTCAGTCACAATTTCAACCAAGGGAACTCCAGAGCGATTAAAATCAACCAAAGTATCAGAGCCTGAATGAGAAAGTTTGCCAGTATCTTCCTCTAAATGCACTCTTGTTATTCCAAATTCACGATTGATAATTTTATTATCCGCGGACTTCATGCTTATAGATAAAGCTCCTTTTTTCCCAATCGGATTGTCATACTGACTAATTTGATAACCTTTTGGTAAATCAGGATAAAAATAATGTTTTCTGTCAAATTGTGTATATTCATTAATTTGGCAGTTGAGCGCCTGTGCAATCTTCATTGTCCACAACACCGCTTGCTTATTTGGAACAGGAAGTGCGCCGGGCAACCCAAGACATACTGGACAAGTATTTTCATTTGGCTTCATACCGAAATAATCCCCAGCACATTGACAAAACATCTTTGATTTTGTGCTAAGCTCAACATGTATCTCAAGACCTATTACTGGAAAATATTTACTGCTATTCATAATTCTCAATCTTTATAAAGGCTTACTCCTTGTTTAATAACACCAAAAAAATCTGTTTCTTTTTCATATTGATTTGCAAGAGCAAGCAATGTTTGTTCATCATTATAATTTCCCATAAATTGAATACCAATTGGTAAACCCAACTTATCAAATCCACATGGGACACTAATTGCCGGCGTTCCGGCAACGGCCGCTGCTTCATTCAAAACATCCATTGTTTCACCAAAAAAAGGATACTTTTCAAATTCTCCAAGTTTTATTGCCGTTATTGGGGTTGGCGAAGCGGCAATAATATCCACGTCAGAAAAAACTCTTTTTAAATCATTAATAATAATTGTTTTTACTTTTTGTGCCTTCCTATAATATGCGTCATAATACCCATGAGAAAGAGTGTAAGCGCCAAGCATCATACGACGCTTTGCTTCTTTGGCAAAAAAGGATCTATCATTCCCATATCTTATACCATCAAAACGAGCAAGATTTGATGAAACTTCAGCTCTTTGGAGAATTGTGTATACTGAAATTGAGTATTTTGGATCAAGCAGTGATACTTTCTTTAACTTGTGACCCATTTTTTCAAGAATCTTAAATGATTTTTCCAAAGACATTGTTACATCTAAACTCAAATCCTTCATGTATTCCTCTGGAATACCAATAGTTAAAGGTCGCGACTCGTTTATCATTTTTGAGTACTTAGGAACGGGTTCATCTGAAGTTGTTGCATCAAATTGATCCTTGCCAGCTATAATTTCAAGGAGCAAAGCCGCATCCTCCACAGTGAGCGTCATCGGTCCCGGACAATCAAAAGAAGATCCCATCGCAATAACACCATATCTTGATACTCTGCCGTATGTTGGTTTTAAGCCAACAATACCGCACCAACTTGCAGGCTGTCTAATTGAACCTGCCGTTTCAGATCCGATGGCACAAGGTGCTAAATAGGCTGAAACCGCAGCGGCGGAACCACCTGATGATCCACCGGGTGCTCTTTCAATATCCCAAGGGTTCTTTGTTGGTCCAAAATCAGATGTTTCAGTACTTGAGCCATGTGCCCATGCATCCATATTTGTTTTGCCAATAATTTTGGCACCCGCTTTCAACAACTTATCCGTAACTGTTGATTCATAGTGAGAAGAATAATGTTCAAGAACTTTTGAAGAAGCAGTGGTTACGTTTCCTTTTGTGCAAAAATTGTCTTTTATGGCAATCGGCAAACCTGACAGTTGCCCATCTATAGCGGTCTTATCATTGTTATTGATAAAAGAAAGATATACGTTTAAGGTTGGATTATATTTTTTAGATCGCTTTAAAAAATAATCATAAACTTCTTGAGTGGACACTTCCTTATTCTTAACCATTTCTATTAGTTTTGATAATGAAGTGCCCAGCATATCTTTTAACCCATTATCCTTTCCACAACAAATAAATTATTTTTTGATTTTTTTGCTTGAGAGACAGCAGACGTGGAACTTAACTGACGCATATTAAGTGATCCGTCTTCAAAAAAAACATTTTCTGATTTTGTCGAGTGTGAAGTTGGCTCTATGTTTGATGTGTCGAGTTCTTTTAAATTATTTACGTAAGATACTGTTTCTGCCAGTTGATTTTTAAATCTCGTTATCTCTTCATCGTTGAGCGTAATGTTTACCAATTCAGCAATGTGTAAAACTTCATCATTCGTTAAGCCTTTAATCATGGAAACATTATAATGTTTATAAATTTAAAAGCAATATTTTATCTATTTTTCAACCGCAATGACTATTGGTGTTTGCTCAACTCCTTGCCCCATGGGATTATCCCTCATAACCTGTTCAAAAAATCTTGTTTTATACTCTGATTTAATGCCTAAAACCACACGGCCAAGATCGTTTGCATCAATTATTACAACCCCTTTTAGTTTCATAAACAAATCGGGATGCAATTCTTTTTTTAAATTTTCATATATTTCCTCACAGACTTTATTCGGGTTTTTAGGACCCAGTTTGGCAGAGACATTTGATGGGTATAATGAATAATGTGTTGGACCATCAATACAAGCGACTTCTCGTCCAGCAATTAAATAAAAAACGCCCGAAAATCCCAAAAACTTAGATATCACAGATATTATCGCGGCAAATATAATTCTTAACTCCCCAACTTCCCTTAAAGCAAGCTCCATGGTATACGCACTACCAAGCCCTATTCCATGTGGCGTCTTTTTAACATATTTTGATAATAAATAAGCCAATTTTCGAGGTTTAATGTCTGTTAATAAATATGATCTTCCTTGAGAGATGGCGATAATTTTTTCAGATATAATAATAAACCAATTGGTATTTTTTTTTGCAATAATCTGATTAGGATCTTTTAAAAATGTGCAAACATACTCACAGATCTTTTGAACATATGGATCACCATTTTTAAAAACTTCGGTTCTTATGGGAAAGCGGTTATAACTTTTCTCATAAACATCAATTTCCAGCTTTTTTCCTTCATTTGGTTTTAACATATTAAAGACTTCTTAAAACTTGTATTCTATTTTCAATAGAAGGATGAGTACTAAATAAGTGGGACAAATGACCCTGAAAACCAGAATCGGCAAACGGATTAATAATAAACAAATGAGAAGTTGAAGTTGAAGCCACCCTTAATCCCTTGTTATTTAAGTTTAATTTTTCCAAAGCATCGGCTAATCCTTCAGGATATCTTGTTAAAAGAGCTGCGCTGGCATCTGCCAGATACTCTCGCTGTCTTGAAATTGACATCTGAATAAGAAATAAGATAAATGGAGCTGCTGATATTGAAATAAAAAGAAATAAAAAAGTAAAAGGAGAGGGACCTGAACTGTTTTTTCTACCAATCGTAAGCCTTCTTCTTAAAAGTGCGGTTGATATAAAATTTACACTTCCAACCAACATAGCAACAACAGACATGAGGAGGGTGTCATAATTTCTAATGTGTGATAGTTCATGCGCAACAACTCCCTCAAGTTCTGCTCTTTTTAACAATGTGAGCAGACCAGTTGTTGCGCAAATAACTGCATTTTTTGGATTTCTACCAGTTGCAAAAGCATTGGGTGATGTATCATTAATAATGTAAATTTTGGGCATTGGAAGCCCTGATGCTAAGCATAAATTTTCAGTGACAGTATAAAAATCAAAAAAATCTTCTTTTCTTGCCGGTTTAGCCTGTAATGAGGAAAGTACTAATTTATCTGAAAAAAAATAAGAAATAAAAATTGAAAAAAATGAAAAAATAAGACCGTAAAGGGCAAATTGCCAGGGATCATCATAATAAGTTCCTAAAACTCCCCAAAAACCTGTAAAAATAAGTAAAAATATTATAAAAATTATAAAAGTCTTAAATTTATTGCCCGCTATTTCACCATATAACGTGTTTGCCATGAATTAAAAAGCGACTTTTACCGAATCTTTATCCTGATCATCTGATTTAAAAAAATCAAATTTATTAAAACCAAGAGGTCCGGAAACCAAATTTATCGGAAATATAGCAATCTTAGTATTAAAATCAAGAACTTGACTATTGTAAAACTGTCTTGAATAAGCGACTTTATCTTCCGTATCTTCAAGTTGGCGTTGCAGCTCTTTAAAGTTCTCATTTGCCTTTAATTCAGGATAAGCTTCAGCAACTGCAAATAGAGACTTAAGTGCTCCAGTTAATAAATCATTTGCTTGCGCCTTATCATGAACCCCTTCCGCCTTTATTAAAGCACTTCTTGCTTCAGTTACATTTTGAAAAACTGATTTTTCATGCGATGCATAAGCTTTAACCGTTTCGACAAGATTAGGGACGAGATCAAACCTTCGCTTTAATTGAATGTCAATTCCAGATAATGCCTCATGAATTCTTGCACGAAGCGTGACAAGACTATTAAAAGTTATAATTATTGGCAAAACTATAAGAAACGACAGGATAATTAATATATATACCTCATTCATAGATTTTAAAAATTATTCACCTTTTCATTATACACTGTTTTAATTTCTACAAATTATAAATTTATATTACGCATTATAGATCTCAAAAATATCCCTTTGATTGCTCTGTTCTGGTATAATATCTTATGCCAAAAAGCGAAATATCAGATTTAAAAACATTAAGAATTATAAAGACTGCCTCCATAAATTTACTCAAGCAAGAACCTCTTAAATTTGGCATAGGTTTTTCAACAATAATTCTTCTTATTTTGAGCCTTTCTATAATTTTTGTTAATGAGTTTTCTTCAGAAATTATTTCCTCTCTAAGCTCATTTAACCAGAAAACAAAGGAATATATGAATTTAATATCAACAGGTCAAAAAGATAATGGCTTAACCTCAATTCTTAATGCAGACGATAAAGTTGCCACAAATAGTGCTCAGCCTGAAGTTTTAACAATTGAGTCAGGACAGATAAGCTCTGTGGCTTCGGACAAGGTCTCGCATACTAAAGACTCATATATTGTGCAAAAAGGTGATACTCTTTTTATAATTGCGCAAAAAGCATACGGCGACAAGGAAGCGTGGATGAAAATTGCAACTCAGAATAACATAAAAAATCCTGATTTAATCGAAGTTGGTCAAACACTTAAAATTCCAAGATAAAAAACATGCGGGATTAGTACACCGGTAGTATGCATCCTTCCCAAGGATGAGAAGCGAGTTCGATTCTCGTATCCCGCTCCATATATTTTAAACTAAAAATTTTACTTTTATACTGATTTTAGTCTTTCATCCCACATTTCTTGTCACTTACATTAAATTATTGCAAGACTATTTAAAAGTAAATTAGCATTTCAAGATGCTTCATAAATACCCCTAACATTACAAGCGCCATTACTGGTATGAAAGATAATAAATACTTAATTTATCTTCATGTTATAATCTTAAATATGCCGCTTTAGCTCAACGGCAGAGCATCGGTATCGTAAACCGGTGATGGGAGTTCAATTCTCCCAAGCGGCTCATATGGGAACCAGATTAAATCAACAAAGAAACAAAATTATTTTTAAACAAACGCTTTTAGCGGGATTTTTTTTAATTTTATTTTTTGTTGGATTTACTATTTTCGGATTTCGTGCGATTATTTCGGGAGCAATGTTTTTTAGTCCTGATAAAAAGAACATCGCGGATGAATCTTCCATTACAAAACCCGATATATACGGCATTATCGATATCAGCTCTCCGTTTGTCGCCACAAACTCCGCGAGTTTATATATTTCAGGTCAAGTACGAGGTTTTGACAAGGTAACCATGTATCTGAACAACGATGCCGTGGGAGAAGCAGAAGTTATAGAGGAAGAATTCGAATTTGAATTAAAGAATTTAAAACCCGGAAATAATGAAATTTATGCCGAGGCAGAGCATTTATCCTCTAAAAACAAAGAAAAAACAGAAACAGTGTCAGTGGAGTATAAAAATTCACCTCCCGAATTAAAAATTGACACACCTTCTGAAAACTCTAAACTTACTACTGTCGACATAAATATCTCGGGGACAGTTGACCCGGGAACAACTTTAAAGGTTAATAATATACCCTTTGTTGTAAGCTCAAACGGAGCTTTTTCATCTCCTTTTAAATTGAAAAATGGCGAGAATAAGCTAAGCTTTTTAGCCGAGGATAGGGCTGGAAATCAAACCTCTAAGGAATTGATGGTAAATGTTTCTACTGATTTTTAGCTTTTTCTTTATTGAAATAGGCTAAGCAAAAAAATAGAAATAAAACAAATGGATGCAGCAATACATTATCAAATAAAGAGATAATACTTGAAAAAACCACAGCATAAAAATGAATTAAAGAAATTTTTGTTAAGGATATTAGAAAAATTATAAAAAAGAATAAGCCTAAAACTCCTCCTGTTACCAATATATTTATGAAGCTTGAATGAAATGAGGCGATACTATTTGAGTTTAAATTTTTTAAATAAAGTTCGGGTCTTGATTTAATCTTCTCGCTTTTTATCTGGTTATAACCAAGTCCGATAATTGGATTTTTGTAAAAAAATGACAGACCCTCTTTATTGTTTTTAATCCTTGACTCAATTGACATTGTCCTTAATAAGTTTAAACTCTCAAGATGATTAGAGGAGATTAATGGAAATATTATTAAGCATGTAATAAAGATTAAAATGATATACTTAAACCTCTTTTTAAGAATTAAAAATATAATGGATGTCAGTATAATGGCAACAAATCCGCCTCTTGAATAAGTGAGAATTGATAATAACAATAATATAAATGTGACGCCATACTTAAAATAATTTGAGATGTTTTTTAAACTTAAAAATATTATTGCAATAATCGCGTAAACGGAAACTGTTATTGGTGGATCAAAAAAAAGTCCAATAACTCTATACATATGAGGATCCCAACCTAAATACGATAATATACCGACTTTTGGAAAAAATAAAAACTGAATAATAGAGGTTGTGATAATAAAAACAAGGCTTATTAAAAACGATAACTTGATTGAGCGCGAATTTTTAAATTGTTTAAATGAAGAAGAACTTAAACATATTAATATTACATAAGTTATTAGGCGTAAAAAATACAATATTGCTTCAATTGAATGTGTCGCAGGATATTTATGAAGTGAAAAAATTAAAGAAATACCTAAAAAATTTATAAAGATAAAACCCGAAATTATTAGTTTATTAAATTTAACTTTAAATCTCTTTATGATGAAAAGAAATAGAAAGAGTGCTAAAAAAATTTCATAAAGATATATCGGTGCATCTATGTTAAAAAACTCCAGTCTCCCAAGCTGACCTAAACCAAAAAGAATAATAGCTGCAGACAATACGATTTCGCGTAATTTAAATAGAAACTCATTTTTGAGATGATGCATATGTTTTTGAACGTGCCAAAAAAGAATGAAAACTCATTAAGAATGAATAAATAAAGCCAACTTCACGATCCATAAAGCCCAATTTGAAAAAAAAAGTATAAATAAATTTAATAAGGGGTAAAAAAATAATTGAAATAATATTGGATGAAAAATAAATATTGCTAATACTTATACTTCTTAACGTGCTGTAGTTGTTAACTTTAAGTATAAAAGATGACACACTTTCATGCGCCAGATGAGTAAAATTATTTTTAAGGTATGAAGCTTTTAGTCCTTTATTTAGCTCGAAAACTTCGTGAACATTATTTTTCCAAGTGCCTGAATTTTTTCTATACAGGCGAATAAACCCTTTATGACTTGCATTATATAACTCGCCATATTTAACCTTAGCATTTAAAAAAACATCCTCACGTTTAATATAGAAAGCTTCAAAATTATTTTGTTTAACCACAGTCTCAATCTCGCTTATAAGAGGTTTGGTTAATCTTTCATCAGAATCAATATGCAATAACCAATCACAAGTTGCAAATTTATGAAACTCATTTCTGATTTTTGAAAAATCTTGAATTTCTTCATTTAAGTAAATAAATTTTATTTTTGGGTTATATAAACAGTAATTTTGCTTATCGTTTTTTGAAGATAATATGAGAACTTCTTGACAAAATCTTAATGACTCTAATAATTTTGCCAGTTTTTTGAGATCGTCTTGATAAATTATGCAAGCTGAAATACTCATTTTCTAATTCCCAAACTCAAGAGATGAAGCATTGACTGAATCAATAAATCTCCAGATTGATAAAATAACTAAAAAAATCAATATACTTGAAACAACTGTAATGATGGACCAGATAATAAGTCTTTGAGTAAAAGTTTTTGTTAATTTTAAGCGATTATCATACTCAATCGCTGAAAAATATAGACCATAAAACAAATCAACGAAAAATCTCTTTAAAAAATCTATAATTGTTTTCATGTGCGCACATCTGGACTTGAACCAGAGACCTTTCGAATGTGAATCGAATGCTCTACCAACTGAGCTATGCGCGCTAATTACTAAAACACATTATACATCTTATTGTTGTATTTGTATTAAAACTAATTTAAAATTGAATGATGAAATTGATAAAAATCTTCATATCCTTCGTAATGGAGATATTAGAAACCATTGCAATAATTGGCTCCATGTTTATTACAGTTTACTTATTTATCCTGCAACCAAACCAAATAAATGGCATCTCCATGGAGCCGACATTTCATAACGGTCAATATATTTTTACAAGTAAAGTCACTTATAAGATTAGAGATCCTCAACGAGGAGACATTGTTGTCTTTCATTCCCCTCAAAATCCTGATGTTGAATACATTAAAAGAATTATAGGCTTGCCGGGGGATACGGTTACAATTTCTGACTCTAAAGTATTTGTCAATGGTAAAGAGATTTCGGAACCTTATATCTCAGCTCCGACAACATTGACTCCTGAAAATTTTGTTAAAAATAATGTTCCCGTGATTGTTTCAGACGGTGAAATATTTGTTTTGGGCGATAATAGACCAAGATCGGCTGATTCAAGAGAATTTGGACCAATTAAATTTGTAAGTGTTGTCGGACAAGTGTTTTATAGATATTTTCCAACAACAAAGATGGGGGTCATAAAAAATCCTTTTCATGAATCATTTAGGAACAAGATATAATTATCTGATTTAATCTTCCTGAAGTAATTTTTTAGAAATAAGAGCAATAAATTGAGAGGTTTCAGCAACATTTCCTTTTTTCTCCAATACTATTTTTGCAGTCGCTCTTGATTGTAAAATGTTTACTTTAGCCTCATAAATCCTTTGTAGGTCTTTTGCAAATTTATATGACTTGTTAAGATCGGGGGCTGTGCCATCATCATATATGCCATATAAGTATTTGCGCACTAAAATCTGAGTTTTAGCAAGCGATAAATTATTCTTTAGAACCTCCTCATACGCCTCTCTCATATCCTGTGGGTGATTTAACCTCGACAAGACAATAAGATGTGACTCTGATATCTGCTTTGCATAATAGCCATCTTTCACAATTTCAGGCAATAAATTTACTCTAATAAGAGATGAAACATATGATGGATGTTTACCAATTTCAGTTGCCAACTTTGATAAGGGATACTCCCACTGATCTCTAAGTTTTAAAAAAATACCAGCTAAAGTAAAGGGATCTTTTTCTTTCTTAGCACTCTCTATTAGATTTTGTAAATCTATGTGCATAATTTAAGAAGACAATATGCAGTTTTAATCAATTCTGACAAAATTCTTGCCCAGCCTCTTATAAAAAGTCACAATTCCTTCTTTAAGTGACACTAAAGTAAAATCTCTTGATGTTAAAACGCCGTCTCCAGCATGAAATTTACTCCCTCTTTGTCTTACAATTATATTTCCCGGAATAGCTTTTTGACCACCATAAAGCTTAACGCCTAATCTTTTCGAAATTGAGTCTCTATTTCCTTTAACCGCTCTTTGAGCTTTTGTATGTGCCATATAATTTTATATTGATAAAACCTCAACCTTAGTAAGCATTGGTCTAAAACCCCTAACTTTTCTGTATCTGACTTTTGATTTGAATTTGGCGACTCTTAATTTATCACCTTTTTCGTGTTCGATAATCTTAAGAGAAACTTCGGATTTAAGTTCAGGCGTACCGATTTCAACGCTGCTTGAATCCTTATCAAAAGACATTAAAGAAGGTACGGAAATAGTTTTGTCTTTATCCTCTCCAAGACGTTCAACATAGAAAACATCACCTTTTTGAACTAAATATTGCTTTCCTTTTACAAGGATAACCGCATGTGTACTCATATTATAATTATACTTAAGAATGTGTAAATATCAAGAGTAATTAAAACTTTATCTAAGGCAATAATGCAAGACCTATCATAAACGTAATCAAAGATGAGCCTCCATATGACACAAAAGGTAAAGTGACCCCGGCAATTGGCACAATTCCCAAGTTCATCCCAATATTTATTGCAGCTTGAGAAATTAAAATAAAGGAAAATCCAAGTAAATAAAAAAATTCATATCTACTATCATAATCAGTTTTATCTGATAATTTTAATAATTTAATAAACAGTACAGCAAAAAAAGCCAGATATAAAATAATTAAAATAGCGCCTCCAAAAAACCCAAACTGTTCAATTAAAGAAGAGAAGGCAAAATCTGTATGATGTTCTGGTAAAAATGATAGTTGTGTTTGCTTTCCCATACTTAAACCCTCACCAAATATCCCGCCTGAGCCAACGGTTATTTTTGCTTGAGTCATATTATATGATGTTCCAGAATAATCTTCATGAGGGGCTATAAAACTTAAAATTCTATTCCTTTGATAATCGTGCATTAACTCCCAAGCAACTGGCAAACTCAAAAGGAATATTAGAAATATATAAAAAAAATATTTTTTTGGTATCTCAGAATTAATAGCTATAAATAAAAAAATTCCAAAAACTATAACAGATGTTTCCAAATCAGGTTGCAACATAATGATTGCAACCGGAATTACTGTGAAAAGCAGTGCTTTTAAAAATATGCTTTTTCTATCAGAAATCATAATCTTTCTTGAAAAAATATAACTCATGAACGAAATGAAAAATATTTTAAATAATTCTGAAGTTTGTAAAGGAAATAGGTATAAATCTAACCATCTTTTGGAACCTTTAATTTGTTCACCAAGTATTAAAGTTAAGATTAATAAGAAAAGGGAAAAAATATAAAAATAAAAACTATGATCCCTAAAAAAATTATGATGTCTAACTTTTTGAAAGTTTCTTAATATAAAGAATAAAAAAAGTCCTATTCCAAAATGAATTACGGAATTAATTATTAAATCTTGCCTAATTCCAATTAGATTTAACAGGCCTAAAAAGTATATAAATAATATTGGCAAAAAAAATACAAGAGGCATAAATCCTTATATTGATTTTTCAACAGCAAGTGCTTCCCCAATTAATGTCATATTACTTGATACAGCAAGTGAAATTTTATCTTTAAATGGAGCAAATTTTTTTGGGATTGTTAATTTTATACTATCTTTTATGCCAAGATGAAGTTCTTTACGCTTTTGTTGAATTTCTCTTAATAAGTCCCTTAACTCACCTTCAATAATTAATTCATTGGTTAATGTCGTGTCGTAAGAAATTGAAATGTCGGAAATATCACTTTTATTTAAAAATATAACCGATTTTACATTTAATTCCTGACATAAAATATCAATATATTGTGTTTCAAGCTCCTTTTCAACAAATACTAATTGAGATGGTAAGCTTACTTCAACTTTGCTTAAAGGCTGGCGCACTTTCAGCTTTAAATCTTTTCTTACACGGTGTCCACATTCAGATATTCGTCTTATTAAATTCATATCTGTTATGACCTCATTTGATTTTAATGTCAGTCTTTGAGGCCAGCTTTCAAGGTGAACTGATTTATTACCTGTTAATATTGTATAAATTTCTTCAGAAATAAACGGCATAAAAGGGGATAAAATAATGGAAAGTTTATAAAAAACTTGTTGCATAACTTTATAAAAGCTTTCTTTTTCTAAGATTTCAGCGGCAGGCCCTACTCTATCCCTTGATCTTCTTATATACCATGTTGATAAATCTTGGACAAATTCCTCAATTAGCCAAGCTGAATTTTTGGCATCAAATTTCTTGAGACTTTCATAAACTGAGTTAATTGTTTCCTCTAACCTATACAAAATATACCTGTCAAGTACAGACTGCAACTTATCAATATCAAGCTCAATATTTACATATTTTATATTGTCCACCTCTCTGTTTTGCAGGTAAAACTTAAAACTATTCCACAGAATTAAATAAAAACTGCGTCTTACTTCATCGGCTTTATGATAACCAAATAAAAGATTTTCTCCCGGATTTTGCCTTGCATACATCCACCTCATTACATCAACCCCTATAATATCAGCCCCCTCTTCAAAAGCAATTGAGTTTCCCCAACTCTTATGCATGGGGCGACCATCCTCACCAGTTAAGGTGGCAAATCCCAAAACTCTTTCATAAGGAGGCACATCCTCAAGAACAGTTGACATAGCAATCATGGCATAAAACCAGTTTTTAAACTGTCCGGGAAAGGATTCTGTTATAAAATTAGCGGGAAACCACTTTTTCCATTCTTTTTTATCAATTAAATATAGTGGTTTCCCTTTATTATCTCTTTTTATGGTTGAATAAGGCACAATTCCAGCATCAAGCCAAGGATTACCAACATCTCCTATTCGGCTCATTTTTTGACCACATTTTGAACAAGATATAATAACTTCGTCAATAAATGGTTTATGAGGTGTAAGACCTTCAAATGTATCAAATCCACTTATCGACCTCTCTTTCAACTCATCTTTTGACCCTATAACATCAAAATTTTCACAAGTATCACATTCATAAATAGGAAGAGCTAATCCCCAGTATCTATTTTTCTTTGATATAAGCCAGTCATGCATATTATTTAACCAGTCAAGTTCACGATCTAAACCAAAAGACGGCATCCAAGTTATTTTCTTGGCAACTTCGATCATTCTGGCACGCAAAGTACGTTGATCACCAGTTTTGGATGGCTTATCCATGGCAATATACCACTCATCAGCAATCTTCCAAACAAGCTCAGCCTTACATCGCCAACAAGCGGGATATCGATGCTTATACTTTTCTGTCTTTAATAAAAAATCCGAAGCTTCCTTATTTAAGAAATCAATTATTAACTCAGGATGTTTTTTAGCATTTTTGCCGGAAAACTGTGCTAATCCTTCAAAATAAGAAGCGTCATCTGCTATTAGCTCAATGATTGGTAATTTATATTTTTTTCCAAGCTCGAAATCCTCCTTACCTTGTCCGGGTGCGATATGAAGAATGCCTGTTCCCTCTGTGGCAGTCACAATATCTGTGGCATCAACCACTGTATGAAAAGTCTCTGAATTTTCATTTCTTGCTGTCAATGATCTTTCAGTAAAATCAAATGGGGCGTCATATTTAATTCCAATAAGCTCTGATCCTTTTACCTTTAACAACAGTTTAAAGTTTGTAGTGAGTACATTTTCTAATCTATCCTCGGCAAGAATATATACTTGTTCATTATGCCTTACAAAAACATATTCCAAATCCTTGTTTATTCCAAGAGCCACATTACCAGGAATGGTCCACGGCGTTGTAGTCCATGCAACAAAATATACACTCATATCAGCAACAACTTTTTGTAATTTTTGGCTAACTGAGCTTTTTTGAATCTTTAATTTAAAGAAAACAGTTTCGTGAACAATCTCTTTATAATCCTCAGTTAACATTTCATGTTGGGAAATCGCAGTTTCGCACCTTGGACACCATGGCACACTGTCTTTGCCTTTATAAATCCAACCGTTTTTGTGACATGTTTTTAAGAAGTGCCAAATCATATAATTGTTTTCTTCATCCATTGTGAAATAAGAATTTTCCCAATCCATAAAATAAGCTAGTCTTTTTGACTGTTCTGTTTGAATATTGGCATATTTGAAAACACGCTCTCGGCATAGCTCAACAAATTTAGCAATAGATGCCACCTTGTCACCGGGCACCAGATTTTCTATATCTTTTTTGGATCTTAATCCCAACTCTTTTTCAACCTCCACTTCAACCCATAAACCTTGACAATCAAAACCATTTTGGAAACGCTGTCTAAAACCTAAAAGATTATGAAACCTTTGCCATAAATCTTTATAAGTACGACCCCATGCATGATGAACTCCCATTGGATTATTAGCAGTTATTGGACCGTCTTGAAAAGAAAAATATTTATCTGACTTTTTATTCTTGTCTAAATATTGTCTATAAATATTATTATCTCCCCATGAGGCGAGCCATTTATGCTCCATGTCTATAAAAAATGCACTTAAGGGGTTTTTGTTTGTTTGCATATGAGAAATTTTATCAGATACTTGAGGAATAAAAAGGGGTAAAGATTGTTGAAGATTAATAGTTTATTCCCAACTAATTGAGATAATAAAAAATGCTCAATGGGAACAAAAAATATATAGAGTGTGTTTTCTATTTAAATTAAGAGTAGTCTCTCTCACCTTTTCCTTAGAAATGCGGGGATGTCAAACTCATCCTCATCTTTATCTGAATTCTTACTAAAAAAATTTGATTTATCAATTGATGGGTTTATATCCTTTACATTGAAGGATTCGGATAAGTTTTCTTTATCAAGATCAGAGCTTTCAAACTCTTCATTTTCAGCTTCCTCAATAGTTTTGGTTTCTGTGCTTGAACTAAATGTCGCTGGTTTATTGAAATTATATGCTTGAAGCTTTGAGTCATCGAATCTGGTGGCTATTACGGTAATTTTTATCTGATCATGAAGTGATTCGTCAATTGCTGCACCAAATATTATATTTGCCTCAGGGTCAACTGACTTTTGAATCATACTGGCTGCTTCATCTATTTCACTCATTGATAAATCTGTGCCTCCAACTACATTTAGCAAGATACCTTTTGCCCCATCTATTGAAGCATCAAGCAAAGGAGATGAAATGGCTTGCCTTATTGCCGTAATTGCTCGCTTATCTCCTGTGCCAATACCCATTCCCATAAGTGCATTTCCAGCATTACTCATAATTGACCTTACGTCTGCAAAGTCCACATTTATAAGCCCGGGAAGGGTTATGAGCTCAGCTATACCTTTTACACCTTGATGCAAAACAGAGTCTATTCGTCTAAATGCATCAACAATCGAGGTTTTTTTATCAATAACTTCAAGTACTCTTTGGTTGGGAATAACAATAAGCGTATCTACATTTTCTTTCAACGCATCAATACCCTCTCTTGCCTGATGTTTTCTTGGTGCCCCTTCAAAATCAAATGGCCTTGTAACAACAGCAACAGTCAATGCACCTGATTCTTTTGCCACTTCCGCAACAATCGGAGAAGCACCTGTCCCAGTTCCTCCTCCTTCACCACAGGTAATAAAAATCATATCGGCAGTCCCCAATTCATCTTTAAGTTTTTCACGTGATTCCTCTGCAGCTTTTCTGCCTACTTCAGGATTTCCACCAGATCCAAGTCCCTTGGTTGCCTGATCTCCTATCTGTATTTTAATCTCTGCTTTGTTATGTAGTAATGCCTGAGAATCTGTATTTATAGCTACAAACTCTACCCCCTCAATTCCTCCTTCATTTATCATGGATGTAATTGCATTACCACCGCCGCCACCAACACCCACGACTTTTATTTTTGCAGCTGAGCCTGCTTTAGGTTTAATCAACATATTAGTTTTTAAAATGCTCGTAAATTACGAAACCACACAGTTAATTACAATATTTATTATGGAATAAATTGTTTTACCAGTTTACGAACATTGCTAATTATATCATTTATGGAAAAGTTTTTCAGAATTGCATTAAAATCTTTTAAACCAATATCTTCTTTTTCATATAATGAACTGTCATGATATATTAAACCTAAAGTTGCCGAATATAAAGGAGACATGACTTCATCAACTAAACCAGTTCCTTTTTCTGGCACTCCAATTCTTATTGGAAGTCTGGTTATTTTTTTACCAACCTCAACCATACCAACAGTTAGTGCGCCACCTCCTGTAAGAACAATTCCCGAAGGGATACTTTTGGCAAAACCACTCTTTTGAATTTCCTCTGAAATTAGAGAAAACATCTCATCTAACCTCGGCAATATAATACCGTCAATAATCTCTCGTTCTGGAACTTCAGGCAACTGCTCTGTTACTCCAATTTTTGCACTTGAAAGCATAATTTTTTCTTTTTTTTTCAAAACTTCGATTTGATATTTATTTGACAAATAAACCTTAACTTTCTCAGCGGTGTCAAGGGAAACTCTTAAACCAACAGCAATATCATTACTAATATGTCTTGCGCCAACGGGAATTGAAGCAGAATATGATAATGCGCCTTCTATATATATGCAGATATCCATTTTGCCTCCCCCAATATCAATAACCGCAACTCCTAAATCCTTTTCAGTATCAGTAAGTACGGCCTCTGAAGAGGCAACTCCAGCAAATACATATCCCTTATTTTTAATACCAAGGTCAGCAAGCACCTTATCTGTATTTTTCAAGTTGGGAGTTGATGCAGTTATAATATGCGTATTAACCTCAAGCCTGACGCCACTCATTCCTATTGGATTACTTATGCCACTTTGACCATCAACGGAATACTCTCGAGGTGAGACATCGATAACTTTTCTTGTATTAGCAAGAGAGATTGCTTTTGCTGCCTCTATAACTCTTTGCACATCCTCAGACACAACCTCTAGTTGTGGATTGGAAACCGCCACAACTCCACTTGAATTTAGAGATGAGATATGGGGACCACCTACTGTGACATATGCTTCCTTAATCTGATGGCCTGCCATACGCTCCGCTTTCTCAACACTTGATTCTATTGAAAGAGTTGCTTGATCTATATCAACTATAATTCCCTTTTTAACACCTTTTGACTGTGTGGCATTAAAACCAATTATTCTTAAATCGTCAGAATCTTTTGACTTAATAGCAAGAATTGTTGCCACCTTGGAACTACCAATATCAATTCCACAAATTAAAGTATCAGCCATATAAATTTATACCATATCAACAAAATTATTACATCAATATCTTACAACGGTTTTTTCAAACCTAAAATCAAGTATAGCAAAATTTTTCCCTTCGAGTGTCAAGTACTTTATAGATTCTTTATATTGATAAGCTTGTAATTTTAAATCTTTGTTTATTGTAAAAATAAGCTCAAATTTATCATCTTTGATGATTAAATCACCGTTTGTATTAATGCTTAATACAAAATTTGTGCTCTCCACATCAGTTAAAAATGAAATTAGGGTTGTTGCAGATACAACATCGGCTAATGGCATGCTCTCTCCGACCTGAGCTATAAAATAAGTGATAGGTCTATAATATTTGATTAAAGGCAAATTATATTCTTTTAAATCCCTTACTTTTGCTATTATTTTTCCTTCACTTGATAATAAAAAAAATCCGTTATCCGTCTCAAAAACCGCCACTGGCGCTATGTCCTCATAATAAATATGTATTTTTGACGGATAATTTAGCTCTACACTTAATAATTTAATCTTGGGGTTAGATGAAGCTAAATGCTTAAATATATCATTTTTTGAGAGTGTATATATTCTTTTACCAAGATAAACATCTTTACCGTTTAAATCTATTAGTGAGCCATCGTCACTAATTGATAAAACCTCATTTACTTTAAAGAGTTTGTCAAGCTGTAAAAATGAAAAAAATAATACCCCTGTTAATATTGCAAAAATCAAAGATTTAATTAAGAACGGAAAAAAACTCATTAATGATTTTTTCTGAAGCGTTTTTGATGTACTCGACTCTGAGATTTTTAAACGCCTCTTGTTGGAATTTAAGCGTTTTAAGAGAATCATGTATTAATTTTAACAAGGTTTTTGGCGAATCAGATTGAAGACAAATATGAGCTGTCCCGGCATCCGCCATTATTTTGGCATGTTTTAATTGTTCCCCATGGGCAGAATATGGTAACGGTATAAAAATTGAGGGTTTTTTTAAAGCCAAAATCTCAAAGAAGGTGTTTGCGCCTGATCTGGAAATAATTAGGTCTGATTTGTCATATACGCAACCAATATTTTCTGTCGCAATATGCTTAAACAGATAATATCTCTTTTTTAACTCATCAGGAAGACTGTTCTTTAAAGTTTGCAATCTATCAAAATCAGCAAATTCTAAAACATTACCTGTTTGATGAATAACATTTGCAAACTCTAAAACCTCAGGCAGGATGGGCTCTATCAGGTTGTTTATAGCGTGTGACCCAAGAGAACCACCAGTCACATAAATCACAGGAAATGAATTGTCAGATGGCAAGTCGATCCTACAATCATTCGTGTCAAATATGTTATCTCTTATGGGGTTTCCTGTGATGACAATATTTTTATTCACAAAGTACTTCCTTGATTCTGGAAACGAAATACATACTTTTTTGGCAAAAAACGCCATTAATCTGTTGGCAGTACCGGCAATTGCTGTCTGCTCGTGAATAACAATCGGTATATTAAATAATTTTGCTAAAAAAATAACTGGTAATCCGATATAGCCTCCGAATGTTAAAATTGCGTTTGGTTTATGATTTTTTAAAATTTTGTAAGCTTGATAAATTGCAATTATAAATAGATAAAATTGTAAAAGACCATTTAAGCTCATGAAATGCCCTGACCGTCCAGTTTCAATTTTTTCAAATAATATATTCCTATTACTAATTTCCTGAAACTCAAAACTTAATGACTTTTCAAATGAGTTATTAAACTTTTTGCCAACAAAAATAATCTCAATATTTGACTCACTTTTCAAAATATAATCAATAACTGCAATAGCAGGAGCTGGATGTCCGCCAGTGATGAGAATTTTTTTTGATTTGTCTTTAAACATTTTTTTGTTGTGCTGATATATTAAATACAATTCCCATAAGTAAGCATGATGTAATCATAGATGATCCACCATAAGAAATAAATGGCAGAGTAACGCCGGTTAACGGCATTATATTAACCATGCCTCCAAGATTAATTATGATTTGTAATGAAAAATATATAAATATGCCGCTCAAAATCATTTTTGCATATGGATCTATTGAGACTGTATATAGTTTATAAATCTTATAAAGCATGATAAAAAATAAAAATAAAACCAATATGCTGCCAATAAAACCCAACTCTTCGCTTATTATTGCAAAAATGGAGTCAGTGTGTGCTTCAGGAAGATATAAAAATTTCTGCCTTGAGGCTCCAAAACCGCGACCAAACACCCCACCTTCAGTTATAGATATGAGAATCTGATTAATATGAAAACCAACTCCCAATGGATCCTCATTTGGTCTCAAAAAGGCAGTCAATCTTTTTAACCTGTAAGGCGCAGAAACAATTAAAAACAAAAAACCGGAAATAATTATCGGAATTAACAATAATAACGGCTTTAAAGCTTGTCCAGATACAAAATACATCCCAATGCCTAATGTGAATAACATTATTGCCGTTCCCATATCAGGTTGGAGTAAAACAAGAGCAATTAATGCTCCAAGAAATAATATAAAAGATAAAAAACTGACTTTTTTTCTTTTAAAAAACCAAGTTGCAAGATAAATTATGACAGCGCTTTTGGCAAATTCAGCAGGCTGAAAATTAAAAAAACCAAGATCTATCCAGCTTCTGGCGCCGCCAGCTGTTTTCCCAAGGCTGGGAATTAAGACAATTATTAAACTTACAAATATAAAACCGATTATAAAAGTACTTAAATTTAAAAAAACTTTGTATGGTAATTTTGATAAAATAAACATCGTAAAAAGCCCTATCATAATCCAGCGAAACTGCAGCTTAAGATAGAAAAAAGAATCTCCTGATTCATTTAATGCCCTGATTGACGATGCCTCAAAAACAAATATTAGTCCAAGACTCATTAAAACAAGTGTAATTATGAATAAAACTACATTTGAACTTTGTTTTTTTGAAGTAGCTTGAGAATTTTTTTCTTTACTTCTTCTTAACGGACGCATACTTTATAATAAACTTTCTGAACTCTTCACCCTTATGTTCAAAATTACGCCACAATGAATAACTGGGCGAGGCAGTTGACAACAAGCATATCTTGCCAGCTTTAGTTTTTTGGTATGAAAATTTAACCGCCTCATTCATGGAGTCTGTTTCCAAAATCTCATTTGCATAACCTTTTTTAATGAGCTCCTCCTTGATTCTTAATCCAGTCTTTGGAAATAAAACAACATTTTGAATATTGTCTTTAACAATTTGCTCCGCAAGCTTTTTAAAGTCATATCCCCTGTCTTCACCTCCCAGAAGAATTGTATCGACTGAGCTTAATGCTTTTAAGGCTTGAATTGTTGACTCTGGTGTTGTTGAGATGGCATCATCATAAAATGTAATGTTGTTGAAAACACCAACTTTTTCCAATCTGTGGGGCAAAGGTTTAAAAGTTTTAATAGCGCGAAGGGCATCTGTGCTATTTATGCCCAATATTCGACAAGTTGTTATAGCGCCCTGAATATTCGTTTTATTGTGCTCTCCAATTAGAGGAGATGACGGAACTTTAATTTTTAGATCAAATGGAATTGTTCTTGCTTGAGTTTTTTTTGCCCAATTAATAAACTGTTTAAATTGAGGATTATAAACCATGTAATTAGATGGGTTGGAAAACTTTATCATACGATTTTTGGCCATAAAATAATTTTCTTCACTTCCATGATAATTCAAATGCTCTCGAAATAACGAGACGTAAACTGATATATTCGGTGAATAATTTATATCCTCAAGTTGATAACTCGATAATTCAACAATGTATACAGTGTATCGTATCTCTTTTTTTAAAAGAACGCTTAACATAGGCTTTCCGATATTGCCAATTAGCTCTGTATGAAATCCATTATTTTTTAAAATATGGTGAATTAAAGATGATGTAGTGCTTTTACCTTTTGTTCCTGTGACACCAATTATATGATGTAGAGGGTTAATATTGGCAAAAAAAAGATTCGAAGCTGTTGTGTATGGAACGTTTATTTTATTAGAAGGAATTCCCGGAGATTTAATAACCAAATCATAGGTATCTTGCTTATCAAGATAATTGTTGCCGTTTTTGATGTCAGTTATATCATATTTCACTCTTGGTAAAAACTTCTTCAAAAATTTTTCTGTCACTCGACCTTCAACTCCATAACCAGCAATAAGAATTTTTTTATTATTTAATTCAGAAATCTCCATTTTTATAGCATTTTTATAATTGCCGAACTATCGTATAATCCTTTTTGTTTGATTTGTTTTAAAGCCTTCAAAACCTCGTCGCTTGTGCCAACGCATTCAAAAGGCTTGTGGCCAGATTCTCCTATTAGCTCTTTAACTGTCGGTAATAAAGCTAAATCATCAAAAATATTTTTATCAAAAATCTTGCTTAACTCTTCAGGAGTTAAGAAAGCTGCCAACATTATAAACACAAATACGCACTTAGGGCAAGAACCACACCATCTTGAATTGCCTTTTTTAAGCCCCTTTGTTATCGAGAAATTTCTATTGCAACTGGAAAAAACAGAAAAATATTTATTTAAGTTGGAAAACTCTTTACTAATCTCAAACTCAGTTAAGCTTCTTAACAAGGAGTAATAATCAATATCAGGTGAAATATATTTATGTATATACCGCTTAAATAATGTCTCAAACTCATTAGATTTACTCCATTGATGGTTGATACTATAACCTAAATACTCTAAATTTCCCTCATTGGCACTTGCTTCATTGCTGGTCAAAAAACCAGAGTAACCATATAAAAGTGAAGCAGCAACACCAAGAACTGCATAAATTAAAGAAATTGGGATGTGGCCATTATAGGGATTTTTTAATTTAGCCAAAGAAATTGTATCAACTTCTCTTGAAACCTTAAAAACAGGCTTTCCAATTAATTTAACGACATTATTTGCTATTTCATATTCTCGTCCGGTTTCAACAACAAAACTCTCAAAATCAATGTTTTTCTCAATAAGTCTCTCAGCAGAAACTATGGAGTCTTTTCCGCCTCCTATACCCAAAAGATGTTTGTTAGCTTTTAGATTATGTTTTAAGTCCAAATTAGAAATCTCATTAAATGGAAATTTAATAAGGC
>JBIKWE010000112.1:0-4161 GCA_044356445.1 Limisphaerales bacterium | reverse complement strand
TGCTGCGCTATCTTCAACGAATCCCGCTTATCCGTCTTAACCGTGTCACGTGCTGACACCTCTATCGAGGCAGCGTGAACCACTATGCAGTCAATCCCTGCCGCTACGAGCTTTCGGTACAGCCAAAAACCGCTGTATCCAGCCTCATACGCCGCGCGAACATCTGCGCCATTAAACTCCTTGGACACCAGCGATATAACCGCCTCAGCCGTCCCAGGCATCCGACACCGCTTGACGACAACCCCGTCACAGATGCAACTTGCAACGAAAAACTCACGATGAACATCCAACCCCATATACACCTGTTTACCTTCGTAACTGCGTGTTCCCATATCCCTCTCCTCTCAAAGTAATTATTGACTGCAATCACTTCGATTACTTACGAGCGGAGAGGGATTCTTTTAGGGGTCTTCATAGCAACTACCCATCATGACTGGGTATACACATTGACGCTGGGCGTTAAAAAGAGATCGAATGTTGCCGTGGTGTCAGGATCTATGACCGATCCTGATGGGTGGGGCGTTTCGGATGAGTATGTTGACTTGGTGTGCAACGGCAAGACGCGGGGCACAACCGTCAGCTCCCAAACTGGGCGGTTTGGTTTTAGACTTGCCAAGCCAAAGCGAAAGACGACGAAACCAACCATCTGCTATGCCCGTAATATCTATGGTGAGCGGTCGCGATCTCGGCGGGTGTGGTAGGCCTTTCTCGTGACCTTTTTTGATTGATTTCGCAGGGATGCCGTCACTGACTTTCGCAGGGGCTAAAGTTTTGCGGCATTGTTGTCGACCCGTCCTTTGGTGCACGTGTACGCCAAGGGGGAAGCTGCGATGAAGCGATACTTTTCTGTAGTAATTCTTTGTGTTCTAGCAATACTCGTTTCCGATGTGTCTGCCGCACCAGCAGGGGCTAACGACAGGCGTACGCCTATTCCCTCACCGGCTCCTACTCCGGGGTGTGCAGCTAAAGATAAGACTGAGATCATTAACGTAGTACCTTTTGAGTTCGAGTCATTTGACGATGCCTACAAACGGGCTTGTCAGGAGGCGCAAGCACGACTGACACGGGCGCCCTTGAGGTGCGACCCGCCTTGCGTTGCAGGAGATGAAACGTACACGCCGGCTATTTCGGTTAATCGGAGGCAGCGTTCGTTCTGGGACAAGGTAGCCTTGTTCTTTTTGAATGAATGCATGGCCTACAAGAGGCTTTCTTGTTTTCCTCCTGGCAGCAGTCGGCCTCGGAGTTAATAGTGAACAGGCAGCGTTTGCTGGCTTGCTTCTCTACGTCGAAGGACACATTGTCACGAGTGTCGTGCGACACGATGTAAGTGAAGCACTTATTGATGCCGGTATGTGATTCCACTCTCGCATTGTATGTGCAAAGGGCCCACATCCATTATACACTACACCTTAAACATCTGCTCAGCGATCACCTTCTGAGTCGCGTGCTCTACCATCGGTCGCGGATAATCTACAGACCGGAACATGTCTTCCTCATACAGTTCGTGAATCTGCTTCGGCTTGAGAGACGCAAGCTCTGGCACCCACTTCTTTATGAGGAAAAACGGAAAAACGGGACGCTACCCTTTTCCTCGATGCCGACGGGACAACTGAACGGAAAAGGGTAGCGTCCCCTTTATTTCCTTTATTTGAGTGCGCAGTTTGGTTGTCAGTTAATGACTGATGGCGAACACCTGTACGCAATTCCAGACCCAGGAGTAGTAATGGTAACCCAATTTGCACCAAGTTTTGCAGCCTCATTCTTTATGCGATTCATAGTACCATCTGGTGTTTCTACAGCTACGATACCAATGAAATCTGTAGCTTTGATGCCGACATCATAGCCTGCAACAGCCCCCATCTCCTGGCAACCAATAGGTGCATCCGCCTTACGAATTATTACTTCTGTTGCCTCAGGGTTAAGCGGCGTTGTGGTATTGTAGACACATGAGGTCAACGACAAACAAATTGCTAAACACATTAATAACAATGAAATCTGTTTCATAATTTCCTTAACTGATAACGCTTCGCGCCACCGGGCCGAAACCCTAAATAGTATATCAAATCACCCAAATAAATCCACATGTTTCGCCTCCGCGTGGGTGCGCTGGTTAGGCTTTAAATTGTATCAAATACCGAATCAACTAACCCTTCAGCTCCACAATATACACAACACGTACGTCCTTCGTTCATCACTCGTTCACAGCCGGGACATTTTTTAAGAATTCGTCTTTTCTTACCATCCTCTCTTCCATCCCGTAGATCGATCTCACGAACTTTAACTAGTAATTCATTTTCAGAAACTCCAAGCTTCTCGTTCAAAATCTCCCACATCGCTTGAGAAACGATTGCTAGCCTATCAAAACGTTTTGGAAAAAGGGGACGCTACCCTTTTCCTCGATGCCGACGGGACAACTGAACGGAAAAGGGTAGCGTCCCCTTTATTTAAGACGAAGTCCGTCTTTAAGTACGACCGAAAGCTCAATACCATCCTCTTTCGTGCCGCCTGGGGGGGGGCACTCTCTCAAGTGCTCGGTGTGGATGATCGTGAGCTAGCTGCTATCTTCACCGTGCAGACTGCCGGTTAGGTACAACACGTCTGGTGGGATCGATAGCTGAGGTGCTCAGCGACGAGCATGGGCTCGTATGGCCAGACGCGGTAGCGCCGTACGATGTGCACGTTGTAGCTCTTGGAGAGAGTTCTCAAAGCAATCAATCCCTACAACGGGTAATCAAGTACCTTGAGCACGCGAACCTCTCGGCTCTGACCGATACGCGAAGTGAGATGCGGGCTGGGGAGAAATTTGCGGATGCTGACCTGATCGGCATACCTACACGTGTTGTGGTAAGCGCGCGCTCAAGTCACGACTCGAATATCGAGGCCAAGAGGCGTACCGACGCAACTGCCACTCGGATTCCACTCGAATCTCTGGGCGATTTTGTGAAGGCCAAGAGCTCACAGACACCGTGAGGTGGTGCATGAGGCGCTGATCCGGTTATCCGATAAAGGTGGCGTGCCGCTGCTCAAAGGCGCTCATTCCGTCGTGGTACACGAGGTATGGGCAGGGTTCTCCTCCCTTCTGGAGGCGCTTCGCTACGAAATGCTCTCCGTTCTTGTCGACGGCGTAGATCACAACCTGTCCCTGGTAGCCACCCTTCAGACCGGCGAGATCCTCGACCCCTTCAGCGACAGCGTCTCGCACGGATGCGCCCTTCTTCATGTAGAGCACGACACTTCGCGCAAGCGAGGTGCGGATGGCGTTTTCACCACAGTGCGTACACGCGGCACCGCCGTACCTACTGTCGACGTAGAGACCAGCTCCGATAACGGGAGAGTCCCCGAGGCGCCCTGGGTACTTAAAGTCCCAACCCGACGTACTGATTCCCCCTGCCATGCTACCGGATTCGTTCCGCACCAGGCTAATCACAGTACCGTGGCACCCCTTTCCCTCTTCGTGATTAAAGAGGTCGAGAACCTTCGAGAAGGGATTTTTCTGCCGCCACTCGGCGTATGCGGTTTTCGCCTCTGGAGAGAGCAGATCCGCCTCGTCAAAGCCACATTCAAGCGCGAACTGTTTGGCGCCAGCGCCCACGAGCATCACGTGGGGCAGCCGCTTCATAAGCTGTCTCGTGACGCTTATCGGATGCATGATCCCCTCAAGCGCTCCAACGGCCGCGCTCTCAAGCGTGTCTCCGTCCATTAATGAGGCATCGAGCTGCATAACGCCGAGGGCGTTCGGGAGTCCGCCGTATCCGACCGTGCGAACAGAGCTCTCAAGCTCTACGAGCTTAATGCTCTCCTCAATCACATCGAAATTAGGAGCTTTGCTCCGCAAAAGCTGGGCGGCGCGCTCTATCCCTGGCCACCCCTCGCCGTTCATGATCACGATCTTTCCCATCACCTTCCTCCGTGTGTGCCACCAACCCCGAATCCTAAGACATCCGAACCCGATACACTACCGTCAATACAGCGGCCCGGAGTTCTCGTCTTGAAAAAGGGGACGCTACCCTTTTCCTCGATGCCGACGGGACAACTGAACGGAAAAGGGTGCTCCAACACTACAGGAGGCGAACACCGGAAGCCTCGGTGCTCTACCAGATCGTCTACCACTCTCGGGATGACCTACAATTCCAGTGGGAGGCACGGTTCCAGCATCAGTAT
>JBIKWE010000016.1:0-14582 GCA_044356445.1 Limisphaerales bacterium | reverse complement strand
ATGTCTGAATGCTCTTATTAATGTTTCAACATTTTTATGTGGATAAAAATTGCCAACATATAAAAAATATTTAGCCGGTAAATTTAATGAAGCAATGTCATCAGTATTATCTATCAGATCGTATGACAAACCCTCATGTGTAACAATTATCTTAGAGTTCAAATCTTTGCCGTACTTATTGAGTACTTGAGATTTAACATAATGTGTTGGTGTAAAAATATACCTTGCAAACTTTATCTGTATCTTTAGAATTATTTTTAAAAAAAAATGTTTGATCTTATAAAGGATTGGCGACAATGTACTTGATGCGCCGGTTTTATAATTTAACGGTGTAAGATCATGCACTGTTGCAACAAATGGCCTATTATAAAAAATGGGGTAGCCAAAATAAGTGAAATGCATCAAATCAAGCTTGTCCTTAATTAATTTGATCAAAAATATAGTTTGCTCTTTTATTGAGTGCCAAGGAGCGTCAACAGCTATTAATTTAAAATTTTGTTTTTTGATTGAAATTTTTTCAATATCCACTTTTCTGACATAGAGATAAAAAATATATTCATCTTCATTATGATCTTCAAGATAGTGAATAAGGTTTTTTATATATGTACCAACTCCAGTTTGAAAATATAGTCGGGCATCAATTCCTATTTTTCTCATTTTTGAATTTTTATTAAATAATTGAATATTAAATTTACAAAATATGAGACTATGCTTGAGTATTTTGTTAAAAAATGTTTATTGTAAAAAATCTTCATTGATTTAAAAAAATGATATCTTGCAATTTTTTGCCCCTCCTTGGTTCCTCGCTTTCCACTTTGATATTTTAAGTGCGTAACAGAATACTCAGGACAATAATAAATCTTGTAACCACTCTCCCTTATGCGGTAAGCAAGATCAAGATCTTCGCCATACATAAAAAATTCCTCATCAAAACCTGAAATATCTTCAAAAACTTTCCTTCGTGTTAATAGAAAGGCTCCGCTTACTGATGCAACCTGATGCCGAGTTGACAAATCCAAATGACTCAGATGATAGCCCCCGAATAATTTATTTACTCGTGGGATATCTTTTGTTATCTGTTCTAATTTTGCAAAATAACAGAACGAATTCCAAAGTGTAGGAACTCCTCTATGAGAGGCTTTATCAAGACTCCCATTAGGTAAATTAACACGAACTGTCAATGCTCCAATAGTATCATCGCTTTTTAAAAACAGAATTAGCTTTTTCCACGAAACATGGTCAATAAAAACATCTGAATTTAAGAATAAAATAAACTCTCCGGATGCTTTAGAAGCTCCAAAATTATTTCCTCCTGTAAAACCAATATTTTTATTTAAGGGAAAAAATGATTTTGGAATATGACCTTTATTTTTAATCTGATTTATAGCCATTACAGACCCATCAGACGAGCTATTGTCAACTATGATAATTTCAGATTTAACATTTTTTGACTGCAAAAGACTTTTCTCTAATGTTTCGATGCATCTTATAGTTGTATCTCTGGTATTGTAGGAAAGAATAACTATTGAAATATCCTTCATAATGAAAGTATACGGTATTTAACAAACAACAAGAAGATTGATTAAATGCAAGCAAAATTATCGCTTTGGAGATTGCTTTTGGCGTCTTGACTTACCGCCAGTTCCAACCATTCTTCTTTCGCGAACTCTGGCATCTCTGGTTAATAATCCCTCAGCCTTAAGAACATGTTTTAACGATTCATCAACTAAACATAATGCTCGAGAAATTCCAAGCGCAATGGATTCAACTTGTCCGTTTTTACCCCCACCTTTTACTTGTATTGTGGTAATAAACCTGTCTTGATTTTGAGTCAATGTTAATGGTTTCAAAACCCTATTCATATCACTCTCCAAAGGCAAGTACTTACTTAATGGAATTTTGTTTATTAAAATATCGCCTTTTTTATTAGAATCAACATTAGATTTGCCAACTGCAATATGTAATCTTACTCTTGAAACTGCTTCTTTGCGTCTACCAACTGCTTCATAATATTGTGTATCTTTTTTATTTTTTACCATAAATCTATTTTTGAAAATTTAAATCTCACTCTTGTATTTGTAACTTATGAGAAAAAGGATGCTCTGTGCTTGAATAAATATGTAAACGGGCAAGTCTTGGATCTCTGTGTTTATTTTTTGGCAACATTCCAGATACAGCTTCACGAAGAACTTTAGTGACATCTTTAATCATCATCTCATTGAGAGTAAGCGTTTTTCTACCACCTTGATAACCTGAGTATCTATCATATATTTTTTGACGAACCTTTTTACCAGTTGTTTTTATATGCTGAGCATTAATAACAATAACATTGTCCCCCATATCAAGATATGGAACAAAATTGCGTTTTGATTTACCTTGTAATAAGTTGACGATTTCAGGTGCACACCTTCCCAATACTTTATCTTTGACATCAATTAAATGCCATGATCGAATAATTTCATTTTCTTTTGTTGATCTTGTTGATTTTTTAGCTGTGGGCATGGTGTTAATTTAACTAATATTATTTTACTGGTTTAACTGTTTTTGCCTCGTCGGTATTTTTAGCAACCTCGTTATTTTCTTTATTACCAACCTTCAAATCAATTGTCTTTTTAACTTTACTATTGTTATTATTAGACCAATCAAGCACAACAGGATGAGCCCATTCCAATCTTACCATGTAAGATCCATCGTTTTCTCTTTGACCAAGTTTTTTTAGCCTTATATATCCACCAGTAATATTTTTAACCTGCGGACCAACTTTATCAAATAAATCATTTACAAACCTTTGATATGGCAAACTAGATAAAACTGCATTGTAGTTTGAGTTAGATTTATCTTTTAGCTTGTATACCATCTGATCTAAAACGGTTTTCATAACTCTCCCTTTCTTATCTGTTGTGACAAGATGTGAATGTGTAAAAAAACTCATAAGCAAATTTCTCAAGATTGCTTTATTGGAATCCTTACCGTCATGAAACTTGATTTTTTTTGATCCGTGCAACATATTACTTTTTTTTAAATTAATTCGACACCCATCTTGGCAACTTCATCAACAATCAGATCTATGGATTTCTTACCGACACCTTTAAGATTGGTAAGATCTTCTTTTCCTCTCTCCACCAAATCGGCAACTGTTTCTATATTTTCTCTTAATAAAGCATTAATTACTCTTGATGGCAAGTTTAACTCATCAATAATTGTTTCATATGCAGGTGAGTTCGACTCAGCTTTTACTGATACTGAACTTTCATTTGAGAGAGACTCCTCTTTTTCTTTTCCTTCCACCATAGCTTCATAATGAGATGCTAATATCTTCGATGCCATTTTCACTGCATCTTGAGGTCTAATGCCACCATCTGTCCAAATTTCAAGAATCAATCTCTCATAATCAGACTTTCGGCCAACTCTTGCTTCTTCCACTTTAAAATTGACTTTAGTTATTGGAGAGTATGCTGAATCAATAGCGATAAAATCAGTTTCTGGGGACTTTTCCTCAGATGGTTGATAACCATAACCATTTTCAACAATGATCTCTATGTCTAAGCTTGCTTTAGGGTCTGTAATTTCGGCAATATACAAATCACCATTTACGACTTCAACTTCTGACTGAATATCTTTTGCATACACTTTTTGAGCTCCTTTAATTGATAAATGAGCTTTGCTCCTTGATGGCGCATCAGCACTGAATCTCACCTGTTTAAGATTTAAAACCACATCTAGAACTGACTCTTTTACTCCCTTTATGGTTGTAAACAAATGAGGTGCTTGCTTAAATTTTACATACGAAACAGCAGTCCCGGGCAAAGAAGATAGCAGGGTTCTTCTTAAAGCATTACCGATGCTATTTGCAAAACTGGTATTAAATGGCTCATAAATAAATCTGCCATAATTCTCATCTTGCTTATCAATTTTTACTGTAAAAATGGGTTCTATCATACCTCGAAATATATAATTATTAACGTGAATAAAATTCAATAACTAGCCTCATATTTATCTGCTTGTTTATTATATCACCTGTGGGAGATGAATTAAGCACTCCTTCATTCTTTTTGACACTAAACCAATCAGGTATAATTGCAGAATTTCCTTCTCTAAATTGAGAAATATATGGAATTTTTGTTGCCGTTACATCATTGAGCTGTATTTTTTCTCCATTTTCAACCATATAGGATGGGATGGATAGCTTTTTACCACCAACCATTATGTGACCATGTGACACAAGCTGTCTGGCAGCTGCTCTGGTTGGCGCAAAGCCTAACCTATAAACAATATTATCAAGTCTTCTTTCAAGAATCTCTCCCAAAAGCACCGATGTGTTGCCTTCTTTTTTAGTTACCTTGTCAAAATAAGACTTCAACTGACCTTCGGTTAAACCAAAAGTAAAACGTAATTTTTGCTTTTCTCTTAACTGCCGACCATGCTCTGAAAGCTTTCTTTTAAATCTGGCTCCGTGCTGTCCCGGAGAGACGTTTATTTTTTTTAGCAAATTAGCATGTGCTTTTGAACCGACTGTCTTCAAACCCAAATCAGCTGCTTCTCTTCGTGATACTTTATTTTTTGGTCCTGTATACCTCATATCATTTTAAAATTTTTAATTATACTCTTCGAACTTTTGGCGGCTTAACACCGTTATGTGGCATCGGGGTGATGTCGATGATTCTTCCAATATCAACATTGGCAGCTCTTACTGATCTAAGAGATGCCTCTCGACCCGGACCAATTCCCTTAACATAAATATCTAATTTTTTCATGCCGTAATCTTGAGTCGCCACTTTCAATGCGGCATCTGTGGTGACCGTTCCTGCATATGGAGTTGATTTTCTGGTACCAGAAAATCCATGCATTCCGCAAGAACTGACAGTTATAGTTTTTCCAACCTCATCTGTTACCGTAACTAAAGTATTATTAAAAGTTGCTGTGATATAAATTCTTCCAGACTCAACAACTCTACTTACTTTTTTAATATTTTTCTTTGGTTGTGCCATATTTATTTAAATTAAAAAATTATTTCTTATCTGTTGTACCTGACTCAATCTTTGCCCAAGCCTCTTTTGATAATGCTCCAACTGTTCTTCTCTTACCTCTTTTAGTTCTGGCGTTTGATCTCGTTCTCTGCCCTCTGCTTGGCAAACCCAATGCATGACGCATACCTCTATACGCCCTTATCTCTTTTAATTTCTTAATATTCTGATTAACTTCGCTTCTTAGATCTCCTTCAACCTTAAAGCTTGCTTCAATATTTTGAGTTAAAGATTTTAACTGTTCTTCAGTGATATCTTTAACTCTGGTCTCAGGTTTAACGCCAGATTTATTCAATACATCTTTTGATCTTGTCCAGCCAATCCCGTAAATTAAAGTTAATGCGTAATCTACACGTTTGTTGTCTGGAAGTATCACGCCCATTAGTCTTTGCATATGTAAATAAATTAACCCTGACGCTGTTTGTGCTTTGGGTTTCTGGAACAAATAACATATATGACACCACGACGGACAACCATTTTACAGTTTTCACATCTTGGTGTAACAGCGGATCTGATTTGCATATTATTTTCTATAAATTATTCTCCCACGACTCAAATCGTAGGGTGTAATCTCAATTTTAACTTTGTCTCCGGGCAAAATTTTAATATAATTTTTTCTCATTTTTCCAGAGAGGTAGCAAATTATTACATTTCCTCCCTCATCTAAACGAACATTAAAAAGAGTGTTTGGTAGATTTTCAACTACCTCACCTTCCAATACGATAACATTATCTTTCATATGAAAGATATATTGTAACACATATTATGTCAAAATGAAGGTGTTTTTGTCTGAAATTGCTATACTCTTTTCAAAGCAAGCACAAAGGCTACTGTCCTTTGTAATAATTGACCATGGTACACTCTCATATGCCATCTCTCCAGCACCCATAGAGTATATAATTTCCACAGCAATTGTCAAGCCCTTTTTCACTCTATACGTCTTATCAATCGGCTTACTTAGATAATTTAAAACATAAGGATCTTCATGTAATTCCTTTCCTATGCCATGCCCGCTTAAATCTTTCATAATCGAATATCCGTAATTAGTTATTTTATTATAAATAAACTCACCAATTTCACCAAGATACACGCCCTCTTTTATTAGAGCTATTGCCTCATCGAGTGTCTGTTTACCCGCTTTAAGAAAACTTGCCACCTCAGGGGTGGTCTTACCAATTGGCACAGTTATCGCATAATCAGTATGAAAGCCTTTGTACAAAGCTCCAATATCTATTGTTAAAATATCACCATTTTGCAATTTTACATCTGATGGAGGGGTGTGAACTGCTTGATGATTAATTGGTAAACACGTCGACCACGAATACCCTTTTACTGTTTTAAAAGATGGCTTAGCACCCTTAAATTGTAAGAGCTTTTCAGCCTCTTTATCAATTTCCCTTGTTGTAATACCGGCTTTGATAAGAGGAGTTAGTTCATCAACCACTGATTTTAAAATCGCTCCACCTTCTTTCATTAGCTCAATTTGAGACGGAGTTTTTAAAGCAATCATTAAATTTAGTTACGAAAAATATATTATTTGTAAAATGTCATCGATTTTTTTATAAAGCTCTTCTTTGGATCTGTTATTTGTTATTAAGTAATCGGCAAAAGCAATCGTTGGTCCCATATTCAACTCAATAAGCTCCTCAATATCTCTTTGCTCACCAAAAAGCAGAGAACGTGTCTTTCGATTCTTAATTCGTTGATATCTTATTTTTTTATCAGCGTAAACAGCCAAAATTATTATCCTTATATCTTTATACTCCTCTTTTAAGTACAGATATTCTTCCCAAGATCTCATCCCCTCTATTATTAAATAATGGGATTTTTCATGAAGACCCTTTTCAATCTTTGGAGCTGAAAGTTTGGCAAGAGCACCCATGCCGTGTTCTTTTCTTAAATTTGTGCGAATTTCTCTGTGGTTATCTTGAGTATGCTTGAGACCTTTATTATCTATCATTTCATTTACTATGCTCGAAAAACTGACGACAGGAAAAGATTTTGAGCTTAAATACTGAGAAACCTCTGTTTTTCCCGAACCGGGCATCCCAACAATAGCTAATATTGTCTTACTATCTCTTGACCAGTTTTTAATTCTATTTTCAACTAATTGTTTTCCAATTGATTTTAAAATTGATTGATTAACTTCCTCTATTTCCTGAGTGCCATCAACAATATCTAAGATATTTTTCTCGGCATAAAAATCAAGAACAGGTAGAGTTGCGGATTTAAAAATCTCTATTCTTTTTTTAATAGCATCAATTGTGTCATCATCACGTTGTTCATTACGATATGCCAATCTCCATAAGGCCTCTTTATCAGGAATTTGAATATGAACAACATGATCAACATTATTAGCAAACTCTTCTGCCTGTGCAATCGTTCTTGGAAATCCATCTAAAATATATCCTTTTCCATACTCAGGTCTTGATAAGTAAGTGCCAACAATCTCAACAGTTAAGGCATCTGGAATCAAATGTCCTGCTGACATTAATAGCTTAACTTTTTTGCCTAAATCTGTCTTTTCTTTAGCAATATTTCTAAAAATATGCCCAGTTGAAAGATATGGAATATTCAACTGCTTTGAAAGTAGATTGCCTTGTGTCGACTTACCAGAACCTTGTATACCAATTAAAACAAGCTTCATACATCGTTTTTATAAATTAATCAAGCTTCTTCTTTTCTTTATGAAGCGTTTTCTTTTGACAGTTGTTGCAAAATTTATTAAAGCTTAATGGTTCTTGTGTGTTAATTTTATTTTTTTCAGATACATAATTCTGATTACTGCATTCTGTGCAGACTAAACCAAAAAGTACTCTAGCACTCTTTTTTGCCATATGATTTAAATTAAACGAATAAATTTTTTAGAAAAGCTTATTATACAACATTAGATATATATCTACAAAGAAAATCTGTCATAATTTTTCATAACAATCTGAGAGTCTATTTTTTTGAATGTTTCAAGCACAACTGAAACAACAATTAAAATTCCAGTGCCTCCTATTACCAAGCTCTGAAGTCCAGTTAACAACGAAACTATCGCAGGTAAAACAGCAATGCCACCAAGAAAAAATGCTCCAAAAGTTGTAATCTTGTAAACAACCTGCTGTAAATATATTTTAGTCGCAGTACCCGGGCGTATACCAGCAATAAAGCCTCCATGTTTCTGTATCTCATCAGCAATTTTTTGAGGGTTGAAAACAATAATAGTATAAAAAAATGTAAACGCCACGACAAGTATAAAATACATTAAATTATAAATTACACCATTTGGATTGAATGAAGAAGCAAGAAATGACCCTATCCCTGACAATGTGCTGTTTGGTAAAGTTACCATAAAGTTACCAATTATTTGAGGAAATAAGACAAATGAAACTGCAAAAATAATCGGTATGACACCAGCCTGATTTAATTTAAGAGGTAGAAAGTTCGTTGCGCCTTGATAAATCCTATTTCCTTTTATCCGCCGTGCATAATATACAGGTATTTTGCGCACTGCTTCATTAATAAAAACAACTAAGGCAATTACAATCAAAGATATACCAATAAAGACTAATATATTAAGTGCGGTATCTGCGGTAAAAGTGGTGATAGTTTGACCAAGTATAATTGGTATCCTCCCTACGATACCTGAAAAAATCAACACTGATATTCCGTTACCCAAGCCAAATTCTGTGATAAGTTCTCCAAGCCAAACCATAATAAACGTGCCCGCAAGTAAAGTTAAGACAAAAGAGAAGAATTCAATTGGAGAAAGAACTCCAACAATACCTTGTTTTCTAAGCAACATGTAAATCCCGACCGCTTGAAATAAAGTAAGTGGTAAGGTTAAAAATCTGGTATATTGGTTTATCTTGAACCTACCGTAATCTCCCTCCTTTGCCAATGCCTCCAGTTTTGGAATAATCATGGTTAAAAGTTGTATGATGATTGAGGCGTTTATATACGGCGATAATCCAAGTGCCATAACCGAGAAATTCACCAGCGTACCTCCCGAAAAAACATCAAGAAGAGCAAGAAATTGACTTTGAGCAAAAAGCGCTCTTAATTGATCAAGCTCAATTGCTGGCACAGGCAAATATGCAAACATTCTAAATACCAGTATTATAAGTAGAGTGATTAAACCCTTTCGTTTAAGAGTTGGATCTTTTAAAAAAGCATTTATTTTCTGTTTTACTTCTTTCATTGAGCTTTGCCGCCTGCTTTTTCAATTTTAGAGCGGGCCTGACTTGACATTGGAATTTCCACCTCTAATGGATTTTCAATATTTCCATTTGCAACAAGTTTAACTCCGCGCTTTAAATCTGCTAAATCAATAATATTTTTAGATAGCAACGACTGCAAATTAACTTTATCATTTTTTTCAAACTTATTCAAGTGATTTAAAGTTATTAATACCGGCTTTTCATTAACGGGTTTATTTTTACTTTTACCCCTGATAAGTGGAAATCTTTTAACCAGTCTATTTTGCCCTCCTTCAAAATGCAACGGAATTTTTTCACGAGCAGTTTGATGTCTTGTGGTTCCTCTTCCAGATTTTGTTCCCTTTCCAGAACCCATACCTCGCCCAAGTCTTTTAGCACTTTTTTCGACTATTTTTTTAACTTCATTTAGATTTTTCATATTATAAATTACTTAGCTTTTTTAACTTTAGCGTCTTTTTTAAGGACTGACTTTGTCTTAGGTTTTTTTTCAACGACATTAGTTGAGATATCCACATTTTTCCTATTTTCATCAACCATAGGCACCTCTTTTTTGTTAATCTTGACTTCTGCAACTTTATTAGCATCAATCGACACAGATTCTTTTAATAAAATTTTTCGTGGTTTTAGCTTTTTAAGAGCCTCCATAACCGCATAAGCGTTTGTAATCTGATTTCTTGTACCAATAATTTTACCTGATGCATTGTTTAGCCCAGCAACATCCAAAACAGATCTAACTACCCCTCCAACCTTAAGTCCCGTACCAGGAGGTGCCGGCTTCAAAAGAAGTCTTGAAGATTTGTATTTAAGGATAATCTCATGTGGTAAAGTATCTTTATAAATTGGAATAGTAACCATGCGTCTTTTTGCTTGGGATATTGCTTTTTGTATAGCCGGTGGAACCTCAAGTCCTCGTCCAACCCCCACTCCAACTTTGCCTTTGCCATCACCAACAACAACAAGTGCTGAAAAAGAGACATAATTTCCACCCGTTGTTTTTTTTGAAACACGACGGATATTTATAACTCTTTCATCCATCTTATTTTCTTCTGTGCCTTTTGATCTAAATTTTCCAGACTTCTCGTTTGTCATTTTTTTGTTCAAAATAATAAATTAAAATTCTAGCCCTGATTCACGCATACCTTCAGCAAGTGCCTTAACACGACCCTTGTATGCAGAGCTCCCTCTGTCAAATACAACTTTTTTAACATCTTTGGCAACTGCCATTTTACCAAACTCTAAACCCATAATCTTTGACACCTCTGTTTTATTTTTACCCTTAAGTTTAAGTGTCGCAGAGTTAAGCGCAACTATTGTACGTGCCTTACTGTCATCAATAATCTGTGCAAAAATATTTTTATTTGATCTAAATACACTTACACGTGGTCTTTCGGACGTGCCGACTATTGAAAAGCTAACTCTTTTTTTTCTTTTTAATTTGGTTTGCAATAATTTATTTGACATATTTTAACATTAATTTATTATGCTTTAGCTTTCTTACCCGGCTTCAGCTTTATATATTCACCCTCATACCTGACGCCTTTGCCTTTATATGCATCAGGTTTTTTTAAACCCTTTATTCTTTGAGCAACTTCTCCAACTTGTTGTTTATCAACTCCACTAACAATAACTATATTATTTCCATCGACTGCAAGCTGGATGCCTTTTGGAGCTTTAAAAATAACTGGATGTGAAAAACCCAATCTAAAGTTTAAATCCGCTCCTTGAATTTTCACATTGTAACCTGTGCCAACAATTTCTAATCTTTTTGACCAATAATTTTGCACACCTGCAACTGCATTAAACAACAAACTTCTATATAAACCGTGTGAGGCTTTTTGTCTTTTGCCATCGGATTTTCTTGTTATTATCAGTTTATCATTGTCTATTACTGCTGTGATAAAGTGAGGCAAAGAAATAGACATTGTGCCCTTAGTTCCTGTAATGACTATATTTTGACCTTGCATATCAACTTTAACAGTTGAAGGGATCAAGACCGGTGCATTTCCAATTTTTGACATCTTACCAAATATAAAATAATAATTCTCCTCCAACTTGAGACTTTTTAGCTTCTTTATCAGTCAAAATTCCTTTTGATGATGAGAGAATGGCGTGACCCATGCCTCCTTTTACTGACTGAACTTCTTTATATGGAGTATACCATCTTCGCCCCGGTGTTGAAAAAATTTTCACATCAGTGACTGCTGGAATACCTTTATCATAGTTCAAATCTATAGTTATCACTTTTTTAACGTCACCATTGACAACATAGTTACTTATATATCCTAAAGACATAAGTTTTACTAATACAGATTCTCTGTATTTTGAAAATGGGGCTGTAACCTGATCTTTCCTTGCCATGTATCCATTTTTTATTCTGATTATTAAATCTATGACCGGCATATTTTTTTACAATTAATAAATTATTATGTTTTATCTGCTGTTCTCTTTGTAACTTTTCCATGACCCTTAAAGGTTCTTGTTGGAGCAAACTCGCCCAACCTGTATCCAACCATTGACTCTGTCACAAAAACTTCAATAAATTTACGACCATTATGGACATTAAATCTATGTCCAACAAAATCAGGATGAATTTGTGAACTTCTCGCCCAAGTGTTTATCGCTCGGTTTTCACCAGTACTTTTTTGTTTTTGAACCTTATGATGTAATTTTTCATCGATATAAGGTCCTTTTTTAGCTGATCGTGTCATATTTTACCATGAAACTTTTTTAACTCCCGGAATTTCACCTTTTAAAACTTTCTCTCTAAAACATAGTCTACAAAGACCAAATCTTCTCATATAGCTTCTTGCTCTTCCACATAACTGACAGCGATGAACGTGTCTTGTTGGAAATTTTTGCTTTTTTAAACTAAATTTAACTTTATCAGATGTTTTAGCCATGTTTATATTAAATTATCTAATTATTTTGTAAACGGAACTCCTAACAACTCAAACATTTTTTTACATACTTCTTTATTTTTAGTACTTGTAACAACGGTTACTTCAATACCTCTTAGTTTATCAACCTTGTCATAATCAATTTCTGGAAATATTGTCTGTTCTGTAAAACCAATGTTAAGATTACCATGCTGATCAACAGTTGTGTGTGCGATTCCTCTAAAATCTCTTAATCTAGGAAGCACTATATTTAACATTTTAGCTAAAAAATCATACATCCTTTTTCCTCTTAATGTTACCTTAACTCCAATTGGTAAACCTTTTCTAATCTTATACGCTGAAATTGATTTTCTTGCCAAAGTGATAACCGACTTTTGACCTGCAATTAACTCAATCTGCTCCTGTATGTTTTCAATCGCTTTTTTATTAGAAACAGCTTCACCAGCTCCAACATTAAGAACAACTTTTTTTATAACAGGCAATGCAAAGTCGTTCTTTATATTAAACTCTGTTTTTAGCGCTGGTTTAATTGATTTTATATATTTGTCTTTAACAACTAACATGGCTTCAAATTAATTTATATCTTTGCTCTTTTAGAATTTTTATAAATACGTTCTTTTTTTCCTTCAACTGTGCCATATCCCACTCTTGATGGTTTTTTACTTTTTGGATCAACAACCATAATATTTGAAATATGTACAGGTCTTTCCACATCAATTAAGCCTCCTTGTGGAGCCTTCTCTGATTTAGGTATAGCTTTTTTTTGCAAATTTACACCTTCAATCAAAACTCTATCTTGTTTTTTATATATACGATTTATTTTTCCTGTTCGCCCTTTATCCTTACCGACAAGCATGTACACAATATCTCCTATTTTAATTTTCATATTAATACACCTCAGGTGCCAAACTTGCAATTTTATTAAATCCCGCATCTTTTACTTCTTTTGCAATAGGTCCAAATATTCTAGTTCCTTTTGGGTCAACTGTATCATTCCCAGCAAGAATCACGCAGGCATTTTCATCAAAACGGATATAGCTTCCGTCTTGGCGCCTAACTTCTTTTCTTGCGCGAACAATGACCGCTCGCACTATTTCACCACTTTTTACCTGTCCAAAAGGATTGGCTTTCTTTACTACTCCTGTAAATACTTCGCCTAAATATGCAATTTTTTTATTGCCTTTTTTTGGAATCCCAACAAGCTGAACTATCTTAGCTCCAGAATTATCCGCAACTTGTATCATTGATCTTAATTGCAACATATTTATTATTGTTTAATAACTTCAATTTTTGATTGAACTTTAAATCTAATCTCTTTTGAAAGAGGTCTTGTTTCTATAATAGAAACTATATCTCCTACATTTATACCTTCAAGCTCGTTTCTCGCTTTTATTTTTTTGTGCCTAGTAATGACTTTTTTATATACTGGATGTCTAAACTTACGCTCCATCATAACAACAACCGCTTTAGTCATTTTATTTGAAACAACTTTTCCAGTAAGTGTTTTTATCATGTCTTTATTTATTAACTCCTAATTTTAACTGCGCTAAAAATGTTTTTATTATTGCAACTTCTCTTCTTTTCTTACCTTGTAAGTTTGTGTCTTTATTTGGTTTAACAGATTTCTCAACCTGCATTTTAGCAATTTCTGCTTCTGCATTTTGCAAAGAAACTATCAATTCTTTTTCTGATTTAGCTCTATAAATATTGCTTATTTTTTTCATTATTTTGTTGTAATTTTTGTATTAACACACAGCTTGGCTGCGGCATTATGCAAAACATCTTTTGCAACATCTTCGGACAACCCATCTACTTCCAAAAGTATGCGTCCCGGCGCTACAGATGCCACAAAGTACGCGACATCTCCTTTTCCTGCTCCCATGGTCACCTCAGGTGGCTTTTTGGTATAGGGTTTATCTGGAAAAATTCTTATCCAGTATTTACCTTCTTTGCGGGTTGCTTTAGCTAAAACAACTCTTGCTGCTTCAATTTGCCTATCCTTTATCCAACCAGCTTCTAAAGACTTTAAACCAAAGCTACCGAAATTCAAAGACTCGCCTTTTGTTGCAAGCCTTCTCCAAGAACCTCTAAATTGCTTTCTGTATTTTTGTCTTTTTGGGGCTAACACTTTTAAAATTTTTTAAATAAATAATTATTTGTTTGTATTTGAACAAATCCAAACTTTAACTCCCACATAACCTGACTTTGTTAATGCTGGAAACTTGGCAAAAGTTACCGGCTCTCTGATTGTTGATGTTGGAATTGTTCCTTGAAAATATTTCTCCGTTCTTGCAATTTCTGCCCCATTTATTCTTCCGCCAATTTGAATTTTTATTCCCTTTGCGCCCGATTCCATAACTCTTGTCATTGTGCTATGAACAACAGATCTGTGGGGCATACTGCGAACAATTTTTTCAGAAATATTTTGCGCAACATAATACGCATTTAAAAATGGC
>JBIKWE010000113.1:0-4189 GCA_044356445.1 Limisphaerales bacterium | reverse complement strand
TCACAAGTTCTTCAAGAGCCGCCAGTCGTGCGCTTGTTTCGGTAGTTGGTGAGAGCACTATCTTTGCTGCTCCGAGCTTCTCCGTAAGCAGTGGGCCAACTTTGATTAGTGTATCGCGGCAATCAAGGCCGATACTTAGAGGCTGTACACGATCACCCATATCAGAATTTTCACCAGCAACATCTCGAATAGCTCTTTCAAGCGGGATGTCAAACCCTAGCTGGTCTCCGTATTCATTGAGTAGCCACTGAAGAGCATTGTGTCGGTTTTGTGTATCAAGAGATGGGTCTTTGAATGTTCGAAGGTGTTGAGCAAACTGAGCTTCGAAGACTGAGCCACCGAGCGAGATTGCGCTATCGACTGTGAGTTGTCCTGCTGGAGAGTGAAGTGCATTTGAAATCATAAGATGCTGATAACAATCGCTACAATAAATAATGTGTGGTGAGCACCGTACTCATTCGCCTAAGAAGGTTGCAGCACCACGTTTCGAAGAAGGTGACATAATCTTTTGCTGGCTCTAAAGCGCCTGATGTTGGTCACCACCCAAGCTAGTATACAGTATCTTTGATAAGTCGAGAGGGGGCTGAGTGTTAGCTTTTAATGAGCGTAATACACGCTAAGAGGTCGGTATGCGGGCCCGGCCCATCTTGGCTAAGGGTGCAATCCACTGATTCTTCCTTAGTGAATTGCTGTGCTGTCACCGTTATGGTGTCACTATCCACGGCTCATGTCCGTGAGCACCATCATTTCCGTACATGATTACCTTTCCGTTTTCTAGCGGCCAAAAGTGCAAGGGACTTGAAGCGGTGCTTCCTGGCGCAATCGTAAGGAGAAATGTGCCAGCTGCTGTTCCATCAGAAACTAGGGGCTCAGAACCGCTTAGTCCATCGGTGCCCCGCAGCATGACTCTCCCATCACCCAGCAAACTTATCCCTAATGAAATTCCTAGATCGGCTCCTGAGGCTGCTCCGTTGCAAGTCCCGGGACACATATCTTTTACAAGTTGGGTTCCGGCGATTGTGCCGTTGGATCTCCAGAGCTCCATGCCGGTGCTCGCTGAGCCAGCTATAAAAAATATCTTATTGGATGCACTATCAATCATCAATGCACGGGCGTTGTAACCAGAATCAGAGGAAGTTAGTGGATATGTACCAGCCGATGAGCCATCAGTGATCCATATCTGCTGATCGGCAACTCCATTGGCTTCGTAACCAGCCACCGCAGTGAACACGAACTGATTGGCTGCAAACCCGCCGGCTTGGTCGCCCATGGTAGTGCTCAAACCGCTACCGGTGCCCGGTAATATATCTTTCACCATGCGTGTTCCAAGCGGGGTGCCATCGGTAACGTAGAGCTCCTTGCCAGAATCAGCCTCCGAGCCAGTAAAAAATACTTTGCTGCCATCATTCGTAGAACCCAACACGGTGACGCCCGGTGAGTTGTTGAAGAACTTATACAGGTGCCGATAGCATCCAACGCCGAACGCGCGCCGAAAGTCGCTGCCGTACGCAGCTACACATTCGGCATCGTTAGCTTCGCTGCCTGGAATTAATCCGTAGAGGTCGCTGAAGGATGATTGTATTCCGTTAAATATGATCATTGAACCAAGTTTGGCAAAGCTACTTGCCACGGACGCAGGGTTGGAGCTGGTGGCAAAGATAGGAACAGTAGTGAACGCTGTGCCCTTGGTTAACCACGGGGCCAATACAGTGCCGCTTTGGGCGGCAAAATAGAGTGTATCATCTATAACGGTCAGATTTGTGGGAGCGGAACCGCTGGATAGATGAATGTTCTTTAGGACTCCAATGCGCCCTGGCACCTCGGTTGGATTGCTGGTTGTGCATGAACTGCCGTAGGTGGTGGACGGATCAAACCTACTGCAATCAGTCGCCGACGGATCGTACGCCCAAAGTTCAAAATCATAGACTGAGTCGTTAGCGGTGAAATATACAACGCCGTTCATCGCTGTTAGCGATTTGACTCCGCTACTTGCAACACCAGGCGCAATGTTCTTAACCAGCGCAGTGCCCTCGGTGGTTCCGTCACTAACCCACAGCTCTGCCCCAATAGTTTCGTTCCATGCTGTGAAGTATCGCTTATTGCCAAGCGCAACCGAGGTTGATGTGTAGTGGTTTGTGCCAACACTGCCGGTGGTTGAATTAATCTCTTTTACTAGAGAGCTAGTGTAGCCATCGCTGAACCAGAGCTCTCTCTTTCCTCCCACTGCTGGAGCAGGCGGAAGCCCCCAGGTTGAAAAGAGGATTCCATTCTGAGTCTCTGTAGCGCCAGCATCTGCGGGAGTGCCTAATGAGTAGGTGGAAGGTGGTGTAGCGGTGAGGTTCCAATACACATGAGAAGTTGACGGGCCAACAGACCTAAAGAAGATCCCCTCTCGTGTAGCTTTGTAGAAAGTTGTGGAGCTATTTCCAGAGGGGTTCATGTCTGAAATCATACCGATACAGCCAGACCCCTCTGCCGAAGTAACAAAATCAGAACCGTACGTTGAGCAGTCGCGACTGGGATTAAAGACAAACATATGCGGCTCGGTGCCGTAGTTGCCGCTAAGTGCTGAGCGGGTGGCGTTAAAGTAGAGGCGCCCTGAATTGCTCTGTGAGTAAGCTGTCGCAATAGATGGCGAAGTTGCTGTGCCCGAGTAGTCGTGTACTACACGTGTCCCAGCAGTAGTTCCATCAGTGCTCCAAATTTCACGATTAGATGAGCTACTTAATCCCTGAAAATAGACCCGCCCAGCCATAGTTGCTGAATTGAATGAGGTGATTCCAGAGTTGGTGGTGCCTGGAAAGATATCTGCTACTATACCGATGCGCCCCTGGCCATTAGACGGAGTAATGCATGAGGCAGTTGAGGCGTCAAAGGCAGAGCAGTTAGCTGCGTCGGGGTCGTACATCCAGAGCTCTTTCCCGGTGTACGTAGTGCCAGTTCCGCAGGAGAGAAGCTTATTACCGAGAGCTCCCAGGGGCTGTACTAACCCAGATGCACCCGCAGCTGTGTTTATATCCTGTACAAGAGAGGTGCCTGCCGTAGTTCCATCGCTCATCCACAGCTCACTACCGCCAGGCGTTGTATATATCCCAAAAAATATCTTATCACCGGCACATGTTAATGTTTTTGCGGTGCCGCTAAATGATGATAAGAGCCCACCAGTATCGCTGATGCGTTTGACCAACGTGATATCCGTTGTGGCATCAGCGTACAGCAGCGAGTTCCCATGGTCGCCAAACGAGGCTGTAAAGAAGACCCCGTCACCGCAGGCAACCAGATTTTTGCCACTGCTAAAAGCCCCCGAGATTCGTCGTGTTCCGCTGTTGGTGCCGTCGGTTAGGCAGAGGCCTAAGCCTACATTCTCCGATAAGCAAGAGAAGTAAGCGAGAGAGCCATCAGTGCTCAATATCGGAGCGAGTTCGAGCCCCGCAAAAGATGAGCTATTGGGTGCTACAGCGTCGAGCACGGTCGTGCCAGATTCCGTTCCATCGGTCACCCAGAGCTCCTCGCCGTGCTCTGGCTCCATGCCAACAAATACTACTTTTCCATTCGCGAGGGTCAAGAAATGTTTAGTGTAGCCATCATCATTTTTGGTTGTGCTGTTGTTAATATCGCGCAGCAGCGTTGATGCCGGCGTAGAGGTAGCCGTTGCGGTTGCGGTTGCTGTTGGAGTAGCTGTTGCCGTAGCCGTAGCCGTAGCCGTAGCCGTAGCTGTAGCTGTAGCCGTTGGAATAGCGCCAATCGAGGATGGTTCCTCAGTTGGAGTTGGGGTCGGTAAGGCGGTCGGAGTGTCTGAGGTACTTGTTGTTTCTACAATCGGCAATTTTCCGATGATTGCCAGGCCAATTGCCCGCTCTTCGCCAGAGAGTTCACTGAGGCTTGAAATATCAGCGCGTCTAATCGAATTGAGATTGAAAGGGAGAGAGCCTAGTGCTACCGCGCTCTGTCCTTTCGCCGGCCCTGTAGCGGCAGCGCGGGTTGCAAAATAAGAAGTGCCTCCGCAGAGATCTAGCGTTGCAATGTATCCAGAATCGCTGACGCTAGTAACTATCTGAGCCCCCTCGCACTGAGCTTTTGGTAGGGATAGCTGACGGAGCTTGTTTGAAGGTTGAAAAACTAGCACCTTTTTTTCGTCAGGAGCAACCGCCGCGATGCCGGTGAAATTGTTGCGGCTCTTAGTTAGTCG
>JBIKWE010000127.1:0-4189 GCA_044356445.1 Limisphaerales bacterium | reverse complement strand
GTCAGGAACATCACACACCCGCTGGCGGCGGCGAAAAGGGCTGTGACAGGCGGCGCAAGCGCGACGATCGGAACCACGATCGCGAAGATCAGGCCGACACACGACCAGCGCCGCAACAAGGCGCGATCGCCGCCGCCGAGGCGGACTGCGAGCACCACCCAGTAAGCAGAAAGCAACCAGACGGCGAGGGTGCTCACGACCGCTGTGCCGGGCGCGCCGGCGACAGGCAGGATACTCCAGATGCCGCCCGCCAAGAAAATTGCCGTCCCGACATTGCCCCATGTGACGGCACCTACCAGACCTTCGTCGGCCATAAGGAGAGGGCTGAGCAGATAGGACAGGAGTTGCGCCGGCAAGGCGGCGCAGAGCAAGACCAGAAGAGGCTGCGCCTCGGCATAGGCGGAAGGAAGGACGGCGGCGGCGGTGACGCGCAGCACGAACAGCGCGGGTACACCGAGCATCCCGACGAACAACGCGACCGCAACCACCCGCGCCACGGCTTCACGCAGCCGCGCCCGGTCATCTCCGAGCCGCAGATCGACCATTCCTGGGGCGAGCAGCGCGGAGACTGGCGTCAGCGCTGCGGCGACGACCGACACGAGCGCCAACGCCCATGCATAGACGCCGGCGACTTCCGCGCCTTCATGGACCTGCACGGCCCAGACCCCGAGCCAGGCCACCACCATGCCCGCCGCGCTCGCGAAGGGAAGCCGCCAGCCATAGGCCAGCATGCGGCGCGCCGTCCCCGGACGCGCCGGGCCCGACCAGGACGAGAACCGCGCCGTCCATGCGAGGCCGGCGAGCCAACCGCCAAGCGCGCCAGCGAAAAGGATCTCGGCATGGGCCCCCACGGCGGTGCAGACCAGAACGGCCAGGAATGGCCCCGCTTTCGCCAGCGCATGGCCCGGTCCATAGCCGTCGAAGCGCCCACCGGCCTGCGCGGCATACGTGGCCATCTCGAAGGCGGCGAGTGCCGCGATGCCCGCCACGCACCATGGCAGGACGCCTGGCGGCAGCCCCGCCGGGCCGGCGACCGCCGGCCCCGCCGTGGCGGCCGCGAGCGCGCCGAGCGCAACGAGCGCCGCATGCGCAGCCAACGCAGGACGCAACGCGCCGGATATCGTTCCGTGCCGTGCGCGCTCCTCGCGCGCGTAGCGGAAGAGCGCATGGTTGACCCATGCGAATGCCACCCCGTACCCGATCTGCACGATCGACAGCATCAGGCTGTAGCGCGCGAAGACGGCAGGCGGTACCGCCACCGCTGCCAGGGCCACGGTACCCACGGCCATGATGCTCCCGCCCCCCTGCCAGGAAACGATCCGCAGCCATTGTCCCAGGAACCGCGTGTCGGGGGTCACGCTGCGGCCTCCAGGCCGGCGACCTGCGCCGGGCTGCGCCCCAGCAGCGTCGTCTCCACCCAGATCGCGACGCTGAGAAGCATGCATGTCGCGCCGTAGGATCCGGCGAGTGCCCACCGCGCGCCGTCACGGTCGAACAGCCCGAGATCCAGATAGGCGCCCTCGAGCAGCAGGCGCCGGACCGGCGCCGACCAGGCGCCACGCAGGAGACCCGCGATGTCGATGCTGAAACCGAAGCCGATCTTCGGTGCGTGCACCAGCGACGTCGGGAAGCGCTGCAGCAGATGCCGCTTCACGAGGTTCTTCGTGGTCCGCGCGCGCGGCGGGCATCCGAGCAGCAGGTGCTGCGGCAGGCGTGTCGCGAACTCGATGACGCGGTGATCCAGGAAAGGCGCACGGATCTCCAGGCCATGCGCCATTCCCGCCATGTCGGCGATGACCGCGTGGCCATGCTGATGGCTGACCATCAGATCGGCCACGCGCGTCGCGTCGAGAAGGGACCTGGCGCCGGCACGTGTCGCCACCTCGACCGCGGCCGCGCCCGGCGGGGCGTCCCGCAGGGCCGCGTACAGCGCCGGTGTGGCGATGCGTCCGGCGAGCGTGGAGGCCACCCCCGCGAGCGCAGCCCCGCGCTGCGCCGCCGGGCCTCCCGATGCAGCGGCGACCAGCGGCCGCATGCGCATCGGCAGCGCCGCGGCGGGCACCCACGTGCCCAGGCCGAGCGCCGCTTCGAGCAGCGGCAGGCGCGCATAGCCGGCATATCCCGCGAAGATTTCGTCGGCGCCGTTGCCCGCGAGCACCACCTTCACCTCGCGTCGCATCGCAGCAGCGAGACGATCGGCGTAGAGCGCGACCATGGAGGACATCGGCTGGTCGTAATGCGCGAGCGTGGCGACGGCATGGCCGAAATCGAGGTCCGGCAGGTTGACCTCGCCGTGGCGCACGCCGAGGATCGATGCCGCCTCGCGGGCCCGTGCGAACTCGACATCCGGCCTGCCCGGCCGCTCGAACCCCACGCAATAGGTGTTCACCGTGGCGGCGGACGTCTCGGACGCCAGCCGCGCGATCGTTCCCGAATCGACCCCACCGGACAGCATGACCCCGACCGGAACATCCGCGAGCATCTGCAGGCGGACGGCCTCGCGCATCAGCGCGTCGTATTCACCGAGCGCGGCGCCCATCGTCATGGCCCCCCGGCGGCGGAGATCCGGCGACCAGTAGATCTCGGTGGCGATCCGTCCATCCTCCCAGACGAGGCGCTCGCCGGGCCTGAGTTGCCGGATGTCCGCGAAAGCCGTCATCGGGGCGGGAATGCTCTGCTGGGCCAGCAGTGTCCCGAGCGCCGCGGGGTCGGGTCGCCGGCCGATCCAGGGCAGCGTCAGCAGCGCCTTGATCTCCGAGGCGAAGGCGATGCGCGCGCCGACGACGGCGTAGAAGAGTGGCTTCTCGCCGATCCGGTCGCGCGCCAGGACGAGGCGACGACGGGGCGCGTCCCAGAGCGCGAAGGCGAACATTCCGGTCAGCGCGTCGGTACAGCGCGCACCAAACCGCCGGTACAACGGCAGGATCACCTCGATGTCGGTCTGGCTGGCGAAGGGGTAGGTGGCTTCGTCGCGCCGCAGGGCGGCATGGTTGTAGATCTCGCCGTTGCAGACAAGTTGCACGCCGGTATCCGGATCGCCCATCGGCTGACGGCCGTTCTCCGACAGATCGACGATGCTGAGGCGCCGATGGCCAAGCGCCGCATGGCCGTCTGCCCAGCTGCCCTCCCCATCCGGACCGCGATGGCGGAGCGCCGCTGCCATCGCCGAGAGCTCGTCGCGGGCCGCGGGCTGCAGGCCCGTTGCGTCGACGATGCCGGCGATCCCGCACATGGCTCAGCGCAGCGCGCGCGCAATCAGGCCCGCGGCCTGACCGGGAACGGCGCGACCGAGCGCGCGCGAGAGCGCCCGTCCGGCGCTGGTGGCCTGCACCAGACGGCCGATCGCCATGTGCGGCCAGAAGAACTCCTCCACCGCCACCGCCGGCGCCTGGAAGCCCGCATCGGAGATCGCGCGGGAGAGGGAGTTGGCGGTGAAGAAATGCACGTGATCGGTGGTGGCGAGGATGTTGCGTTGCAGGACATGGTTTCGCAGGCGCGCCAACGCGCAGGCTTCGTTCGGTACGCCGACGATCAGCAGGCCGCCAGGCCGGATCACGCGGCGCAGCTCGCCGAGCGCGGACACGCAGTCGGGAATGTGCTCGAGGACATGATTGCAGAGACCCACGTCGAAGGCGGCGTCCGGGTAGGGAAGCGCTAGAAGCGATGCGCGCGTCAGCAACGCACCCGACGCCGCGGCACGCGCCAGCCGCAGCGCGTTGCGATCGGTGCCGTGCAAGGCCGTCGTCCAGCCACGCCGCGCCGCGATCGCGGACAGGCCGGCGAGATTGATCCCGTCGCCGCAACCGGCATCGAGGATCGCCCTCGGCGGTGCCCCCGATCCCGCACACCATGCATCGAGGAAGGATTCGAATCGTGCCCAGCGATCGGCAATCAGCCTTCGTCCCGCGGGGCTCGCGTATTGCGCGGCGAACTGATCGTCCAGGTCCCACGCGGCGCGCGCACGCGCGATGTCCGCCCGCTCAGCCATGGGCGAGAAGCGCCGCATAGCAGGCCTGCTTGTGACGCGTCGCCACATCCAGCCCGTGACGCGCCAGAGCGAGCGTCTGCGCGCGATGGCCCATGGCCCGCGCGCGCGCGGGATCGTCGAGCAGCCCGGCGATCGCGGCGGCGGCGCCATCGACATCGTTCTCGCGCAGCAGACACCCGGTTTCGCCGTCGAGCACGATCT
>JBIKWE010000066.1:0-4235 GCA_044356445.1 Limisphaerales bacterium | reverse complement strand
TAACTATAAGTGCTTGGTGTTTAATAAAAAAGAAAAATGTTTCTTTATTAGTTATTTTTATAACTTTGTTATTTTTATCTAACTCAAGAGATGGAAACGATAGTTTTTCGGGCTTTCATTTAGCGCCATGGATTGGCATTCTTTTTTTTAGCGCAGTGTCTTTTTATGAATATATTCTTAATAGCAAGAGTTTAAAAATTAAAATTATTCAAACGGTTATCTTTACTATAATAATTTTTTTAAATTTCATGAGTATTTTAAGATTTATTGCGCCAAGAGATAAATTAAATGATTATTATATTGGATACTCAGAGAGTTTGTCATATAGCAACGCTTTAAAAGCAATTTCTAAGCAAAATGATCGAGTTTTAGTTTTCCCAAATGATCCATTAATTTATGTTTTTTCAGGGATAGAACCTGCCACAAAATTAACTGAGTATTATTCATGGGTTTACCCGATTCCTGAATACTACAAAGATGTGTACGGTATTTTTGACAAACCTCCTGAATTTGTAGTTGATACTGGCATAAATAATTTAAATAAACTTGACTTACTTATAAGCACAAACCTACAGAAAAATTACAAACCTCTTAAACATTTAGACAACAAGTCAAGAATTTATATAAGAAATGATCGGATTGAGAAAATTAGTGAGGCAGAGTGGGAAAAGTTATCTAATGCTCTTTTTTTCAAGCCTGAATGATTTAAATCCTTTCCAGCAAATACATACTATACATTTCATTTATTTTCCATCTTCTTAACTCTTTGTTAGGACGAAACGTATTAATTTCATATGCCAAATCATTCATAAAGGCATCGTCCTTATAAACAACAAATAAATATTTATTGTTGTAATAGTCGTTAAAATCAATCTCCAAACCATCTCTCTTCATGAAATATTTTAAAGACTCTCCAGTTGCTGAATAAAACTGAAAAACATTGAAATCCCTTAATCCCGCTTTTTCATACAAATCCTTAATAATTTCGTATGCTTCTATTTCATCTCTATAAAACCAGCCCTCAGGATAATTTCTTGATAAAGCAGTGATTGCTGTGTAATTTATTGAGAACAATAAAAATACAAAAAAAGCAATAAGATTAAGCTTGAAATTTATAAATTTCTTTAAAAAATAGGACAAAGGTAATATAGCCATGAAAACTATACTCATCACATAATATCCAGCCATTTCATGACTTGAGGCTTTACCGAGATTTTGTAGAAAAATAAAAACAGTTCTTATGTTGTAAAAATCGTTTCTAAGCTCAAAAATTAAAAGGTTTGAAACACCAAAGGCAAAACCTAAAGAAAAAATTAAAAAAAACTTTAAAGATAACTTTTTAATTAGAAAGTAAAAAAATAAAAGACCCAAGACATTTATCACAAACTGATAATGTAATTGAAAAATTAAGCCCGACATTAAGCTAAGAGCAAAAAATATTTTCTTAGTTTTATATTTTTTAAATAAACCCATTAGGTAAATCAATAAGGGGACTAATGAAATTTGAAAATATGGATTCCAGAGCTGAGTTGTACCTTCAATGTAAAAAGGTGTTAATGAATAAACCAGAACCATTAAATATGCAACATTTTTATTTATTAAAATTTTTGCTCCATAATATAATGGGAAAACCATTAATGAAGCAAAAATCATAAATGCAAACGTGGACCAAAACGGATCCCAGTTACCAACAAGCATAAAAAATAACTGCATTATATAACTAAAGCCGCCAAAAAATATTTGCCTATCATTTATATTTAAAGACATAGGTGGACCAATTAAAGAGATTTCCCTATTCTTAAACATTTCTAACACAAAAGTTGACGAAGTTGCCTGATCAAAGATAAATTTAAAGAGATTGTCAAAGTATAAAATTCTTATAACAACAAAAAGCAAAACAAAGCCTGACAGATTATAAAATTCTCTTGGAGTTAACTTTGTAATTTGTTTAAGATATTTTTTAAGCATGATAGTTGCGTTCTGATTGATATAATTTTAACAAACAAATGAAAAAAAGAATTTCGATTATAACCGTTGCATATGAAAATTACTCCGTTCTAGAGGGTTTCATATCTTGCCTAAAAAAACAAGAAAGTCAGAATTTTTATCTTATTATTGCTGATTTATCTGAAAATAAACAAAATATAAATATTGGAAACTTAGAAGCAACCGTGCTTCATCTTGACAATAAAGGATATGCATATGGTGTAAATGAGGGCATCAAAAAATCACTTTCTTTGAGTATTGATAATTTTTGCATAATAAATGACGATGTGGAATTTGAAAATAATTTCACAAAACAATTAGAGGTGGCTTTTGAAAATCATAAAAATTCTGCGTTTGGAGGCAAGATTTATTATGCAAAGGGCTTTGAGTTTCATAAAGATAAATATAAAGATTCTGAACTTGGAGAAGTTATTTGGTACGCGGGAGGTGAAGTTGATTGGAAAAATGCATGGACAAAACATATTGGCGTTGATGAAGTAGATGATAAAGAAAAATTTGAAACTACAAAAGAAACAGATTTTATTACCGGGTGCTTATTCTGTTTCAATAAAAAAATATTTGAAAAAGTAGGTTTTTGGGATGAGAAATATTTTTTATATTACGAAGATGCTGATTACTCAGAGAGGTTAAAAAAAGCAAATATTCCTCTTTTTTATGATCCAAAAGTTAAAATTTGGCACAAGAATGCTCAATCAAGCGGTGGCTCAGGGTCTTCTCTTCACCAAAAACTTCAAAAAAAATCACATTTAAGATTTTCTTTAAAATTCGCGCCATTTAGAACTAAGCTACATGTTTTGAAAAATTATTTCCTTAAATTAAAATAGGTGGTTTTGAAATCTCTAATATGTTTTTCGTAGGACTTTTTTTCAAAGATTGACTTTCTATAACTCCACAATATATAAATCAGATTTGCTAAAGAAAAAAACAAAACAATAATGTCTCTAATTTGAAACATTCCCGGAGCTCCTTCACCGTATCTAACAAAAGGATAATATGAAATCAAAAGACCAAAATTAAAAAGCCATAATTTATAAATAAAATCCTTATACCAAGGTAAATAAATTAATAAAAGCAAGAAATACCACGACTGCTGACTCATAAAAAGATATAGATATAAAAGTAATGCAAGACTTCCTAAAAAAGACACAAGGTTAATAAATTTCTTATCTTTTGTTAAGAATATTGTAAAAAAAGTCATATATTTAATACCAAAAGATAAAATATTCGTCAGTCGCCCAATAACGTTCTTATTTTTAAATAACAAGTAAGATCCAATGCATGAAAGCGAAACGGCTATTAAATCATTATGTGTGTTAACCAATCCTTCAATAATCACAAGCGGATGTGTGGCAAAAAAACGGGCTGAGTTCTTATCTAATTTATGAAGCGCAAAAACAGCAATTAAGTAAGCGCCGACAAAAAGCAACTTAAAGAATATAAAGTTGAGTAAAAAAATACCCGCACCAATTAACGAAGGTATGAGTGTAATGGGTAAAAAGACTGGCCCATAAGGATATGATCTATGTGTCCAATGCATAAACCTAAGCCAAGGATCATCAGGAAAACTTCCGGGAATTGTTGTATATGGATTTTGACCGTAAAAGGTCAGAATTTTTGCATCAAAAATATAGCTAAATAAATCATGAGATAAAAAAGGATAAGAAAATAGACTTAAAATACCTATTCCCAAAGCAAGTTTAAAAATATTTATTTTCTTAATCTTAAACACTATATAAAAGTGAAAACCCCACAATAGCGTTAGCAATACCACAAAAGCCCAAGAAGACAAAACTCTGTTATGGTAACCAAAATTTACCATAGTGTTTCTAAAAGCTTCCCATAATTCATGATTTATTAAAGTAAGGTTTGGATCAATTAAGGAGTATGAATAAATTGAAAGTAAAAAAATCAAAAAAGTGTAGATGGGCAAGATCATAAAAAACTGTATATAATAATACATTTAACGTGTATTATTGAGTATAATACACCTTTTTCATTTTAGAGATATGTTAAGAAATAAATTTTCAGATTTAATTAAATCAAATAGAAAATACATTCTAATATATTTAATTGTAATCTCATTATTTATTTTAAACAGAATGGGTGTATTTACTTCTCAGTCGCTACCCTACACCTATGATCAAGGGCGTGACTTCCAAAGAGCCGCGAACTTGGTTGAAAATCTCGATCCGGTTTTCATAGGTCCAACTACAGGAATTGAGGGAATT
>JBIKWE010000067.1:0-4235 GCA_044356445.1 Limisphaerales bacterium | reverse complement strand
ATCTCGGTTTTTATATATCTCTCTCAGATTAAAAGTAATTCATTAAAATTCCTAATCGCTTTCATATTTGCCATGTTGCATATATTTCTGTTTATGCACTTTATTCAAGGATATTTTGTAAGCTAAATAAGGTCGGACCTTATTTAAGAGCCTTACAACAATCAAAAAATATTAAGCACCATATTTTTATGTGGATAACATTAAAAAAAATGCGTCAAGGGTCGGACCCTGTTTTAGTATTTTTGCCGCGCATAATTCCCTTTTTTTAGCTATAATAACCCAAGCGCTTGATAAGCATACATTAGGAGGGCTCGTAGTTCAGTTGGCTAGAACGTCGCGCTGGCAGTGCGAAGGTCAGGGGTTCAAGTCCCCTCGAGTCCACCCATATCGCTCCCCTACGGAAGGATCAATGGCAACAGCCATATCGTAATATTTTTTAGCTTCAGAAAAATTCTCCTGTTTTGAATATAAAATTGATAACCCAAGAAGAACAATTGGTGATTCTTCCTGAATTTTTAAATGAGATTTCAACAATGCAATGCTCTGCTCCCTTTCTTTGTAATCTGCAAACAAAATACTGCTATTTGCTCTTAACTCTTCTTTAATGTCTTGATATAAAACCGCAAAAGCAGGCTTTTTCTGTGTCTTGTGTACAAATTTTACAAAAGAGTTTACATCACCTTTGAAAAATGCAGATAATTCAGATGGAACGGCTTGTGAGACTGCAATGTTGCCCACTACAAAGATTGTAATCAGTACAAACAATAAAAGCCTAGCTGCAAGATAAACTGATTGCTCAAATGTTGAAGATACATAATTCGTTTGTTTTTTTATTTTCTTTTTTGACATGAAAAAAGTATAACACGCATATTTTTGCTCCAAAAATGGATGTGTTGTTTCGTGTATACTAAAAATTTGAAGCAAAATTTATAATTCATGCATACTTAACACAAACCTTAATTATCTATATAAGCTAAACAAATATCAAAATATGTTACTGCAAAACGAAGAACTTATTACCATACTTAAACAGATTCACTTACTTGATGATAATCAAGTTTCAACAGCTAAAAAGTATCAAAGCGATGGCCATGTTTCTTTTGCCGATGCCTTAATTGAGCTAAATTATATCTCTGACGAACAGCTGGGTATATTAATTGCCAATCATTTTAAGCTACCGTTTATAAATCTATCTAAAATTTCTATCCAGCCAGATGTGTTTCATGTCATTCCAGAAAAAATTGCCAGAAAAAAACAGATAATTGCTTTTGCTAGAGACAATTCAGGCATCCATCTTGCAATGGCAAATCCTAAAGATGAGGAGGTTGTTCAGATGATCTCTCATAAAACTGCAAGCCCAGTTAAAGTATATTTAGCAACTGAAAAAAATATCCAAAATACTTTTTATATTTTCAAAAAAGATCTCCAAAAATCATTTAACGCCCTAATAAATAGCTCGTTAAAAGCTGACGAAAAACATGAAATTTCAATTGCCGCGATTGTTGACCTTATCATTGAAACCGCCTATTACGACAAGGCTTCAGACGTTCATATTGAGCCAACAGATGATAAGGCATTAGTAAGATTCAGGATTGACGGCATGTTGCATGACGTACTTATTTATCCGTTTAAATTTCATGAGCGCATCATAACAAGGATAAAGGTTGAGTCTCAGTTAAGGACTGATGAGCACATGTCTCCACAAGATGGCAAGATGCGAGTTGAGATTGGCGATGGTCCCCTTGATATCCGCGTCTCAATTATTCCAATTATCAACGGTGAAAAAGCTGTCTTGAGACTACTTAGCACAAAAAACAAACAAATTACACTTTCTGATCTTGGTATGTCAAAGCGTGATCTTGAAAAAGTTAGGAAAGCATATGATAAATCTTATGGCATGATTCTCTCAACGGGTCCCACGGGATCTGGAAAATCTACCTCAATTTATGCAATTTTAAAAATTTTAAATACAAGGTCAAAAAATATAACCACTATAGAAGATCCTGTTGAGTATCGCTTGGAAGGAGTAAATCAAATTCAAGTTAATAAAAAAGCTAATCTAACATTTGCAAGTGGCCTAAGATCCATTCTCAGACAAGATCCGAATATAATTTTGGTTGGTGAAATTAGAGATTCAGAGACAGCTGGCATTGCTGTTAATGCTGCTTTAACCGGACATCTTGTTGTCTCAACGCTTCATACAAACGATTCAGCAACCGCCCTGCCAAGATTAATTGATATGAAAATCGAGCCGTTTCTGGTGGCTTCAACTGTAAATGTCATTATTGCTCAAAGATTAGTTAGGCGTATTTGTAAAATTTGCAAAACAAAAAAAGATGTATCTTTTGAGGATGTTTGTCGCAATATACCACGCAATCTGGTAATAAAATATTTTGGTGAAAAACCTATATTGCATATTTATGAGGGCACAGGATGTGCAATCTGTCATAACACCAAATATGCAGATCGCCTCGCCTTGTTTGAAGTTCTTGAAGTGTCGCCAAAAATTAAAGAACTTATACTTCAAAAAGCAGATGCTGATTTGATAGTAAATCAGGCTCTGCTTGAGGGTATGACAACCATGTTTGAAGATGGAATTCAAAAAGTTGCTAAAGGTGAAACAACGATTGAGGAGATCTTAAGAGTTACCAAAGTTGAGTCAATATAATTTTTAATGAGTAAAAATTTAACAAATATCGCACTATCTGCAAAAGATGTTATTGCTCTTTTTGACAATCTATCAACAATGCTTGGTGCAGGTATTTCCATACTTGAGTCCGTTGACTCATTACTTGAAGATGCAAAGGGGTCTCAGAAACTATTACTTACTGAATTAAGAAATGACCTATCACAAGGAAAACAAATATATATATCTTTTCAAAGATTTCCCAAAATATTTAATCCCGTAACAATCCATATTTTAAAAGCATCAGAAGAAGCAGGTACTCTTGACGTAACACTTAAAGATTTAAAAAATCACATACAAGGCGAGATGGAGTTTATAGATAAGGTACGGTCAGCCATGATTTACCCGGCAATAATTTTATCCGTTTTTGTCTTAGTAATGCTTGTTATTCTTGTTTTTGTGATGCCAAAATTAACATCTGTTTTTGGACGCATGAGTGTTGAGCTGCCTATTCAAACTCAATTACTTATGAATTTATCGGCTTTTATAATCAAAAACCCATGGCAGGTTGTGCTTATGACAATTGGTGCTATTTTGACCTTTGTCTTAATCTGGCAGCGCAAAAAAGACCTAATTCTCAGGGTCTTTTTTGCGCTGCCTCTTATATCCTCTTTGGTTGCCAAAATAGATATTGCCCGCTTTACACGCAGCATGGGGCTTCTGCTTTCGTCTGGCTTGACAATTACCAACTCACTGGAGCTGTGTCAAGATATAGTTTTTAGAAAAGATATGAGAGAACTTGTTGCCCATACAAGAAACAGCATACTCTCTGGTCGCCGCTTCTCTGATGGTTTTAGAGACGGCAAAGGTCTGGTGCCAATGTTGGTTATTAAGCTTACTGAAGCTGGTGAAAGGACCGGAACTCTTGATCAGGCAATGCAACATATTACAGAACATATGGATTACGAAGTCAAAAGATCACTTGCCACATTAACCTCTTTGCTTGAACCGATAATGCTGCTATTCATTGGTCTTGTCGTCGGGGGAATGATGTTGTCAATAATTGCTCCAATTTATAGCATGATTGGCTCAGTTGGCAGATAATTATGATGAAAAATAAACTTGGGTTTACACTCATTGAGGTTACCTTAACAATGTCTTTAATCGCAATCTTAATAAGCCTTGCTTCTTTGGGATTAACTTCTTTTCAACAAACTTCAACAGACATGGCTTTTATAGATCAGCTTGTTTCAGATATAAAACACCAACAGCAAAAAGCCATGCTTGGCGTGTCAAGCGGCAATGACTTGCAAAGATACGGCGTATATTTTAAACAGGATGCCTATATTCTTTTTGATGGAGATTTGTACAATTCTAAAAATGAAGACAATATTGAAGTTGATCTAAAAAGTAAAACTGAGTTTGCAGAAATAAAGCTTTATCAAAACTCAATATTGTTTGAAAAAGGTAGCGGAGATTTGGTGCATTTTGAAGAAGGTAATAATTTTGTAACTTTGACAAATGGCAATAAAATCTCAATTTCAAAAATTGGCGTAGTTACAACTGAAAATTAGCTTGCTATGAAAATTAAAAGTCAAAAAGGTCAATC
>JBIKWE010000065.1:0-4268 GCA_044356445.1 Limisphaerales bacterium | reverse complement strand
CTTTAAAGAACTTATCTAGCAACATGCGTTAATATTACCATAATTACGAAATATTCTGCACTTAATATGGTTAATTAAAAATTTTATAAGCTTAATAAAAATAAACAGAATAAAATTATCCGCCTAAAAACCATCCAACTCTTGACAGAACAGAAAGTTTTAGTGTAAAATGCACATTATTTGCAAAAATAATTTATGGAATCAAAATATATCTCTGATTTAAGACTGAAAGGATTCAGAATAACCCAAGCAAGAACAGCGATTTTAGAACTTTTTGAAAATACAAAAAAGCCAATTTCAGCATCCTCTATTCATAGCATGCTTTTAAGATTGGGTGTTAATGTAAATATTACAACGGTTTACCGAGAGATTGAATTTCTTGTTGAAAAAGAAATTCTTGAAAAAATTCCGCTTAAGGATTCTGAGCTTTATTATGAGTTAAAGGATAGAGAGCATCACCATCATCTGCTATGCACCAGTTGTGGCACCATTGAAGACATTGCTCTTAAATCAGAAAAAAAACTTCTTGAAGAAGTTCAAAATTCAACAAAATACTCTATAAATCGTCATAATATCTCTTTTTTTGGCTACTGTCCAAAATGTAAATAGCACCCTTGGTTTAATACTTGTGAATTTACTAAAGACAAATCAGATATATTTTGATATACTTTCAGATTGCCTTATATGGAAATACGAAACTTTGCGATCATCGCTCACGTTGATCACGGAAAAACAACTCTGGTTGATGCCTTGTTAAAACAGTCGCATGTTTTTAGAGACAACCAAAAAGAGATGCAAGAGGAGCTTCTTATGGATTCAAATGATTTGGAGAAAGAAAAGGGTATCACAATTTTAGCCAAAAATACCGCAATTGAATATAAAGGACAAAGAATAAATATTATTGACACGCCCGGACATGCTGATTTTGGCAGTGAAGTGGAAAGAATCTTAAATATGGCAAGTGGTGCCCTATTGCTTGTTGACTCTTCAGAAGGACCCTTACCTCAAACCAGATTTGTATTAAAGAAGGCCTTGGAAGCAAAATTGCCAATTATTTTATTTATCAACAAAATAGATAAAAAAGATGCGCGTGCCATTGAAGTTCAAAGAGAAGTGGAGACACTATTTTTGGAGTTAGCTCAAGACGAATCTGCCCTTCATTTCAAGACGTTATACGGCGTTGGCCGCGATGGCAAGGCATTTTTGGAATTACCTGAACATTATTCTTCAGATTTACCCGGCAATTTGACACCTCTTCTTGACACAATTATAGACGTTGTTCCAAATGCCAACGTTGAAATTGATAAGCCTTTTCAAATGCTGATTTCAACAATTGATCATGATCCTTATGTTGGTAAAATTTGTATCGGAAAAGTCAATCGCGGAACATTGCGCAAAGGTCAAAGAATCTCTTTAGTTGATGATTCAAAAGTTGTTGGTACATATACGGCAACTAAACTGTTCACTAGTCAAGGTTTGGGACGAGTTGAGGCAGATGAAATAATATCTGGCGATATTTGCGCCCTTTCAGGAATTCCGGAGCTAACAATTGGACAAACAGTGACAGACCCTTCAACGCCTGAAAGTCTGCCAAAAATTCACGTTGAGGAGCCAACAATTAAGATAAGAGTTGGTCCAAACACCAGTCCTTTTGCCGGACGAGAAGGCGAGTTTGTCACATCAAGACAACTCAGGGCAAGACTATACAAAGAGCTTGAAACCGACCTTGGTTTAAGAGTTGAAGACGATCAGGAGACAACATCTTTTATTGTTTCGGGAAGAGGCGAACTGCATCTTGCTGTATTAATTGAAACTATGCGCCGTGAAGGATATGAGATGGAAGTTGCCAAGCCGCAAGTTATTTACAAGATGATTGATAAACGTGAGTGTGAACCATTTGAAGAGCTAACAATTGACGTTCATAAAGATTATCTTGGTGCTGTCACTGATGAGCTTGGAAAACGTAAAGGAAAGATGATAAATATGTCTCAACAATCAGATAGCATCATGAGATTGATTTATAAAATTTCAAGTCGCAATCTTATTGGTATAAGAAGCACATTGCTTACAAACACAAGAGGCACAGCAGTAATGCACACATATCTTCTGGGATATGAGCCTAAAGGTACTGAAATGGATAATGTCAGACGCGGGGCTTTGATTGCCACACAGGCGGGCGAAACTGTAACGTATGGACTTGCCGGAGCTCAAGTTCGCGGAGTTATGTTTTTTGGCCCGGGGATTAATATATACGAAGGAATGGTTATTGGGCTTTCATCACAGGATCGAGATATCGAAGTTAATGTGTGTAAAGAGAAAAAATTGACTAATAACAGGTCTTCAGGTGAAGGCGTCAAGGTCATTCTTGAACCGCCAACCATCTTATCCCTTGAACAATATCTCGACATCATCTCTGATGATGAACTCCTTGAGGTAACGCCAAAAAATTTAAGACTTAGAAAAAGATATCTAACTATTGCTGAAAGAAGAGTTTCAAAAAGAAATAATTAATCCTCTTTTTCTAATTCTGATATACTCATTTAATGGTTCTGAACAACAAAAAGTTATTAACCATACTTTCATTTGGAGCTTTGTTGGGGGTCTTCTTGATAATAACGATCTTTATTTTAAAGCCGCATAAATTTACTAAGGAAAATAAAAATTTTGAGAATATAACACCTTCGACAACCTCAAAACAGGAAAAACCATTCTGGGAATTAACAATTGAGTCAATGAGGCAGAGAAAGTATATTAGTAAGCTAAATGACTTGAATCTCTATCGCGATAACTTATTATTCAAATCCTATTTAACCTCATACATTTCTGATTCTCTTAAAATAAATGGTCTTCTGACAATTCCTAAAACTGAAAAACCTGTCAATGGCTTTCCGGCAATTGTATTTATTCACGGCTATATACCGCCAAATAAATATCGCACAACAGAAAGATATATTGATTACATTAACTCATTTGCAAATGCAGGATTTGTTGTTTTTAAGATTGATTTAAGAGGTCATGGCGAATCAGAAGGTGAAGCAACTGGCACCTATTTTTCACAAAATTATATTATCGATACTTTAAATGCATATGATGCGCTTAAAAATGCAGATTTTGTAAATAAGGACGCAATCGGCCTATGGGGCCATAGCATGGCTGGAAACATTGTTACTCGAGCAATGGCGGTTAATCCCGAAATAAAAGGGGGTGTCATATTTGCAGGAGCAGTTTATACATATGAAGATATGATGGTTTATGGAATTGGAGATAACAGCTATGTCCCACCGCCAACCATAACAGGTAGAAGGCGCACTCGACAGGCCTTGATTGATCTTTATGGCGAACCAAAAATCGATACCCCATTTTGGAATGAGCTTGCCCCTGCAAATTATATTGAAGATTTTGGAGACAAAATTCAGATTCATCATGCTATAAATGATGATGTTGTTTCAGTTGAATATAGTCGCAACCTTGTGGCGCTTGCCAACGAAAAAAACATTAAAATATCATATTTTGAATATAAAACTGGCGGTCACAACTTAACTGGCACCACTTTTAATCAAGCTTTAAGAGAAAGTATAAATTTTTATAATCAAAAACTGATTGATTAGATTGGCTTAGAAACTGATCATTTGTTAACTAATGTATGAACTTCTTTTATCCCCATTTGCCCTTATTAACATATTCATTCTAGGCTGTTTTTTAAAAAATTCTTCATGTTTAAATAAGAACCTCCAGAATAAATTGCTCCATTCATCTGCCCAATCACCCGATTTAAAATCGCTCATTTTTAAGATGTATGCTGAAGATGAAATATATGGCTTAGTGGCAAAAATACCACCATCTGCAAACTGGCTCATGCCATAAACATTTGGCACCATAACCCAGTCATACGCATCAATAAACATCTCCATAAACCATAAATAACAATCATTAGGATCATACTCCTTAAGTACCATAAAATTGCCAATTATCATAAGTCTTTCTATATGGTGACAGTAAGCGCTCTGTAAAACTTTTTTTATAACGCAATCAACTGGCATAACGCCAACATCGCCCTGCCAAAAACTCAAAGGCAGCTTATTTTTATGATTAAAAAAGTTTGATTGCCTCATCTTTACACCATAACCAACATACATAACTCTCATAAACTCCCGCCATCCAATAATCTGTCTAACAAATCCCTCAAGAGAAGCAATTTTAATATTATTCTCTTTGGCAAATGTCACCGTCTGAGAAACAACGTATTTTGGCGTCAACAAGCCAACATT
>JBIKWE010000064.1:0-4274 GCA_044356445.1 Limisphaerales bacterium | reverse complement strand
TTCCAAAAAATTCGAGGTGTGGCAACATTTGAGACAAAAATCATTCCATCAAAATCAACAGGTTTTCGCACATACATCAAACCCTTCTGCCACTCTACTTGTGACTTGGCAACAATTAGCTTTAACTTTTTGCCATTAACTTCATACTCTGTTGTTGAGTAATCTTGCCATAAAGCTTTTTCAGTCAATCCTTTTCTTTGGAAGAAAAATATTGCCACAAAAGATATTGTGATTATAACGATAGCTAAAATGACCAAATTTTGTAAATTAAAAGAACTCATATATTAAGTTCTAATTTTACACGATATATCAGAATTAAATTAATATTTCAAAAATAGCCATTAGTTTTTAAACTTGTAAATGAGTTTTTCGAGACAACTAAATGATCGATCAAGTCTATTCCCAGTATCTCCCCGGCTTTATATAGTTGTTTTGTGCTTGCAATATCTGCCTCTGACGGACAAGTATCTCCTGATGGATGATTGTGCGCAACTATAACCGATGCACAGTTTAATCTTATTGCCGGTTCAAAAACTTCTCTTGGATGCACTATACTGGCATTAAGTGTGCCGATACTTATAAGCTCTTTGGCAATAATTTGATTTCGGGCGTTAAGATATAAGCCTACAAAATGTTCTTTTCTTTTGTGCCTAATATCTATTAGGTAATTTAGCGCGTCATAAGGTGTTTTTATGTGCAGATCTTGACTCATATCTTCCTTATATGCTCTCTTTGAGAGCGCAAAGCTTGCAGTTATAAGAATGGCATCTTTTTGACATATTTTATATTTATTAATAAGCTCATTAACGCTTAATCCAAATATACTCTTTAAGTTAATGTCAGGTTTTTCAATAAGATAGTTTTTCATATCCACATTATTGTTTTTTCGTAAAAAAAGCACTGACATAAGCTCATTTGTAGTTAAATTTTGCTGACCGCCAGCTATAATTTTTTTTATTATGTCTTCTTTTAAACTCCTTATGTTGTACATATGTGTAATTATACAAATATTTTTAATAAATTCAATATTTTTGTAGCTTTATCTTTTTCATCTTTAGGGTAAAATATTTTCATGAAAAAATGGTTAAAAAAATTGGCTTTAAATAAGAACATATATTTATACTTAGCTCCACTATTAGTCGTTTTTGCTTTAATTTTCTCAGAGAATCAATTAACCACTCTTGAAAATCAAAAAACATTTGAGCAAAAAGCTGAAAAAACAACCAGTATTTATGAAATTGACACATCAGTTTTTGAAAAAGCAAAAGTCAAATCGGTTATTGACGGTGACACTATAGAGCTTGTAGACGGCCAAAAAGTTCGCTATCTTTTGATTGACACCCCAGAAACTGTGCATCCTAAGAAAAAAGTGCAGTGTTATGGCCGCGAGGCATCTCAGAAAAATAAGGAGCTGGTCGATGGCAAAGATATTTTTTTGGAGAAAGATATCTCAGAAACAGATAGGTATGGTCGTAAACTTCGCTATGTTTATCTTTCAAATAGGGATAATCCCTCAGAAGTAATCATGGTAAATGAGTATTTAATTGAAAAAGGTTATGCTCAAGTTGTTACATATCCACCTGATGTAAAGTATAAAGAGCGTTTTTTAAAAGTGCAAAGAATGGCTCAAGATGAGAAAAAGGGCTTATGGGGCAGTTGTCAAAATTAACGCTTATATGTTGAAAGATAAGATGTAATTGGCACAGCCAAAATTATACCGATACTTGATACGAGTGTTCTTACAATTTCTGTCGCAATTATCTCCATATTTACAACTTGAATGAAGTTTCCAAATTGACTTGATGAAAAAAGTACAAATAGTGGTAAAGAAGCGCCAGCATAAACAAGTACCAAAGTGTTAACTAATGAAGCAATATGATCTCTGCCTAAATCCATTGACTCTTTAAATAGCTCCCATCTTGAGTATTTAGGATTAGCTTTTTTTAATTTCCATACTATAGATGCTTGCGAAATTGTAATATCATCAAGAACACCCATAGCGCCAATTATTATTCCAGATAAAAGAAGTGCTTTTATATCAACAGCTTGCCCAACCTGTAATGACAAAAAAGTTGCTTCCTCAGATGCAAATCCAGTTAATTTTGTCAAACTGACAAAAATAAGAGAAAGCACGCCTGTAATTATTAAAGTTATAAAGGTACTCAAAACAGCAATAGTTGTTTTTTGGCTTATACCATGAGAAAAATAGAAGTTAAACGGAATTATAAAAAAAGAGGCCAGAAGCGAAATTAAAATGGGATTATTTCCAAGAAGAATTTGGGGAATGACAGCTTTTATAATTATAAAAAAAGAAATAATCATGGCCAGCAAAGATAAGAAACCTTTACGCCGACCAATAACTACAACAAACGCGATAAATATCATAGTTAATAAAATCAGCGGCCAGAGTCTGAAGTGGTCAAGGATAAAAGCCGTTTTATTATTCTCATTAATTGATACGAAAACAGTGTCGTTAAGGTCAATTCCCAAAATTTCTTTTTGATTACGATCAAATTGCAAAACTTTAAATTCCCGTTCTTTATATTTACCTTCTAATACCCGCACCACAACTTCTTGTTCATTTAATACGGTAATCTTGGCTTTGTGTTTTAATTCTTCTGGACTTTGAGCATTAAGAGGCTGCACAAGAGTAAAGTTTAAAACAAATACAAATAAGATTGATGTCGCAAAAGCAATAAGAGCAAAGTATTTTTTCATAATCTATGTTTTAACAATCCGCTCCAACAGCCTCTTTTATATTTTTGTATCCATCTTTTGTCAATAGTTCAACAAGATCTCTGTTTGTGATTGATACAATTTGTGGACCTTCAAATACAAGACCGGTAATCATTTGAATTAGCGATGCTCCGCTTCTTATTTTTACATATGCATCTTGAGCGCTAAATACACCTCCACAACCAATAATCACAAAACGCTCTTTATATTTTTTGTATGTTAATTTTATAAGCTCATTTGATTTTTTGTATGTTGGTAAGCCACTAAAATTACCCTGCCCGGCTTTTGATATCTCAGATAGATCAAAAGCCGGGTCTTGTCTATCTTTTTGAAGATTGCCAAAAATAACACCTTTTATAAATCTATAATCCTTAAGTGTCTCAAGTATTTTTACTATTGAGGCATTATCAAGCTCAATTGGCATTTTGACAAATACAGGTTTTGCTGTTTTTAGCAAATTTAAGCGATTCAACAAGACGCTTAAATTTGCAGGTTGATAAAAATCAACGCCTTTTTTTAAATTAGGACAGCTTATGTTAAGTTCATAATATTTAAACTCTATTTTAGACTTCTCCCAAAGCTCAAAGCTCTTAAAAATATCTTCAACCGCGTTTTTTAAGGTTGACGTACTTTCGTTATTAGTTCGACCAATACTAATTCCCAGCGGAAATTCAAATTTCTGTTTTTTAAGTTTTTTAATCATCCATATTGCGCCTTTATTACGAAATCCCTTGTTTACAAGAAGCGACTTTGATTTAGGCAATCTTCCCAATCGAGGACGGCTATTTCCCTCACAGGGATTGAAAGAGATTGTACCAACAGTCTCAAAGCCAAATCCTATAGCTGGCAGTATCTGAGTAAAAGCCCCTTCATAATCATAGCCGGCTGCAAGACCGATTGGATTTTCAAAAATTTGTCCCTCTATTTTTTGCGTTAAAGCTTTGCTCTTAAAGACAAAAATACGACTTAATATAATTTTAATAAAACTTACTCTCCCAATTACATCAGCCCAAAACATAGCTTGAGAGTGAACAAAATCCGCAGGAAGTATGAAAAATACCGGTTTTGCTATTATTTGATAAAAAAACCATATTTTGATTAATGAAAAACGACGATATTCTTCATAAAAGCTAAATCGTGAAACAAAATAAAGAGCAAAGCTTATAACTGCCGAAGCTAAGCAATAAGGACAAAGTGCCTTTATGACATAAAACTGCAAATAAGTATAATAAACTGAAAATAAAACACCTATAAACGTTTGAAGAAACAGCATTCTTCCAAACAGCCGACTTTTCAATATACGAATTCCTAAAAACCAATAAATTACTGCCAGATAATGAACAGCGCCCCATAATGCAACTGGCAACCCAAACATTACAGAGTACTCACTTTTCAAAACTGCACCACAATCACTAAAGGGCGAAGCAAAACATATCTCAATTGGTGCAAAAAAATGTTTATACGTTAAATATGAAGCGTCAATTAATCCTAATAACGCAAGAATCAAAACCAGATTTTTTTTAATTAGCCCCCCCATA
>JBIKWE010000063.1:0-4308 GCA_044356445.1 Limisphaerales bacterium | reverse complement strand
CAATTACCTTTTTAACCCCACTGATATTTACAATATTAGGCAAAACTTTCGCCATCTCAAGCTGAGTTTCATTTTTAGAAGTACCAGCAGGAAGCTCTATAGAAACATACATAGTTTCCTCATCAGTCTTAGGAAAAAATTCATTTTTAACAATACCCAAAGGAACCAAAAAATACGAAATCAAAGAAAAAATTATAATAAAAATTAATGTTTTTATTCGTAAGCTTTTTGAAGCTAATATTTTTGATAAAACATGAGAGTATCTAACACTTAAGCTCTCAGTATTCACAACTCCATGAGAAGTTATTAAAGCAATATTTGAAAATTTATTCTGAATTTTTTTATTTTTAAAAATCCTTTTTATTTTTTTTAATAACGAGATTCTATGAAAATAAATAAGATATGAAAAAATAACAAAAACAATAAAAACTAAAATCTTAATTTTTGAGTCGGGGATTAAATAAAAACCTAAAGCTAAGTATGTGGCTAAAAATAAAAATTTAATAAAACTAATAACTCTCCGTGGTAGACTGGGTTTAAGAAAAAAAATCATAAGCGGAATAGTTATTAAAACAGCAATAGCAGTTGATGACAGCATGGTTGCCGAAACAATTATAGGTATTGGTTTTATGAATTCGCCTATAATTCCAGTTGCCAAAAGTAATGGGGCAAAAGACCAAATTGTTGTAATTGTTGTAGACCATATTGGCACAATAAAATCACGCCAAACAAGAATACCCGTTTCATACGGTGTAAATTTTTTAGATGCATAATATCTTGTCATCGCGGTAACAATGACTATCGTATCGTCAATAAGCAAACCTAAAGCAATCAAAAATGCAAAAACAGTTAAAAAATTCAGTGACTGACCAAGAGCACTGGCGATAGAAATTGCAGAAAGAAATGTCAAAGGAACCGTAAGAGACGCAATCAAAGCTTGCTTTAGCCCCAAAAAAATTAAAAGAACAATGGCGATTAATAAAACCGTTACGCCAAATTCCTTCACCAAGTCGTTAAACTGCTTAGAAATATCTTGTGCCGAATCTCTAATATCAACAAGCTTGATATTTTCACTCAGTGCTAAATCTGATTCAACTGTTTTTCTTATTTCTTTGCCTGCCTTATCTATATTTGCACTCTTGGTTTTATAAACAAAAAACTGAACTGCAAATTTTGAAGCATTATCCTTATCTGCAAAAAGTGTTTGAGTGTTTTTAGGATCTGAGTTTTCTTGAATTTGAGCTATATCTTTTAGTTGTAAAATTTTTCCAGAAACAGATATATTCATATTTCTTAAACTTTCAATATTTGTGACTGAAGGATCTATGCCAAGTGCAAATGACGTTTTACCGCCTGAAAGCTGACCCGGAGAAAAAGTGCTGGAATTTTTTTGAATTATTGAAGAAATAGCAGTAGGGGAGACGTTATACGTGGCAAGAGATGCAGGATCAATTGTTACAGTAATAATTCGCTTATCAAATCCCGAAAGCTCAACTTTATCTACACTTGATAATTCCTCTATTATTTTTCTTAAATTATCGGCTTTACGCATGAGAGATGGATAGTCATCTGAAGCCAATGCAAATGTCCAAATTGGTTGATTTTCAAAATCTAAAGCCACGACCGACGGCACTTCAGCATCTTCCGGTAAGTCGGTTACTTGATCCACTGCTTTTTGCACTTCGTCTCTTGCATCTTTTGAAGCAACGGTCGATAAAAATTGCAAAACAATAAAAGAAGCATTATCTGTTGAAGTGGAGGTTATACTATCAAGATTTTTTACTGACTTTAGCTTATCTTCAAGAGGATTTGTGACTAAAAGCTCAATATCAGAAGGTGGGGCACCCGGCAGAATTGTTGAAACTGTAACAATTGGAATCTCGACTTCCGGGTTAAGTCTTCTTGGAATATTAAGATACGAAAAAATTCCAATAACTGAAATAAGAGTGACCAACAAAATCATCAGTCTGGTATTTTTAAGATATTTTCCCTGAAAGCTCTCAAGTAATTTTTTATCAAACCTTAAGCGTGAGAGATATGATGCGTACTCTTTATCCATAAAAAAGCTTTATTAATAGGTGACTAAGTCGCCCGAAAGAATATTTCTATTTAAAATAATACTGTCACCAGTTTTTAGACCATCAATAACTGTAACGTAAGACCCTGAAACATCGCCGAGCTTAACCTCTCTGGAGCTTGCAACGCCATCTTTTTCAGTAAAAACATAAGCTTTGCCCCCTGATTGATACACGCTATCAATTGCAATAAAAGGGAAGGCTCCACCCGTTTCAGCAACCCCAACAGGAATTGAAACCTCAACATAAGACAAATTAGTTAATGATCTATGATAGGAATCGGGAATTGGAAAGTAAACAGCATAAAGTGGGCCGGCAACAGCATCTACTGTAATGTATGAGGGCCGAACTTCGAGTTTATTATCACCTATTTCAATTATGCTTGGCTCAGCGTAACCGATTTTAGATGCCATTTCGCGAGAAACATAGGCAACGGCCGTTATCGGATCTTCCTCAATAACCTGACTCAAAACAACAAGTGGTGTTCCGGGCGAAACCGCTTCACCGATTTTGACAAAAATCCGTTCAACGGTAGCATTAAACGGTGAGGCTGGTCTCATAGTAGCTGCGCTTACTGCTGCAATATGATACTGAAGCCTTGAAACCTCCCGATTTAACTCAAGTCCTTTTTCCTGAATTGCAAGCTGTGCCAACGTCAAATCTTTTTGCAAGGTGTCAAGCTGTGCCGGCGCCTTGTCTCCTGAAACTTCATATTCTGTATTCCTTAAAGCGCTTTTTAATTGATTATTCGCAGAAACATAACCAGATTTAGTTTGCTTTAACAATAATTTAGCATCTTCATCAGTTTCTACCTTAATATCTTCGTCTATTGCCGATAAAATACTGTCATTTAAAGCAATAAGGCTTTTGGTTTCGTCAATTGATTTTGAGGCAATATCTCTTAGATCCTTGCCATAATTTTCGGATTTTGAGGCAATATCCTTTTGCTTGTTTATCATATCTATTTGAGTATTGTAGGTCTCTTCAACATTTTTAAGCTGCAATGAGGCGGTTTGAAGCTGTAGTGCGGGAATATTTCCGCCCTGATAATTTGAAGACAAAGATACGAGTGTTGCCCCTTTTTTTACCTTAGTTCCGGGTATAACTGGTATCCTCTGAACAACTCCGCCAGTTAAAGCCGTGATTGTAATAACGCCCGATTTTTCAATTTGAGCCTGAACCTCAACTCGTGAAGTAGTGCCTATTTTATATATATCAACTTTCTTAGGAATACTTGTTTTGACAATCTCTTTCTCTTTTGGCGCAGCCAAAAATGAACTTAGCATTATCAAACCCAAAAACACAATAAATACAGTGATTAAAATAAGGTCGGACCTTCGGAAAAATTTCAAGATATTATATCGCCTCATAAGGCTCAGATTATATCATAAAGATAAAAAAATATCCACACTTTGTGATTTAAAAATACATAAATTACCCGAAATATGCTTTAGACTTAATTTGAAAATTTAAGTAGCTGTTTACTGCTTATTGCTTACTGTTTACTGTTTATTGTTTACTGCTTACTGTTTATCGCTTCCTGCTTACTGTTTATCGCTTACTGTTGTGTTATTATACATATATTATGATTAAGATTTTAATTCTTGAGAATGTTGAAAAGTTCATAATCAGTCTTAAGTCTGTAGAAAAAGCTAAAATAATAAGAAAAATTGAGCTGCTTGAAGAATTCGGAAAAAATCTTTCCATGCCGCATTCTAAAAATATTTCAAAAAATTTTTATGAGCTAAGAATAAAAGGAAATTTGGAAATAAGACTTTTTTATATATTCAAAAAAAGAAATATTTATATAATTCACGGCTTTATTAAAAAACAAAATAAAATTCCCTTAATAGAATTTAAAAAGGGGCAAAGAATCAAAAATAAAATTGAACTTGATTATACATAACATATTTGTTATATTTTGCGTATGAAAAATTTTAAAGATATAAAAAAAGAGATACTTCTTGATCTGGAAACTAAAAAAGAATATAAAGCATTAGAGCTTGAAACGTCAATTGCCAAACAAATTATAAAAAAAAGATTAGAGCTTAAGATGACTCAATCAGACCTTGCAAAAAAAACCGGAACAAAACAATCAGCTATCTCCAGACTTGAATCAGGAACATACAATCCTTCTGTTGCTTTTCTAAATCAAATCGCCTGTGCTCTAAATAGCAAGCTTAAAATTCAAATTTGAACCTGCTTACTGCTAATTGCTTATTGTTTATCGCTT
>JBIKWE010000062.1:0-4319 GCA_044356445.1 Limisphaerales bacterium | reverse complement strand
AAGCACAACTAAGCGGATAGCTGTTGAGATTTTAAAGTTACCAATGCAGTTGTTTTCGGAAAAACCTCCTGCAGTTGAGTTTGCCGGACCAATTGGCATTGCTCAATATATAGGAGAAGCTCGGCAATATGGAATTAACGCTGTTCTTCAAATAACTGCATTGTTGTCATTAAATCTTGCAGTTATTAATATTCTTCCCTTTCCAGCGCTTGATGGAGGAAGATTAGTTTTTATAATTTTTGAATGGGTAACTGGAAAGAGATCTAATCAAAGCATTGAAAAATACATGAATATATTTGGTTTTATTGCATTACTGTCATTGTCTTTGATAGTAACTATTAATGACCTACTTAAATTATGGGGAATGAAATGAGATTAAAATTCAAGAACATAACGATCTCAGGCGGAGTTGCAGTTGGTAAAAATACATTACATAACGCTTTAAAACCATATCTTGAGCCTTTAGGCTGGACTTTCACTTCTGGAGGACAACTTCTTAGAGACTTTACCAAAGAATATGTACAACCCGTTGCAAGCTTGGCTCCTGATAATTTCCATCACCAGCTTGATAAAAGAACCATCGATCTATTAGAAAAAGGCAATATAGTTATTGAAGCTTGGCTAGCCGGATTTATGGCAAGAGAGAGATCTGACACATTGCGTGTTTTACTAATTTGCAACAATGACGCCCTAAGAATTGACAGAGTTGCCAACAGAGATAAGGTAAGCATAGAACAGGCTAAGCGATATATTAAAGAACGAGAGGAAGGCAATTTTAAAGAATGGAGAAGAATATACGGAGATTATAATTTTTTCGCACCAGAATATTATCACTTGATAATTGATACTTATTCACATGGTCCTCAAGAAACGGCTCAAAAAGTATTACATGAGCTTTATGAAATTTCTAAATAGCTAATATTTTCAAAATTATATATACTGAAATTCCATGAAGCCAAATATTGGTCGCAATGACCGCATACTCAGATTGATAAGTGGTGTTTTAACATGTTTTTTAGGCATTTATTTTTCAAGTGGATTTTTGGTGATTGCGGGACTATTTACTTTATTTGAAGCTCTAAGCTCATGGTGTGTTTTTTATCAGATAATTGGTAAAAATACCTGTCCTGCAAATTATTCAAATAAAGAAAAATCTCTGCCATTTTTAAAAATCCTTATTGGTGGCTGGCTGATTCTTTTTACAGCAATTATCCTTAACACATTAAGCGATAGTATCGGCTGGACAACTTGGCATGATGTATTAAAAAATGGAATGCTGCCAAAAAGTATTGACAATATTGTGTTTCTATTGGTAATTTATCCGTTTTCTTTGAGCCTCAGTTTCTGGTACTTAGGAAAGATAAAGCTTTAATTTTTTAGATATCAAAAATACCATGCTATAATAACCAAATGCTATACTCAAATTCCTTCCCAAAAACAGAAAAAACAAGTAAAAAATACGAGTCCCCAAATGCCACATTTTTGATAAACGGCGGATATATAAATCAAATAATGGCTGGCGTGTATACATTTCAACCATTGGGCTGGAGAGTGCTTAATAAAATTGAAAATATCGTCAGATCTGAAATGGATAAAATTGGTCAAGAAATCCTCATGCCCGCTCTTTCACCTGTGAAACTTTGGGAAGATACAGAAAGGCTCAATAAGGTAGATGTCTTATTTAAAGTTCTTGGTGCAAACCAAACTTCACTTGAAAGAAATAATAATGAGTACATTCTAAATCCGACTCATGAAGAGGTTGTTACTCCGCTTGCGAAACAGTTCATAAAAAGTTACAAAGAATTACCTTTTGCACTTTATCAGATTCAGACAAAATTTAGAAATGAACCAAGAGCAAAGTCAGGAATTTTGCGAGGTCGTGAATTTCGCATGAAAGATCTTTATAGCTTTCACGCCTCAGAAGATGATTTACTTGATTATTACAATAATCAAGCTATACCGGCTTACAAAAATATTTTTAAACGCTTAGGAATAGGTGGAGAAACAGTATTAACCCTTGCTTCAGGCGGTGACTTTACTGAAAAAAATTCTCATGAATTCCAAACAATCTGTGAAAGTGGAGAAGATGAAATTTACAAAGACAAAGAAACCGGAGTTATTTATAATAAAGAAATTGTAAGCGACCCATCATCTTCAAGGTATGAAGCTTTCAAAGCATCTGAAGTAGGAAATATTTTTCCACTGAATACTAAATTTTCCGAAAAACTGGATTTTAGAGTAAAAGATGAAAAAGGTGTTGAAACATTAGTCTATATGGGCTGCTATGGAATTGGCACATCTCGCATAATGGGGGTTATTGTCGAAAAATTCCATGACGAGAGGGGAATTATTTGGCCAATGAGTGTTGCGCCTTATCACACACATCTTGTTGGACTTGATTTGCAAGATGAAGAGACAAAGAAAAAAGCATACGAAATTTATACCAAACTAAAAGAGGAGGGTATTGAGGTTCTATTTGATGATCGGGCAGAGGAACGAGCAGGTGCAAAATTCTCAGATGCCGATCTTATAGGTATTCCTGTTCGTTTGGTTGTTTCAAAAAGAACCGGTGACCAAGTTGAACTTAAGATGAGGAACGAAACTGATTCAAATTTAATGAGCTTGTCTGAAGTAATTAAGAAAGTAAAAAAGTTAATTAATAAATAAGCTGAATTATTCAAAATGAAACTAATTGTCACTCACATCTCCCCCGACCTTGATGCGGCAACTTCCTCGTGGCTTATTAAAAAATATTTACCGGGTTGGGATGAGGCTGAACATGCCTTTGTGCCAGCTGGTGCAACATATGAAAACTTAAAACCTGATGAAAATCCTGAAGTTATTCATGTGGATACAGGTCTTGGACAGTTTGATCATCATCAGTCTTCTGAAAGGTCTTCAGCCACTGAAAAAGTGTTTAAATTTTTAGCCTTAAATAAACATATTAAGGAAAAAGATTTTTCAGCAATAGAAGAAATGACTAAAGTGGTAACTCAAATTGATAATTTTCAAGAAGTCCATTTTCCTGATCCAACAAATTCTAGGTATGCATTCTCTCTTCATGAATTCATGTATCCACTTAGAGGTCAACTTACAAGCGATCATGAATTAATCTCTATGACTTCATTAATTCTGGAAAGTATTTTTTTAACTATCAAAAACTCATTAAAAGCTGAAGGCGAGATTAAGGAAGGCTTTGTGTTTAGCTCTGGCTTAGGCAAAGTTCTTATAATGGAAACTAAAAACGAAGTTGCGGTTAAACATGCCTTAAAAAAAGGCTTCGAAGTTGTTATAAGAATAGATCCAGAGGTTAAAACAATTCGTATTAAAACTCAACCTGATCCAAAATACGATTTGACAAAGCTATATGAGAAAATTACTAAAAGCGATAAAAAAGCAACTTGGTTTTTGCACGCTTCCAAAAATATGCTACTTAATGGATCTTCAAAGAATCCAAACAGCGTACCTTCGTCACTCTCAGCTAAAGAGCTGATTGCAATAGTTGAAAACATATAATACAATAAGGGGTTAAGTTATATATGCCCTTTGTGGCTAATGAAAGGAAGGTGTGTTAAATTTTATGGTGGTAGTTGAAAAAAAGAAAGGCGATACAAAAGAAAGCATTTTTAGAAAATTCTCGAAGATTTTTATTCAAGAAGATATTGTGGATCAGGTTAGATCTAAAATGTATTATAAGCGCCCATCACAGATGAGAAAAGAAGAAGAAAAAGAGCGGCTAAAAAAAAGACACAAATCAAGAAGATAATATGATTAACATTTATAGCTCATCTCGATATAAGGTTGCAAAAAAAACTCTATCTCAATTCACAGAGAAAATTTTGCAAAGATATAATTTGCAGGCTGATTATGTGTTAAATATTGCATTTGTCGGCATAAGAAAGATGAGGCACGTGGCAAATACATATAAAAATGAAAATATCGCCCTTCCTGTTTTATCTTTTGGATATCCAGTTGATCCTTCAAAAAAAGAGGAGCAGGTTATAGGTGAGGTTGTGATCTGCTATCCACAAGCCGTACTTCTTGCTGCTGAACGAGAAAAAAAGGTCGATACTGTCTTGCAAAATCTTGTTGAGCACGCAATTGAAAATATTTTAGGAAAGATTTAAATCAATTTGGTGTGCAATTTCTGGTATTATTTCTATAAAACATAATTTGCTCTTCAAAAATGTACTATTTAAAATATCGCCCAAGAACCGTTACAGAACTTGACAACTCCCAAGTACGACCAAAAATATTAAACATTTTAAACTCCAAAAATATTCCTCATGCCTTACTTTTTATCGGCTCAAAAGGCATGG
>JBIKWE010000015.1:0-15667 GCA_044356445.1 Limisphaerales bacterium | reverse complement strand
CTTCACTCGTAAAGGTTGGCAAAAATAATTATGCACTTGCAAGTGCGGGCTTATCTTTTTTATCCTTATTTTTAAGCTGTATTGCAAGCTTATTAATGAAAGTTGGTGGAATTAAAGTCGATAAGATTATTACCAATATTATTGTCGAAAATATGTCGCTTGGAATGGCACCCAACGCCTTACCGGTTGCGGCAAATATTAGACCAACCTCTCCTCTTGGAATCATTGACACACCAACAAATAACTTTTCGAGTCTTGTGCCTTCTGCGGCTACCCCGGCTATAATCTTACCGGCAATTGCAGCAACTGTAATAATGATGCCGTAAATATATACCGATGGATTAAGTAGTGACGCAGCATCAACCATTAGTCCCGTAAATACAAAAAATACAGGAACAATTAGCATGCCGATATTCTTAACAAGTTCCTCAACGTGTCCGTGTTGATGTTTTTCAATAAGGCTATCGATTTTCTCTTTTTCTTCCTTGTTGAAACCTCGAAGATTCTTTAAGTCATAGGCAATTTCTGGAAGATTGAAAGTCTTGAAATGAACTTGATCTAATATTAATCCTGCCGCAAACGCACCTACAATTGGCGCCAGTCCAACTAAAGACGCAATATATGCAAAAACAAGCGCAAAAGTTATTGCAAGAGCAAGCTTCATACCTGTCCCAGTGTTAATCATGTTAAAGATTTTGGAAACGTATTTTGCAAGTGTGCCTCCAAATATAACCGCAAGACCCAAAAAAGCAAATGCCTTAAGTGATAGGGTTGCAACGAACATTGGCGTAACAACTCCTCCTGAAGCTAATGCTGAGACAACTGCAAGTATTAATAATCCTAATACATCGTCTATGACGGCGGCTCCAAGCACTGTTTGAGAGGCTTTTAGTTTTTGAACTCCAGCTCCTTGATACACTGAAGCAGTTATGCCAACAGATGTTGCCACTAATGATGCACCGATAAATAAATAGGTAACTTGACTGGCTTGAGGAAAAAATACTGGACCAAGGAGAAATGTGCCTAGGCTGAAAGGCACAACAACGCCAATTAGCGCAACCATCAATGCTCTTGTGCCAACTTTTTTCATCTGAGAAAGGTTTGACTCAAGTCCGATCTGAAACAGTAATATGACTGCACCTAACTCAGCCAAAAATTCAAGAGAAGTATTGTGTCTCATATCATTAATTAGCTGAAATCCCAAGAAGCCGGCAACAGAAAGCATAATTCCTGCCATAAGCTCACCAACAACAGATGGTTGTCCAAATTTTTCAGTTATCCCACCAAATTTTGCAGCAACAAGCAAGATTGCAAGCATTAAAAAAGTAAATGGTATGCTTGCGCCATGTGATTCACCTTCTGACGGCATGCCAGCGGCAAAACTGGAAACTGGAATAATGAGGACGGTTAAAGCTGCCATGAGATTTAGGCAAACTGTTCTGAGATGATTTCTCATATTCAAATTGTTATTCTAATTTAAAATAATAAATTGTAAAAAAAAGTATCTTTACAAATTCTTAAAGATACAGTTGATATTAAATAATTTTAAATCTAAATTTAAACGGAGCAATGCGTAACAGATATGTGTTAATTCTTATTGATTCTTTTCATCTCTCGCTCAATAATCTCACGCAGATATACTGATTTTGGCACTTTTTTCTGCTTGACAACTTGGTCTAAGAAAGTTGAAATTGCCGGCGTTATAAAAAATGTAAAGCGTAAATCAGCTTTTGACTCAACAAATGTGGCAAAATCATTTATAACAGAGGAGACGGAGTTTAAATTGTATTTTTCAGTCAACAGTTTTTCGTCTGCATGGTGAGCGAGCAGACTTGGAGCTTCGCCCTCACTAAATAATACCAAGACAGGTTTGCCAACCCTTAAAGCCAATGATATTTCGTATCCAACACTTATGCTTGGAAAAGATGTCTCAGCTATAAGTGCGTCGCTGGTTTGGATCCATTGTTCAAGCTGTTTATGAAATGCCAATCTTTTGTCACGAGAGCTTGAATTCACCTCAGGTTCTGTGGTGTTTAAAATATGATCAGCAATGATTTCATTGCCTTGATTCTTGACAGATGAAATTATTTTTTTATAGTTTTCTATGTACTGATTTTTTGCCGCTATTGAAGCTGTAAAATAAAATTTAAGATGCTTTTTTGACATATTGAAATTATACCACGCAAGGTGTAGTATTAGAGAGTTGAATGAATTCTAAATTATTAGTTAAATTTAATACATTATGGGAAAATCAAAGTTTGGAGCAGGTCTAATTTTTGGAGCGATTTTAGGTGGCGTTGCCGCCATGTTTTTGTCGCCAAAATCAGGAAAAGAGAATAGAGAAATGGCTAAAGAAAAGCTTGAAGAGTGGCAAAAAAAATATGAGAATAAGCCACCGCAAGATATTGCCAAAGAGGTTTTTGGAATAGCCACTGAGGAAGGGAAGAAATTATTTGAAACAACTCAAAAAATGTTAAATGACAAGCTTGATGATTTAAAATCTAAGGCTGATGAGATTGATCAAGATAAATATAAAGAAGTTGTTAAAGAGGTTATTGCAAAGGTTCAAAAAGAAAAAGAAGCCACAGGCGACAGAGCGGAGAAGTTGAAAAAATATTTGCTTGACAGGTGGGAGTATGTAATGTCTGAATCAAAAAAAGATGTTAAGAAAATTGTTTCAAAAGCTGAAAAAGCCGAAAAATAATTTAATAATATGAAATAGTATGGATTTGCAAAGTATTTTTTATACCGTTGGTATCGTATTTATGGTAATTTTTGCCATTATAGGCATGGCTGTGATATTGGCATTTTTTGCCATAAGAAAATTACTGCAAAAAATGCCAGTTAAAGCTATCTCTATTCTTAACAATGTTTTTTTTAACAAAAACCAAATTTTTAAATTTATAGTCGGAGCAGTTACATCATTATTACTTGCTAAATTTAGAAATAAAGGCAGGAAGGATTAGGCTTTACGCCCGTATCTCTCTTTTGACAATCTGATAATCTTTTCAGAATTCTCATTTTTTACTGATGGCAGTGGTAATGTTTTTGCTGGAAATGGAGATGAGGTCATTTCATTTATAGACATCTTAAGTACAGTCTCAAATTTACCAAGAGCCACCAAATCGTTTTGAGTATAAAGCCCTGAGAATTCTTTAGTTAAAAATTCGGCGTCACGAGCTCCAACAACAAAACTTATTAGTGTTCCGACATTGCCAAAAATTGCAGTCATCACGTTTTCATCGATTTGTTCAATATATTGATTGGCCAAAGTGAGGGCTAAGCGATATTTTCTGGCTTCAGATAAAATCTTTATAAATGATGACGTTGCAAAGTTTTGAAACTCATCAACATACATGAAAAAATCACGTCTGTCGGCTTCTTTCATGAAAGATCTGTTCATAGCCGCAAGTTGCATCTGAGTGATTAACATTGCTCCAAGTAAGGCCGCATTATCTTCGCCAAGTTTCCCTTGAGATAGATTTAAGATCAATATCTTGCCAGAGTTCATAATCTCCTCCAAATTTATTGTAGATTTTGGCTGGCCAATAATGTTTCTTATCATTTTTGAAGAAACGAATTGACCAATTTTGTTTTGAATTGGTGCAATTGCCTCAACTCTTAGCTTGTCTGTCATTTTGTCAAACTCACGAACCCAAAAGTTTTGAAGCACAGGGTCTTTAACATGAACTAAGTTTTTAGCCCTAAATTTAGGATCAGCAAGAAGTGGCAGTGCATCAGCAAGCGTGGAGTTTGGTATCTCAAGAAGAGTCAAAACTGTATTTCTTAAGATGTACTCAAGTCTTGGACCCCAAGAATCTCCGTAAAGCTTGTAAAAAATTGAAACTATGCCAGAGGCAACAAGATCTCTGTGTGTTTGATTTTTAATCTCTAAAACGTTAAGCGCAAATGGGCGTTCTGTGTCAAAAGGTTCAAGGTAAATAACATCATTAATTCTTCTTTTTGGGATGTATTCTAAAATAGTTTCTGATAAATCTCCATGAGGATCTATTATTGCAACACCACGATCACGCCTGACATCATCTATTGCCATATTAGCAATTAAGGTTGATTTTCCAGCTCCAGTTTTGCCGATAATATACATATGTTTTCTTCGGTCAACAGATCTTATTCCAAAAATTGAATCTCTATTTTTATATTCTGCACGTCCGAAAAAATTAATATCTTGTTTTTCTTCTTCCTTAATATTGTCAACGGTTGGCAAGTTCTCAGGTGGCTCACCCATTAGAGTTTTGCCCCACGCAATATTTTTGACGCCGGTAAGAGCCTTGCCGGGCGGATGCCAAAGCGTTGCTAGCTCTTGAGCATTTAAAATTTGTTTTCTATTTTCCAAAAAACCGAAACTTCTTTCTTTGAGTCTTTGAATGAAGCTCGGATTATTTTTACTTAGTCCTGACAAAGTTAATTTGTTACCTTCGCCAGAAGATAATCCACCGTATGCATTCCAAATATTTTGCACCAATGTAGCTGGGCTCTTTCCTTTTTCTTTAGAAGTTGCAAGGATTCTTATTGCTGTTCGGCCACCTTCGTATAAAACTTTTTTTGTCATATATGAAACGTTTTCGTCGGTTTTCACCTCTTTTTTTTCACCGGTCATTGGGTCTATTACGGTTTTTACCCTTTTATCAAGCGTTTCGCCTTGCCAAGTAAAAGAAGGTGTGGTTACTAAAACTTGTATACAGGCCCTAAACCATGGTTCTTGCTTTGATAAAAGGCCTATTACAGAGGTTATTGGGTCAACCTCTGAGAACTCTGCATAGGTTTTAAGGGGTAGGGTATAGGTTTTTTGGAGTTTGAGTTCGGCTGTGGCATGATATGGATTTTTTAAAACAACTTCCAATGGATCTGTTGTGCGAGTTATTGCTGATTGTGGATAAGATGCTTGTATGAGGCTTTGCAACAGCGGATCTCTAGATTCCGGAATTGTAACATAGTAATAGACAGATTGTCCGGTCAGATATATTTCAAAGGCATAATTATCAACCGGGTTAAAAAGTCTTGATAGTATAGGGTTAATTCCGGTTAAAAGAGATGAAAAAATCTGTGAGGCAGCTTCTGGGCCGGTTTCATCTTCTTTTGGATTTCTAATTTGAAGGTGAGCAAGTGTCATAGTTTAATTATACACTTCTATGAATTTTAATAATTTGCATTTAGTCACTGCATTCATGTAAATTATAATAACAATATGTTTATTAATTCATTTCTAGGAATATATATTAATAAGCTAAAAGCAGAAATAATTAAGAAGCCATTTTTAGTACTATTAAGCGTTATTTTAATAATAATAGTTTTATTTAGTATAAAATCTCAATTTGCTCTCTTGGGTTGGGATAATTACTCTTCATATTTGAATCCACAGCTAAATATTGTCCGAATGTTCTTTGATCCGTGGAGATCGTTCCGGGGTTTGGGAGTACCTTCAGACTCTGAGTCAACCGATATATTCAGGCAGTTTCTTTTTCTCATCTTTTCGCAATTTGTGTCTACAAATCTCCTTGACCAGCTATATTTTCTTGGTTCTTTAGTGGTAGGTGTTGTCGCAACTTATTTTTTTGTCTTCAGGATACTGCAAAGAGGGAAGAGGAGTGGAAAGTACGCTGATCTTGGTGGATTTGTTGCTGCATTTTTCTATCTGTTCAATCTCAATACCCTTTCAATTTTTTATTTTCCCATCACGCCCTATATCTCACGTTTTTTTTCTATTCCTATTCTTCTTCTTGCACTTGACACGATTTTTTATCACAAAAAAATCACAGTAAAGATATTTATCTTACTCCTTATTTCAGTTTTTTTCTCTGCACCAAGTTATGTCATTGGGACGGTTTTTGTGACACTTGTCATGGTGCTGGGGCTATATGTGTTATTTCAAAAGCAATTTATACGAGCTGTCGTTGTGATGATTCTTTTTGCTCTTTTGAATACATTTTGGATTTTTCCATTTATAAATTACACAGTTCAAAAGTCAGATATTATCCGTCTGGCACCGACTTTTATCAGTGCCAATGAAACCCAGTTCAACAAACCACAGTCATTTTATGATGTACAAAAGCAACTCATTCTCTGGCCCAACTTCTTTGAAACACAAGTCACGAGTCTGCGAATTGATCGTGCAGATTATTTGCATCCACTCGCAGAAAGCATTGACTCACCGTGGCAGTATGGTATCTTTGCAATTTTTCCTGTTTTGTATATTATCGGATCGATTATTATACTTCTTCGATACAGAAAGTCGTGGAATCTTTTGTGGGCTCCGCTTGTTGTGATTCTATTTCTATTCTTGTCGATGAAGGAGTTTTCATGGTTTGGTTTCATTTACCGATTTCTCGATGCAAATATTCCATATTTTGCAGTCATTTTCCGCTTTGGTGATACGAAATTTCATCCGTATATCGCTTTTGCAGGCTCCATAACAGCATCTATTGCTGTGGTATACGTTGTCAGCAAGATTACTTCTCTTAATAAAACATTAGCTTTTTCAACCAAAATAGTATTACTTTCGTTGGTTGTTTTCAGTACAGGCATAATGTTTCGCACGTACTTCACAGGAGACCTCATCGGTTTTTATATGTACAACAAGATCCCAGAACCATACAATATTATCGCAGCCCGAATCAATGCTGATCCTGATCCTGTACGCGTTGTTCATGTACCATATGATGATGAGGCGTATTGGAGATCCTACTCATGGGGGTATGTTGGTTCATCATTTCTTTACTACATGATTAACAAGCCACTGTTTGAAAAGACATTTGAGCCGGCCAGTATGGAGAATGCATACGTCAATGAAAAGATCCAAAGACTTTTACACAATTCTCAATCTCTGTCTGGTGCAGATCTTGAGATGCGTTCACAAGAACTGTATGATCTGCTATCCATGCTCGGAGTAAGATACATTATATTTGATGAAACCGTGCAAACTTCCCAGCCTTCGCGAGGTATGAATCTATGGGGGACATTCAACACCGAAGAGGCGCGCACATTACTCAGGCAGCTTGAGGATGATGAGAGAATCACAAAGACCTATATAGGTCTCGTCTCAATGAAGGAGTATCTCACGTATTATGAAAAAGAGTTTTCGATCGATCCGGAACTCAGAAATCAGATCGAATCTGCACCACCTCAGGAGATCGTACTCTATGAGATTGTAAATCCAGCGTCCCAGGTCTCATTTCTGAAAAAAGCAACAGATATTGATCCAGCACTTGAGGATGAACTCCTGGTCTCGCGAAGTATAGAAGAAAATCACACAATACAATCAGGGAAGAATAACATTGTATATCCATTTTTGAGAAGAGATGGGGCTCTGGAAAAGGCAGAAAACGGTTTTAAATTAACCCTTGAAGATGTGCCCTCAGGACAGTATCGTGTTCAAACAGGTACTGAGCGCCCATTCTCAAGTCATTTGCTCAGGTTGACTGCTCGGCTCACGGATGAAGAGCTGATCATCGAGAGTTATCTTCAGTTTCTCCCGAGTGTAGAATCGCAGGAGTTTACCGCACCCTTCACCAGTATAGGGATACCACAAGAAGCAGTAGAGCAAGCGCTTGCAGATCGTACAAACGCTGACCAACTCTACACCAATTGGCCTCTCTCATCGGATCAATTGACAGGCCTGAGATTATCAGTCAACGGCGTTATTGTGCCCGTCCCAGTTGTAGGTATTGAGGAAACTACCATCGGGACAGTCTCGATAGAAGGGACAGCAGTGAATCTCCAGATACTTGCAAGAGATGCTATTGTGGATATAGCTCCGATGACTTTGAAGCTCACAGAAAATCCTAACTGCTATGGAGATGCACTGGAAAACTATTCCTCCACAGAGCAAGGCATAAATGGTCAGTATTCTGTCACAAGTACCAATGGTTCGACATGTTTCTGGCGTGATCTTGCGACAGAGTTTGAGGAGGATGTATCTCACATGGAGATATCTTTGGATGTGGCATCATCACAAAAATCTCAGGATGATCTTTTTATCACATCAAATTATTTTTCTTCCAAACCTCAGCTGACAAGCTATATTCAGTCACTACAAAAACCCAATCTATTTGAGATCTGTATCAAAGAGTATGCAGTCCCAGACTGCTATAACGCAACGCGGCTCTTCAATCTTTCGGCAGGGGAGAGCACTATTCGAATCCCCGTGACAAAAAGTATCGCTGATATTCAGGATCTTCTCGTGCAGTTTGTGCTCAAAAATACCCAGTATCAGGAGCAAAACATCAAGATTCAAAGATTCTCGCTTGAGACATATACTCCTATTGAGGAAACTCAGTTTACGATGGTGATCCCCGAAGATTTTTATGGGAGTATTGATGTTCAAGATAGCACATTGCATCTCACCATGCCACGAACCTACGGCGAAAGTACCTATGACTTTTCTCCGGTAAAGGATGGTCTCTATGTCTCAGCAGATCCCTGTAGGAGTGGGAATATGTATCGGACATTTCGAACATATGAAAATGAATGGGTAAGCTATGCAGAGAATTGTCAGAACAGGCTTTTTGCACAGCTCCCGTTTGATAGCAGAAAGATGTATCTGTGGTCAGTGGATTACAATCTTGCCTCAGGGCAGTATCCTCGTTTGGTGCTGAAGGATGGATTTTATCGCTACACAAATGAGCTGATGTCGCTCTATCAGGGATATCCAGATGTGGAGTCATTCCAGCGTTTCCAAGACCCTGAGCTCCCATTTCAGCAGGGTTTTAAATCTCTGGATGAGTTGAACATGGAAACCACGTATACATACATTTACCCGCGTCCCGAGTATTACGACGGCAAGCCAAAAGAGTTTGCAATTGAGCAGTTTTCAGAGAATGAAGCAATGATGCTGATTTCAGGATTCACCGTCACAGAGATCCCAAATACCTGGGAGTCGCTGAAGCTAGTCCCAGAAAGCGGGGAGAGTACTCGGGAGTATGCTGCACCTCAAAAACTTAGCTATGAGTCGATGTTACCGTCTCTCAAGAAGATAACGATCGATCAAGGTCCAGATACGGAGGTTTCATCATTACTCAAATTCAACGAAGGATATGATGCCCAGTGGGGAGTCAGCCATTCGGTGCTTTCTGCAATGCTTGGGCAGGATATATCACGGGTCCATGCACGTTGCGATGGATATGCCAATTGTTTTGAGCTGTCCTCAGAGGATGTTTCCACTGGGGAAACACTGTATCTTTATTACTTTCCTCAAACTCTGAGCTTTGTAGGCTGGCTCGTGACACTGGGTACAATAGGAGGAGTAGGATGGTTTCTCCTAAAAAAGAAGAAGTAATTATTTGCTTTTCAAAGCAAGCTTGACGTTCTTTACACTTTTTTTGCATGGTGTTTCTTTTCCTCATACCATGAGATGATCTTTTTGATATATCGATAGATTTTCCAGTTCATTTTTGGAGTCAGGATCATCCCTGCTGCGAGCTGCATAAGCCAGAAGATCTGGTGCGCGAAGTTTCCTTTCTTGACATTTTTATGTGCCCAGCGGCGAACTCGGAATATTTGCCATGCCATCTCACGGAAATAGAATACAGACCCCGCTTTTTTGTGCCAACGAACTTCGACTAACGGTTCTTGTATGTTGGCTAGTTTTCCGCGCATACCCATCTTGTACCACATATGGGTATCATCGACAGGCCAGAAAGACTGATCATACCCTCCGACTTTGAGTGCAATATCTCGACGATACATGACTGAAGGGTCTGAAAATGGACCGACGATATGCCAGATCTCTTTGATCTCCTCATCCGTTTCGAGGTATTTGAGAATCTCTTTTTTCCCGTCCTCAAAAAAATGGGTGATATGTGATCCGACTGCCACGACATCTTGATTCTTCTTCAAAAAATCAATCTGCTTTTGCATACGATGGGGGAGCATGTGATCATCTTGATTCAGACGACAGATGTATGTCCCTTGGGCTTTTTCGAGCGCAAAGTTTAGTACGCGCCCGAGACCTTTATTTTCCTTGAAGTCATAAAAATGGAGATTGTCATACTTTTCATCCAGGATCCGACAGAGCATTTTACTGATGTCAGTCGATCCATCATCGATAAGAAGAATTTCAAAATCACGAAATTCACTCTTTTGCACAGAATCAACAGCTTCTACAAGATAAGAAGCCCCATTAAAAACTGGTATTATCACAGAAACCAGTGGTTTATTTGATTTTATAGTTTCTATTTTCATAATTTAACTCAATATTCTTACTTATTTCTTTCTATGTTTTTAGAAAAATATGAGTAAGAAGGCGAGGTGGAGTGCTACATTGCGTAGCTGATTGATTGTTGATGCGTCCGACAGCTAAGTGTCGGGTAAAAACGATCAATGTTTTTCCACCTCGCCAGCTTAGGGTCAAGAATATTGTTTTCCCACCTCTACCCGGGTGGGAAGGTTTTCCCAACGTCGCCTTACGGCTTTGCTGGGCACCTCATCCCGCCGAAGCGGGAGGGCTAGGGGCAACTATTTGCCCCACCAGGTCTCGAAGTCAACCTCAGGATCCAGAGGATCACAGAGAATAACTCCTCGCCAGGTCTGGCCGACGATGTCTGCATCAGTCGCTTCGGTGAGGACGGATGCAGTCATTCCCGCGGCGCTATGCAAGGGCAGGCCGGTGGGCACAGTCACATCCTGGCTCGTCCAGAGGATGCGAGTCGCAGGATCAGCAGCCGGAAAAACCCCGCCACCGAGCATGCGCACCTGTGCCTCAGGTCGCAGGTCGATGAACTCGTCGAGACGGTTGAAAAGCGAAGCGCCAGATAGCCGGTACATATTCACGATCGCGACGAACTCGCTTTTCGCCAAGCACTGTCCACCAACTTCAGCGGCAGGCTTGACTTGATGCAGGCTGGGGATGCAGCTAATGCTCGCACCCGGACCTTCCATCACAACATCCTGTAGCACACGCCATGCGCCGGTCAGGCCATCCGCGCGAATTTCTTCGAGTTTACCGTTGAGGGTAGGATCTTCCGGTGACCAGTAGACCCCGATCAATACGACATCCCCTGCACCGGCGGTCCAAGGACCAGCAGGATGGTGGATGCGGCTCGACAGATTTTGTGTTGCTCTGTCAATCTCTTCCCAGCTTACGGCAAACTTCTGAATCTCCTCATTGGTCATGCAGGCGCCATTGGCGGGTGTTGCCGTTGAGCCATCGGAGGCGTTTGCCACATCCGGGTCGATCTGGAGGGGGGCGATCGTGAGATCGTCACTCTCGGTTTCGGCCGGGACGGTGGGTTCGGCTGCGGCAGCTTCTTCGGTCGGTGACGGCGTGACAACGATGGGACCTTCGTAATTACATACGGTCCCTGTGTTGCCGATGTTTTTTTGCCCAAACCTGTTTAAGGGGGGGCAATCTGGCTGTACAGCGGTTCCAGTCGTGCAGCCGGCCAAAACAAACAGGCCGATGGCTGCGAGCACGATGATCCAAAACTTACGATTTGCCATGGTTTCCTCCTATGGCTATACGAACAAAATTGAACGCGAATGGAATTTAGGGATGACGCCTTTGTCATCCCATGGACAATCGATACTTCTGATCGCCCGTGCTGGGGACATGCCTACGTATCCACAATACGGGCAATCAGATGATGATTATCCAAAAAATATCTTGACCCTGATTGTTAAGGTGCATTCATTGTCTACCAATTTTTTTGTTTTGTATAAGCTTATATGCAAACTTCAAAAATTGTTTTTAAACAATGACTTCTTTTATCCATTAATTGCTTAATGGTCTCAAAAGGCTTTTATTTAAAAGCTTCTATTCACCATTAAGTAATTTTTAAGATTTACTTTTCCCTGTTCTGGTAATATAAAATTGCTAATACGATAAGCATAAGTTGTACTGCATATTTTCTTGCTACTTTATTTGTATTGCCTAATTTTTTACTGGATGTTTTAATAAATCTTTTTAAGATAGTCTCTTTATAGAGCATTGTTAAATCGTAAATAGTGCGGGTTACCTTAGAAATAGTTACAGTAGAAATACCTTTTGTTCGGGGTAAATGTCTTACTGGGAGCTCCTTAATTTTTATTTTCATCTGCATCGACTTAATTAAAAGCGCCGCAGAAACAAAGAAGCTATCTGGCAATCCTCTTACTTTGGATACAGAATCTTTTCTCATAAGTTTAAAAGCACAATCGACATCTCTAATTGGTAGACCAAATATAATTCGAACTAAGCGATTATATATAAATGAAACAATTTTTCGCCTTATATTATCAGCGCGATTTTGGCGGTATCCAACGATATAGTCAAAATCTTTTGTAAAAGTTAAAAACGGTTTTATAGAGTTTATGTGAAACTGCATATCAGAATCCATAAAGAGAATCCAGTTATATTTTGCGGTTCTTACACCAGATTTAAATGCGGCACCATAACCTTTGTTGATAGTATGAGTAACAATTTTAAGATTGTTAATTTTTTCTTTAAGTTTAGAAAGTATTTTTCCAGAATTATCAGTTGACCCATCATTTACCACAATTATCTCATAGTTTGCTATACCTGATATTTTTTGCTTTAAAATAGAAAGCAAAACTTTTTCAATAGCTTCCTGCTCATTTAAAACAGGAAGAATTATAGAAATATCCATATATCCTATAATACCACACCCACCCCTAAATATCAACCTAAGAAAAAGATAAATTTTTTGTTTGTAAAAGCAGGTTTAGGAAGTTAAATAGCTTAAATAGAATTTTTTTAAGTCAAATGTATTTAATATATTTCAAAAAAATAAAATGTATCGAGTAATTATAAAAACCTTATAGTATTAAACAAATGAAGAGGAAGTTGGAGAATAATTATTTTTAAAAAAATAAGCCCTTTATTGTGCTTTTTTTAGCAAATATCCTGTCCCAAGTGCACTTAATGCTCCGCCAAGTAATATATAAAGCTCAGCACCTGCATCAGGTGTTTTCACAGGAGGCTTGCCTTCAGAAGTTACAACTTGTTTTTCCAGACAGTATTGTGCGGTGTCCTCATCTTTCACATTTTGAGCTTCGGCAACAACTTTGTTAAGCTGGCACATGAGGCCTTTGTCAGCTGGCAACTCCTCTTGGTTTTTTATCTTAACCGTGATATATGAAATTTTTTCCTCTTGAGGTTTTATTTCAGAATAAACATAGGAAATTGAGTGGGTTTTTGGATCATATGGCCCGGGTCCTTCAATCGCAATCACATAAGATGGCAAAGTGTCAATAATCTTGACATCTTTTAAAGTTGTTGAAGATGAGTTTTTGACCTTAATTCTAAAATTTACTAAATCTTGTGGCTTGAATCTGGGGTCAGATGGTGACAAGTTGTCAACATATTTTTGCTGACCTCCTTTTGTGGCGCTTGGTTCTGCGACCATTTTATCTATGACAATAGAATAAGACGGTGTGCTTCCGCCGTATTGTCCGTACTGTCCAGATCCTTCTCCAGCATAAACAGTTTTTGAAATAGTTATAAAAACTATAAGTAAAAGTGTAATCAAACTATGTATAAACATAAAATCCATTTATCAACTTAATCAAAAAAACCGTCAAACTGCATAAAATAATGCAATAAGCCTTTATACGGTTTATGATTAGCATATTATACTATAGGTATTCATAAAAATCAACTATAGGTAATATTAATTAGGTATTAAGATTTTTATGAATAGAGATTTGTTTATAATGGTAAAATATCAATTATTTTTTAATAAAATTTATGTCTCGTCTAAATGCAAAACAATTAAGAGACTTGCCAGAAAGTGAAAGTCAAAATTTTAAAGATAAATTTGTTAGAAAAGGGATAATTTTAATTCTTGAAAATATATATGACACATACAACGTTGGTGGCATATTTCGTTTAGCTGACGCGCTGGCTGTTGAAAAAGTATATTTGTGCGGACAAATGGAGACCCCCCCAAACCCAAAAATTGCCAAAGCTTCAATTGGAACTTATAAAATTGTGCCGTGGGAGTATAAAAATTCAGTTAAGGAAGCTATTTTAGAAATTAAGTCGGAGCGTCCTTACACCAAAATATACGCCGTTGAACAATCTGAAGGGTCGGACCCTTATACGTCAGTCAGCTACACTCAGCCGTTTGCTCTTGTTGTTGGTAATGAGACTTTTGGAGTCACAGATGAGACTTTAAAAGAAGTTGACAAAGTTGTTGAGATCCCAATGTGGGGGATAAATAAATCGTTAAACGTTATAGTTTCTTGTGCAATTGTTGCTTATCACGCTGTAAGCAGTAAGCAGGAAGCAATAAGCAATAAGCAATAAGCAGGAAGCAGTAAGCAGTAAACAGTAAACAGTAAGCAGGAAGCAATAAGCAGTAAACAGTAAGCAGTAAACAGAAAGCAATTTTTGGAGCCTGGAGCGGGAATCGAACCCGCGCTCTAACCCTTACCATGGGTTTGTTTTGCCACTAAACTATCCAGGCACATTTTTTCACATTTTAAAAGCTTATTTTACCAAATTCAAATCTTTAGTATCGATGAATTTATATTGAAAAATATCTGTCACTTTTGATATATTTAGAGCATGAGAACGGAAGAAGAAGAGCTTGATAAAATTATCAACAAAGAGAAGCCGCATTATGTTGTGTATATAAAGATAGTCTTTTTGTTAACCATAATATTGCTGGGGATGGGTATTTTCAAGGTATTTTCGGATCAAATTGCTCAAAATGTGCAAAATCAAGCGCATGCAACCTCAAAAACTCTGGACTCTATTCTTGGTATCTCAACTGACTTGTCAAACATACCAGCAATTGGCGCCGTTTCTGATCAAATAACAAAAAATGAAGCCACCAAAAAAGTCTTAGATGTCAAAAATTATGTCTCTCAAATTGCATCATCTGGAGGGACTCAGAGTGAAAAAAATATAATGACAGGTCTTGTTGACAGAATTTACGATAACACAATCTTAAAAGTTTTGCAAGATATTATCTCCGGCTTGCCTCAAGATCAGCAGGATCGTTTAATCGAAAAAATAGAGAAATAAATACCTCTTGACAAATTAGCAGAGAAAGTATTATACTGCCAGAAATTGCTTATAAGTTAGGTTATAAGTTATTAATTTTAGAAAGAAGGTGAAAGTATATGGCAAACTTTACACTTAACTCTCCATTATCAAGATTAGTATTTAGACCACTGATGTCTGACTGGGATCAGGACTTCTCTCAAATATCAGCTTCTGAAGGTCTTGACGTTTATGAAGAGGACGATGTTGTTGTTATAAAAGCCTCAGTGCCCGGTATTCCCGCTGACAAAGTTGAGGTTGAGTATGAAAATGGAGTTCTTCACATTCATGCAAGGCATGAAGAAACGCAGGAACAGAGAGAGAAAAAGAAAGTTGTTTATAGACAAGATAGAGTAAGATCATTTGATTACTCAACAACTTTGCCAAGGACAATTGATCCAAAAAGTATAGAGGCCGTAACTGAAGACGGCGTTGTGAGAGTTACAGCCAAGATTTCCGAAGAAGCTATGCGCAAGCGCATACCGGTTAAAACAGCTGTTAAAAAATAACTGTGATCTCTCTGTGGTAGGAGTGATGGGAAGATGGCTCTTTTAAAAGGGCCATCTTTTTTCTGTTGAATGATGAAGTTATTTTTGATATGCTTATCACACGATGGAAATTAAATATTTAGGACATTCCTCTTTTTTTATTAAAACCAAAAATTCT
>JBIKWE010000014.1:0-15798 GCA_044356445.1 Limisphaerales bacterium | reverse complement strand
AAATAGTTCTGGTTGTAGCAAGGGAAGTGGCTGTTGCTGCATTACCACTTATATTCAAAACAGATGCAGCAGGTATTGTTCCTGATGAGATGTTTGAAGCATTAAGGTTGGTAAGACCTGAACCAGTGCCTGAGATGATGCCGGATGCTGTAATTGATGTAACTCCTGTTAAGGCTCCTGTAATAATTGCTGTGCCATTAAATGATTGACCCCAAATAGTTCTGGTTGTAGCAAGGGAAGTGGCTGTTGCTGCATTACCACTTATATTCAAAACAGATGCAGCAGGTATTGTTCCTGATGAGATGTTTGAAGCATTAAGGTTGGTAAGACCTGAACCAGTTCCTGAGATGATGCCGGATGCTGTTATTGCTCCAACAACCTGAAGAGCAACAGCTGGATTCGTCGTCCCAATGCCAACATTGCCTCCATCAAATATAGCTGAATAATTTGTTGTTCCACCAGTTGCATTTACATATAACCCTCTATTGACCGCAGATGCTCCACTCCATGTACCTGTAGACTCAATTGACAAGCCTGTTTTAGTAATAGAAGGCGTTGATGACGTTGAAGTATTTGTAAGTGTATTCCCTATGTAATTAGCTGTTCTTGCTCCGCTTGCAACTGTGTGTAATACAGAAGTTGGATTCGCCATCCCAATGCCGACGTTGCCTGCAAAATAATTTTGAGCCGTTCCACCTGCGTAAACATTGTAAACATTAGTTGCCGCTGCATTATTAAGGGATAAAGCATATCTATTTGTGCCAACGCTTTGAGCTTCCACTAATAATCCATAAAAATTTGTAATTGTGCCACCACCACTATTTACTCCACCAGGCAAGCGAATACCAGAAAAATTAGTAACAGTACCCGTACTAAGATTTCGAGTGTCTCCATACATCCCTTGCATATAATCAACTGTTCCAGTATTTGAATTAAATGCATTAAATGAGAAAGCGCTTAAACCTTTATTGTCAGTTGAGTCATTTCCTGATGTTCCTTTAAACCTTATTGTTGCTCCAAATCCGAAACTTTCATTTAAATTATTTGCTGTGCTTGTAAAATCAAGTTCTGAAATACCAGCATATTGCACTGCGTTACTTGAAATTGTATGTAATACATTAAGTTTTGACTGTGGATTCGTCGTCCCAATGCCGACGAGACCAGATTCTAATATTGTTAAATACTCGTTCGTTCCAACACCGCCAGCAGTACTATCATCTAAATAAAAACCTAATCTTGAAATTCCAGCAATCTGATTCCACCTAATTGCTGCATCCATACCTTCACTATTTTGCCTAAACATATACGAAACTACGCCCCCTGAATCTAAAGTAGTTGCTCTTATGTTGCCCACTACATCTAACTTTTCCCCCGGATTCGTCGTCCCAATGCCGACGTTGCCATCTACATCGATTGTTAGCAGACTTTGATCGTAATTCCTAACCGTTAATATATTTGAATTAGTCAAAACTCCGATTGAACCAGAAGTATCTTTGGAACCCTCTATGACAACTGCGGCACTGGTACTGACTAAAACATCATTTGTTGATGGAATATATCCTGACAAAGAAAAGCCAAGCCCATTGATTGCTGCACTTCTACCAACAAAAGTTGGCACATATACGTTTGCTCCTGTAGCACCCTCATTTACAGCAAAATAACCACCAGTTGTTCCATCATTAACTCTAAATTGTGATGGATTTGTAACCGCTGAAGTTTTTGATGAAGTTATTTCTAAAATTGCCCCATTTGTTCCTGGACTCGTCGTCCCAATGCCGACGTTGCCTCCACTAAGTATTGTCATTTTTGTATCCAATGTGCCTGTAGTCGCAACATCAAAAACAAGTTTACCTGTATTGTCTGCACCATCTCTGACTCCTGCTATACGAGCCATATTTTGTATTGAGTTTGCGTTGTCGTCAATACCAAAAACAAATCCACTTCCAAAACCATCAGTCATATTTCCAGTGCTTTTATGAACCAGTCTCATTGAACTGCTTACAATATTGGTATTAGCTGATGAAAACACACTTTCAAGTTGGAAATTCGGATTCGTCGTCCCAATGCCAACATTGCCAGACGATGCCACCAAAAGCGCCTCCACACCTTTTGCCGAAACATGAAATGGGCTGATCTCAGAATCGGTTGCCGTTCTTAAAGACATAAGCCTGCCAGTGCCAGTTGTATTTGCTGAGCTTGATAAAACGAATAAATCAGAACTGGCAGAAGTCCCGCTAAATATTAAGCTATTTGTATAAGCTCCCATATTCAAAGACGTGTTTGCGGTTGGATTTTGAAGTCCACTCCAAGATACATTTTTTGCCTGAAACGCATACGGAGTTGCCGTAAAGCGCACACGCGGTGTCATCTCAGCATCGGCGCCGACTTTTATCCCTAAATAAAGCTCATCCTGATTGAAATCTACGCCTGATAAAGAAGTTGATGATCCAAGCTCAACCCTAAACAACCCGTCAATAGTTGGAACAGATTGAGTTTCTTGCCAGATATTTGAGCCTCCTGAAGACGCAGTGTATAAAGAAAACACAACTGAATAAGTGCTGTCTGCCACATTTAACCCTGAGGAGTTCACCAGTTTGCCCTGAAAATTAATTGTTTGCCGAATTCCAACGGCAGAATACACATTCTGAACAGCCAAAAATATAATTGCCATCAAAAGCCCAGCCGAGATAAGTTTCGGTTTCAAGCTGTTTATAGCTTTCTTAACTATATTAAAGTATTTATTTTGTTCAAATTTTTTATACATATGAAACAAGACTCTATTTTTCAGTATAGAATGTGCATATTGTATTTTGCAAGCACTATATATATACCCTAACAAATCTAAACAACACAATTTCAGCGAAAATGAGGTAAAGTACTTGACAAAAAATTTTCTAAAACTTTAATTATTGGATTAATTTTTAAAAAAAATATTTTTGTACAATTCTGTTTAACAATAATTACCAACACTGAACTTTTCCCCGAAGTTTTTTTTACCAAAAATTACCTTTAAAAAATGGTATTATGCTATTTATGAAGGTTAATTTGCCCAAATTAAACAAAGAACATCTTAATATTTTCACGACCGTATTAATTACACTTGGTGTTTTGGCGTTTATCAGTTATCAAGTTTGGCAAAGTAACTCCGCCCTTTACACGCCAAAAAATTTAAAAATAGATAAAATAACCGCCACAGAAGCACAAATCACATGGGAAACAGATAAAGAAAGTGTGGCAATTTTAAGTTTAGGAGACTCAATTGTTAATATTTCACCAGTTGCCAAAGAGAGCGCGCCAACAAAAATCCACAAACTTTCTCTTTCAGGTTTAAGCCCAGAAACAACATATTATTTAAAGCTGACAATCAAAAACACGGATTTCACAAATGACGGTGTGCCGTGGTTGTTTAAAACATTGTCTTTTATCGAATCTGGTGCGGTCATAGGCATACAAGACACACCAGCCAATACGCCAACTCCCACCCCCATTGCTCAAAACACAAATATCGCACTCGGTGGTGAGCTTTCTGGCGCCTCAATAACGTCAAGCTCATGGACCGCCTTACCAACTCCAATATTCACACCTTCTCCAACTCCTATTATTTTAAGCGGTCAAAACGTCACTCCAACCCCAACCCCGAACGCTCCTCAAAGCACTAATTATAAGCTTAGAGATTTTGCATTTGGATCAGGGGGTGTGGTTGCCGGAACATCCACAAATTTTTCTATTTTCGGTATTGGTGGAGAGGTTTCTGTTGATAAACTCACGTCAGCAAATTTTAAAGTTGGCGCCGGCTTGCCGTACACAGTTATGCCGGGCCTGCCGCCTGCTCCATCGCTTCTAAATGCAGAAAGTTATTACGATCGTTTAAAAATCATCATTAATCCTTCATCAAACGCCACCGACACAACTTATGCCATCGCCATTACCGAAAGTTCAGACTCAACATGGGCACAAATTCGTTATGTTCAAGATGATGGCACCATCTCAAATACTCTGGGACTTGAAGACTTTAAAACATACGCCAATTGGGGTGGCGCCTCTGGTCATTTTATTTACGATTTAATGCAAAACACAACTTATAAAGTGAAAGTAAAGGCTCGTCAGGGAAAATTTACCGAAACTGGCTGGGGAGTTGAGGCCGCAATCGCCACAGATGTGCCGTTTCTCTCATTTGGTGTTAACTCAAACACGGTTACTTTTGATGAATTAAGCTCAGATAATAATTATTCAGACAGTACAAAATCAACCATCACAACAACCTCAACAAATGCGTATAACGGCTATCTTATCTTGGCGTATGCCACACAACCCTTGACATTTCTAACAAACCAGATTGCTAATTTCACAGGAACAAACGCCGCCCCGCTGTCTTTTGCTGGTGAAGGTTTTGGCTATACAACCAGTGATTCCAATCTGACAGGAGGAGCTGCAAATCGCTTCACAAACGGCGGTCCAAAATATGCAGGCTTCACCTTAAATCCACCGGGTGAGCCAATCGCGGATAATCCCGGCCCCGTCTTAACTCCAATATTAAATGAGCAGTTTACAGTTTCATATAGGGTAACAGTTGATCCATTTACAATAGCTGGTAATTACAAAACCACTATAATTTATATTGTGGTGCCGACTTTCTAAAAAAATATGAAAAAGATAAAAATTAAAACGATAATTTTAAACCTAATCATCTCAATTTTCCTGTTTCTTGCTATACTCCCATATAGTATACATGCTGACTCAATACGCGTCTCTCCTGCCATTTATACGCCTGTTTTATCGCCGGGAAAAACACTGGAATATGACCTTACTTTGGAAAATTTATTAAGCATTCCCCTTCCAGTCAAATTAAGCCTTGATGATTTTCAAGTGCAAGACAAGACTGGCAATATTCAAATTGAGGATAACTCAAGCTCATCTGTAAAGAGCTGGGTTAAGATGACACCAAATGATTTAATATTAAACCCCAAGGAAAAAAGAGCTGTAAAAATTATGATTGAGACTCCTCAAGAAATTCCATTTGGTGGATACTTTGGTATGATTTTTGCAGAGATTAAGTCTCAAGATTCGCAAGGCGCATCCTCAACGCTAAACACCAAAATCGGAAGTTTGATTGTTGCCAACATTGGTCAATCAACTCAAGCAACAAGAAACGGCGATTTAAATATTTCAAGTAAACCGCAACAGGTGATTTTTTCAGACAAGAATCTCAGTATTGAATTTTCTGTCAAAAACAGCTCTCTATATCATTTTGTGGCACGCCCCTTTTTAAGCTCAAGTCCACTTTTATCAAACACCTTACACAATGAAGATCTGGGTGAAAAATTTATCTTTCCATATAAAAGTCGGCAATGGAGCTCGCGCATCTCTCCAAAACTGACATTTCCGGGCATTTATAAACTCAATTTAAGCATATCGTTGGGCGACGGAGTTAAAATTGATGAGAATTTTTATGTTTTATATTTGCCATGGCAGATATTGCTTGTGGGAAGTTTAGTGACGATAAGTGGTGTGGTGTTAATCAGACATTTAAAGTTTAAGAAAGTCAGCTTAAGAAAAAAGAGTTCAAAACTGCCAATAAATTTGTTAAAGATTTGATTTTTTAAAATACTCTTGACAATGTTTGCAAAAACAGTTACATTTTTAATGTCATTAAAAAAGTCAGCACGAAAATGAAAATTAACAAAATAAATTTACGCATGCCATTTAAAAGACAGCATATAAAGCATATTTCGCAGATTATATTGTCCTCACTTGTTATTTCAGCCCTCACCATTGTGCCATATCTCTCAAATTATTTAATGGCAAGACAGGTAATGGCACAAAGTTTAACTCAAGCAAAATTAACAATTTCAGACTCAAGGGCAGCTGCAACAAATGTAACTCATGAATTTAAATTTACAACCGCAACAAGTGGAGCCATTAACTCGGTTGATTTTCAATACTGCACAACTTCTGCTGGAAATTGTACTCCGGTTACAGGCTTAAATTTCACCTCAGCCGGAACTGGGACCGTGGTGGGTCTTTCGGCAGGAACACCTACGAGCAACTCAACAACATTAACCTATACTGTCACAAACCCCGCAACTATTGGTTCAGGAACGGCAATAACTATTCCATTCACAAACATAACCAATCCATCTGGCACAAATAGCTCTTTCTTTGTTAGAGTTACAACTAAAGACGCCTCAAGCCAACCAATTGATAATGTTAGCGTTGCATCCGCAGTTTTAACTGAAACTTCAATATCAGTTACGGCAAACGTTGGCGCTACATTCTCTTTCTCTATTGCAAGTGTCGCTTCAGGCTCGGTTAATGGTCGCACAATTGATATCACAACAACTGAAAACAGTATACCTTTTGGAGCGTTGTCTCCTAATGATGTACAAGTTGGCGCCCATGATGTTTCGGTTAATACAAATTCCGCGAACGGTTATGTGGTTACTGTAAAAGCCGCCTCTGACCCTCCACTTACAGATGGTAATAATAATATTGATAGTTTCGCAGGAGGCACAAATGAAAATCCTGCAACATGGACTTCGCCAACAGGCGATAATGCAAGCGTGAACACAGGTTACTTTGGATACACAACTAATGACACATCATTATCATCAGGAACATTAAACAGGTTTTTAGGTAATAAATGGGCTGGTCTAAACAACCTTACTCCCGAGGAAATAATTTATAGTGCAGGTCCGACATCAGGAGCTGAAATAACAAGAATAGGCTGGATTGCAGAGGTTAATCCATTCCAGCCAGCTGGTAATTATTCTGGTACCGTAATATTGGTTGCCACACCAACTTATTAGAGCTATTCTTATATTATTTTGCTAAAAAAACAGTGATAATGGCGTATATGGCAAAAAGAATTATTATTCATATAATACCTCTTATCGCAATAATAATTTTAACTCTATTTTTTTGGTCCATTAATAACTTTGCGCAATCAGCGGTAAGCCTACAAAAAATTGAAATCTCTCCTCCATCTCAAGAATTTGACATCGATCCGGGAAAAGAACTAAATTTTGAAGTAAAAGTACGAAATGTTGGAAATAATAAATATTATATGAATGCGCGAGTTGAAGATTTCACCGCATCAGGCGAGGAAGGTCAGGTGGCGCTTATTGAACAAGGACCATATGCCATCTCCTCTTGGTCAATTATTGAACCAAAAGAATTTGAGCTTGAGCCCGGCAAGACTCAGATTGTCAAGATTAGATCAGATGTCCCTGAACAAAACATTGGAGGTGGCAGATATGGTGCAGTTGTGTTTGCCGTATCAGGAACAAAGACGGCAAACGCAACTGCTGTTGCACAGGAAATTGCATCATTATTCTTACTTAGGGTATCAGGACCAATTGAAGAGAATTTAAGCATTTTAAACTTGCAAGCACCTCAGTTTGCTGAATTCGGCCCCATTCCTATAAAAGTAAAGGTGTTTAATTCTGGAAACATACATGTTAAGACTGCAGGTTTGGTGACTGTAAATAATGTTCTGGGCAATAAAGTGGCCGATATCGTTATTCCACCAACAAATGTATTTCCGCAGTCAAACAGAATTCTTGAAGCAAATTTTAATGAAAATTTCTTAATAGGGCCATATCAAGCTCAAGCTCTTTTATTTTATGGAGAAAACAATCAGTCATTAGTTGCCTTTGTGCCGTTTTTCGTCTTCCCAGTCAGATTTGTTGCTGGCTTAATTGGCTTTGTGATTCTTATTGCGTTTATAATAAAGTTGTATGCCAAGCGAAAATCAACTCAAAAATAACTCATCTAAAATAATTTTGACCCACACAACCGTCTCCGCCGTCTTTTTTTTTATTGGCTTTTACACTCATTCACTGCTGATGACCCCACCGCCCGGTATTTTAATTGAGCAAAAACAAAATATACAAGATCTTCAAGCAGGGTTAAAACAAAAATTAGACAGCACAAGCACTGTTAACCAAAATATATCTGAAGTTGTAAGTTCTTTTGATGGAGTAAGATTTAATCCATCAGAGATTATTGTTCCAATAAGTTTAAGAGTAAAAATCATAAATGAAAGTAAAACAGAGTTAATGAGACTTATTTCTGAATATAAAGTTTTAAACACCCTTCGAGGATATGGCTATACGGAGCAAATCTTACAAGTCATGAACGAACGTGGAACATATTTCGTTTACGTTGAGAATAAACCTCAGGCAGTTTTAAAGATAACAGTTGAATGATATTTGTTAAACAATAAAGTTAAGAATCTTTCCGGGCACAAAGATTATCTTTTTAATTAATGTTTCATCTATCACATATTTTTTAATCGACGCATCATTTAACGCTTTTAATTTTGCCTCTTCCTCTGTAATTTGAATATTGACAGTTATAACACCTCTCATGCGACCATTAACCTGCACCGGCAATATGATGGTATTTTTGTGTATAAGGTCCTTGTCAATATTTGGCCAACTTGATAAGTGAATACTTGATGTTTCTGACATAATAATTCTCCAAATCTCCTCAGTCATAAACGGTGCAAAAGGCGATAATATTTGTAAAAATCTCATCACATCTTCCTTGCACAAAGCAAACTTATCTTTTACAGCCAACTTCTCCCAAGAGTTTACAAACTCCATCATTGAAGCAACTGCCGTATTAAATTTTATTTCAGGAATATCTTTTGAGACTTTTAAAATAGTTTCATATAATTTTGACCTTAGTATACTGTACTCCCCTATAGTATAGTCAGCATGACTATCATAATTTTCATAAGGTAATGCCAGATTATATACTCTCTTTAAAAAGCGATACGAACCTTGAAGCGTTCTGGTTGACCACGCAATCTCTTGAGAGAATGGCGCCATAAACATCTCGTAAACTCTTAAAGCATCGGCGCCAAACTCAAAAACCACATCATCTGGATTAATTACGTTCCCTTTGCTTTTACTCATTTTGCGATTGTCCTCAGACAGAATCATACCAACATTTCTAAGCCTCAAGAAAGGCTCTTTTTGCGACACAAGCCCAATATCAAACATCGCATGCATAAAAAATCTGGCGTAAAGCAGATGAAGAACGGCATGCTCAGCCCCGCCAACATACCAATCAACGGGCATAAAGGCATCAAACTCTTTTTTTAATGATTCAAGCCAGATTGTTTTTAAATCTGTTTTTGCCAAGTCGAGATCTTGCTGTGTTTGAGTATCTCGCCCGAAATACAAAAAATACCAACATGATCCAGCCCAATTTGGCATTGTATCAGTTTCTCTTTTTGCATCAGCTCCACAATTTGGACAACTTGTGTTTACAAAATCAGGTATGCCAGCAAGTGGTGACTCTCCTGTTTCAAGCGGTTCATAACTTGAGACATCAGGCAGATCAAGTGGCAACTCTGCTTCATCAATTGGGAAATATCCATAAAGATCTTCTTTAACTTCGTTTTGCCAACTTAAAATTTGCTCACTATTTTTAATATTTAATGAGTTTTTAAACGTTATAGTATCAAAATACGAAACTTTATCTTTAGCACAGTGCTCACAATATACCATTGGGATAGGCTCTCCCCAATATCTTTGACGTGAAAAAACCCAGTCTCTTAAGTGATAACTTGTCTCAACTTTCCCCCAATTTTTCTCAACTATGTGGGACTTGATTTCATTTTGGGCTTCCTGATTGCTTAATCCATTTAAGAAATCTGAATTAATCATAATTCCGTCTCCTTCATACACATTCGGTGTGTTTTTTTCTGGCAGAGCATTAGTCTGATTGCCACGAATGACATTGATGACTGGCAGATTGAACGAAAGCGCAAAATCATAATCTCGTTTGTCATGTGCCGGGACACCAACCACAGCTCTGGTGCCAAAACCGCTCAAAACAAAGTCAGAAATAAAAAGCGGGAGCTTCTTTCCATTTAATTTATTTACGACCGTTAAATTTGTATTGACACCTGTTTTTTCTTTTTTGTCAGCATCACGGTCTCTGGCTTTTTTAGCTTGATTCTGAGCCACATAATCAATTATGCTTTGACGTGTATTATCGTCTACTATTTTGCTATACTCTTTATCTTTTAAGATTTTTTTGACAATATCGTGCTCTGGCGCCACAACCACAAAGGTGGCGCCAAAATTTGTCTCTGGTCTTGTTGTGAAACAAGTCACGGTATCAGTTGTGCCATCAATTTGATATGTAATATTTATGCCCTCTTTCTTACCTATCCAGTTTTTTTGCATCTCAAGAATACCACTTGGCCACTCAAGCCCATTAAGGCTCTCCAAAAGCTCATCAGCATATTTAGTTATGCGAAAAATCCATTGCGGCAACTCTTTTTTAGTTATCTTATTGCCACATCTCTCATGGGTACCATCTGAGAGAACCTCTTCTTCCGCAAGCCCAGTCTTACAGCTTGGACAATAATTTATGGGCGTATTTTTCTTGTATAAAAGCCCCATTTTATAAAATTGTATGAATAACCACTGTGTCCATTTGAAATATGATGGATCTGTTGTGGAAAATTCCTTATCCCAATCATATGAAAAACCAAGCATTTTCATCTGCCTCTTGAAGTTTCTAATATTCTGAGGCACCAGTTTTTTGGGATTTGTTTTGTCTTTGATAGCAGCATTTTCAGCAGGAAGCCCAAAGGCATCCCAGCCCATCGGATGAAGAACATTAAAACCGTTTAGCCTGTAATATCTTGATAAAATATCGGTTGCTGTATAACCTCTTGGATGACCTACATGAAGACCCGCTCCTGATGGATATGGGAACATATCTAAGATATATTTCTTTTTTAAACTGGCAGCAGGCTTTTTTGATAAATAAACTTTCTCTTTATCCCACTCCTCTATCCATTTACTTTCAAAGTCTTTGGGCATGAATTTTTTCATGACGATATTATAGCTTATTTTTTAGATTTAAACATGAACGATGTGTATAATGAGAGCTTTTAAATATTAGTAACTTTTAAAAATTCATGAATCAACATATCTGTTTTGGCGGAACGTTTGACAATCTTCATTTAGGACATAAAAAGCTAATAAAAACCGCTTTTGAAAATGGGAAAAAAGTTACCATTGGTTTAACTTCTGATAACATGTTATCGAGTAAGAAATATAAACAATTTATAGAGCTATATGACAAAAGAAAAGCCAATTTAATTAATTTTATATCCCAATCGGGTTGGAAAAATGACTTTAGAATAATATCTTTAGATTCAGTGTACGGCTCAACCTTAAAAGATAAGACTCTTGATGCAATTGTGGTTTCTCCCGAAACAGTTAAAAATGCCAAGATCATAAACCATAAGCGGCTTGAGCAGGGGCTCAAGCCGCTTAAGATTAAACTCATTAATTTTGTTAAAAGCCAAGATCATAAGATTTTAAGATCTGAAAAAGTTAGAGCCGGACTAATAAACTCATATGGAGAAAGTTATTACCGCTTTTTAGCTCAAAAAAAAATACATATAATCCCCCCTCACTTGAGACCAGTCTTACGAGAACCGTTTGGCAAGGTGTTTAAAACTAAAGATTTTAACATATCTAAAGATATCAAAAGGGTAATAAAACAGATTAAGAAGGATAATCCCTTGCTCGTCATATCTGTCGGAGATGTTGTCACAACCAACTTAATCAATAATGACTTTAAACCACATATATGCATCATTGATAGAAAAACAAAGCGCTTACCCTTTAAAACAGATCTTGACGCCACACTTAAGGCAAGAAATCCATCAGGCACTATATGGCTTTCGGCCATTACCAAACTACGTACGCTGATTACAAACTCAGTGTTACAAGTTGCCTCAAATAACAGCGTTGTTCTTGAAATCATAGGTGAAGAGGATCTTATGGTTTTACCTGCCATTATGCTTTCACCTTTAAAAACAGTTATTCTTTACGGCCAAGCCGATTTTGGGATTATTTACTGTCTGGTTGATATTGAGTTAAAAGAAAGAGCCTTAAAAATTTTAAATTTACAACCAAAGCCATTTAATCTATAATACACAGTATGAATGTTGCTTCAAAAATTAAACTCATTGAAGAAGTTGGTGAGGAGATAATTGGCCGTGAGGAGCTGTCAGATTTATTATCTAAAAGTCAGGATGTTGTCGCATATGATGGGTTTGAACCTTCAGGACAAATACATATTGCACAAGGCCTTCTTCGGGCAATAAATGTCAATAAAATGACCAAAGCTGGTATTAAATTCAAAATGCTGGTTGCAGATTGGCACGCTTACGCGAATAACAAAATGGGCGGAGATATTGAAAAAATAAAAACAGTTGGTAAATATTTCATCGAGGTGTGGAAAGCGTGTGGAATGGATTTAACCAAAGTTGAGTTTGTTTGGGCGTCAGAACTTTCTAAGCAACCCGATTATTGGAAACTGGTGTTGCAGGTTGGCAAAAGCAATGCTTTAAAAAGATTTATAAGAACTGCTGAAATGATGGGTCGTGAGGAATCATTGGAAAATTTAACGGGCGCTCATATTATATATTCTTGCATGCAAGTGGCTGATATTTTTACATTAGGAGCTCAAATTACTCAACTTGGCATGGATCAACGCAAAGTCAATATGTTGGCTCGTGAAGTGGGAAACCAGCTTGGATTTTATAAACCTGTGGTTATAAGCCACCATATGCTTCTTGGCTTAGGTAAGCCAGCAACTCAATCCGATGATAAATTAAAACGCACAATTGAGCTTAAAATGTCTAAATCGCATCCTGATTCAGCCATTTTTATGACAGACACAGAAGATGATATAAAGCGCAAAATCATAAAAGCATGGGCGCCAGAAGGTGAAATTATTGAAAATCCGGTTCTTGAATACTGTAAATACATCTTATTTGAAAAATTCGATAAAATTGAAATATTTCGTCCGGAAAAATTTGGCGGCAACGTTATATATTCAAGCTATGATGAACTTGAAAAAGACTATTCTTTAAAAAATCTTCACCCAATGGACTTAAAAAATACTGTCATTTACCTTTTGAATAAATTAATAGAGCCAGTCAGAGATCACTTTATAAAGGATAAAGCTGCCAAAGAACTGCTTGAAAAAGTGCAATCTTATAAAATAACAAGATGACAAACGTCTTTTTTTCTAAATATTATTGATGTTTTTTGACTTTATTGCTAAACTTTAAACAACATGTCTTTAAAATCCCTTGAAAACTTAACAAAAAGAGTAAGGCACGGCATATTAACTTCAACAACAAAGGCTGGGTCTGGGCATCCAACATCTTCCCTTTCAGCCGTTGAGATTATGACAACCTTATTTTTTGATGGCCATTATAAATATGACTATTCCAATCCAAAATATATTTTTAACGACCGCTTAATTTTTTCAAAAGGTCATGCAGCGCCTCTTTTATACTCTCTGCATAATGTAGCAGGAGTTATTAGCAACGAAGAATTGCTGAGTCTTAGAGAACTTTTTTCAAACTTTGAAGGTCACCCAACACCACGGATCGATTGGGTTGATGTGGCAACCGGATCTCTGGGGCAAGGTTTATCAGTTGGTGTTGGTATGGCGCTTGGTATAAAACTGCATAATAAAATAGGTGGCAAATTTCCAACTCGAGAGCCAAGAGTGTATGTGCTTCTTGGTGACTCAGAGTTTGCTGAAGGTCAAATATATGAAGCCATGCAACTTGCCTCTTTTTACAAACTTAATAATCTTGTTGCATTTCTTGATATGAATCGTTTGGGTCAAAGAGGAGAAACAATGCTGGGATGGGATCTTGACACATATAAAAACCGTGTGGCAGCTTTCGGTTGGAATACCGTTATTATAGAAGATGGGAACAATCTCGAGATGGTTCAAGAAGCTTTCAAAATGTTACACCCTGCTTACAACCCAACCCAGAACAAGCCCACCATGATAATCGCCAAAACGAAAAAAGGTGCGGGCGTGTCTTTTTTTGAAGACAAAGATAATTGGCATGGCAAACCGCTACCTGCTGAGAACTTGGAAGACGCAATAAATGAGTTAGGCATAATTCATAATAGTGAAAATGGATATATCGAAAAACCAGAATTAATAAATGTAAGTGAGCTAGAAATGGGCTCTCACAATAACAGCACATATGAGATAAAAGATGGCATGGCAACACGAGAAGCATATGGTGAAGCATTAAAAAAATTGTCAACTGATAAAATGACGGTTGTTCTTGATGCTGAAACATCAAACTCAACGTTTGCTGAAAAAATGAAAGAAGTTGCACCAGATAGATTTTTAGAGATGTTTATAGCTGAGCAAAACATGGTTTCGGTGGCGCTTGGTCTTTCAAAGTTGGGGTTTAAGCCTTACTCTTCAACATTTGCGGCATTTTTAACACGGGCATTTGATCAGATTAGAATGACTCAATACTCTAATGGAAATATAAAGATAGCTGGTTCACATGCTGGAGTTTCAATCGGAGTTGATGGCTCTTCACAGATGGCGCTTGAAGATCTTTCAATGATGCGATCTGTAAATGAATCTGTGATTTTTTACCCATCTGACGCCGTCTCAACTTTAAAAATGGTTGAGAAAATGCATGATTATGACGGAATTTCATATATCAGATTAACCAGAGAAAAAACACCTCTGCTATATAAGCAGAGCGATGAATTTGAGATTGGTGGTTCAAAAGTTTTAAAATCATCAAGCGAAGATAAAGTGGTAATATTTACAGCCGGAATAACAGTGCACGAAGCGTTAAAAGCTCACGAAAATTTGAAAAATGAGGGCATTAATGTTGCCGTTGTAGATATTTACTCAGTCAAACCTCTTGATTTAAAAACTATAAGAGAAATTGCCAAGAAAACGAATAAAGTGGTGATCGTTGAAGATCACTATTCATATGGCGGACTGGGAGAAGCCATATTATCTGCAATTGCGGATTTGGGAGTAAAAAGTGCACATCTTGCTGTCAGAAAAAATCCCAGATCAGGCAAACCTCAAGAACTACTTGAACTTGAAGAAATTGATGCCAAAAGTATTGTTGCCTGCGCAAAAAACCTAATCACCAACTAAGGCCTCCTGTTTACTGCTTACTGCTTACTGTTTACTGCTTACTGTTTACTGCTTACTGTTTACTGTTTACCGCTTACTGTTTACTGTTTATTGCTTACCGCTTACTGTTTACTGTTTACAATCCACCATGAAAATTTGCTGCTCTCCTCAACTTCCCTATTAAGCCTTAACACAAATGATTCGCCAGATATCCTTTCCTCAATCCAAAATCTTGTTGCCGGGTTGTAATTTGAGGTGAATGTCACATAAATCATAGAGCTATCTTGAACACTTGTTGTCTCAATTTTTATTCTGTCAGCACCTGATGGCACAGCTGACTCTCCAGCTGATGCTGACTTGACATCTTCCTGAATGATAATAATTTTTTCTGCCTGAACTTCACCCTTAACCTGAACATCGCCTTGAGTTGTAACCCTGACCTCCTCTCCCATAATAAGCACGTCTGCCATTTTTTCTGATTGGAGTTTTAACGGCGCACCCAACGTGTTTACCGTCCCCTCAACTCCATCAATGTTAATAATACCTGCATTAAATATGCCGGTAACATTAAGGTCGTAAATATTTGACTCTCCAAGTACTGTCAAAGCATCAAGTTGAACTTGTGAAACATCAAGAAGAGCAGATGATGAAGCCTCAAAAGACGATGCTTTCAGTTTGTCAATCTCTTGATTTAATGTATCAATCTGAGCTGATAATGAGGCAACTTGGGGTGTCAAATTCATTTGCTCAACCGCAATAACATCCAGTTTTGCCAAAATCTCATCAGTTGACATGATGGGCGCATTGCTTTCATCAGGAACCGCCATG
>JBIKWE010000061.1:0-4534 GCA_044356445.1 Limisphaerales bacterium | reverse complement strand
AGCACTTACTTCTATATAAAAAAATTAGCTCTTAATTTTACACTTAATAAGGGTATAAATGCAAAATAATATAGAACTATATAATGCGTATAATCTAATATATTAGATAAAAAAATTTATTCATATTCTAAAATCTTTTTATAAGTTAAAAATTAAGAATTTATATAGGCTTCATATTTTTCCATTGTAAATTAAGTGCTAAAAAAGTATAATCTTCGTATGTCGCTTCAACCTGATCACTGGATTAAAAAAATGGCTAAAGAGCATAAAATGATTGAGCCTTTCGAGGAAAACCTTATTAGAGGAGGAAAAGTCTCGTATGGGCTTTCATCTTTTGGCTATGATTTAAGAGTTGCTGATGAGTTTAAGATTTTTACCAATATCCATTCAGCCATAGTTGATCCTAAGAAGTTTGATGAGAATTCTTTTGTAGATGTAAAGGGGAGGGGGAGTGTGCTTATTCCACCAAACTCCTTTGCGTTAACAAGAAGTCTTGAATACTTGAGAATACCACGAAATGTTATGGGGCTTTGTATAGGTAAATCTACGTATGCAAGGTGCGGTATTTTAGTTAATGTAACACCGCTTCAACCAGAGTGGGAAGGCTCCTTAATCATTGAGATCTCAAATACAACACCATTACCCGCCAAAATTTATGCCGGCGAGGGCATTGCTGAAATTTTGTTTTTTAGGTCTGACACAGATGTTGAGAGATCGTATTCTGAGCTTTCTGGGGCATACTCCAATCAAACAAGTATTGTTTTGCCAAGGGTTTAAGGCTATTTAAAGCCATATTTTTGATATTGTTATAATAAGGGTATGAAACTACATTTCTTATTGGTTATTATTTTCTTTCTTGTATATCTATCCATTTTTAGTGGTGAAGTTGTTTTTGGCGCGTCAAATGGCAACGTTGATAATAACAAGTATGGAATTCATCTGGCACAGCCTTCTGATGAGGAGATATTAAAGGCAGGGGAGCTTATAAACTCAAATGGAGGATCGTGGGGATATATAACTCTTGTAATTCATGAAGATGACAGAAATGTTGAAAAATGGCAAGGAGTTTTTGATAAATTGCGCGAAAAAAAGCTCATTCCCATTATTAGACTGGCAACTAAGCCTAAAGGCGAAAATTGGGAGCGACCTGAAAAGATAGATGCTAAAGATTGGGTAAGTTTTTTAAACAGTTTAAGGTGGGTTGTAAAAAATCGTTACATAATTTTGTTCAATGAGCCAAATCATGCCACTGAGTGGGGAGGAGAGGTGGATGCCAAGAACTTTGCGGGTGTAGTACATGAATTTGCTAAAAGCCTAAAGGATGCTAATAATAATTATTTCATTATGATGGGGGGTTTGGATTTGTCAGCACCCTCTATGTTGCCAAGGTATGAAGATGCAGCTATTTTCTTAAGTCAGGTTGTTAATGAGATAGGTTATGAAGATTTTAATCTATTATTTGATGGTTTATCATCGCATTCATATCCCAATCCAGCCTTTTCAAGCTCACCGACTCAGACAGGGCGTCGTTCAGTTCGGGGATATGAGTGGGAGCTGTCGTTTCTTCAATCACTAAATATTAAAAAATTGCCGGTATTTATAACAGAGACAGGTTGGGATGGCTCAGCAATTTCAAGATTTAAGGTCGCAGATTATTTCTTATACGCTTACAACAATATTTGGCTGCCTGATAAGCGAGTATACGCCGTGACCCCATTTATCCTGAGTTATCAAGCCGAGCCTTTTTTAAAATTCTCATGGCTTAAGCAACATACTCAAGAACCTCAGCCAGAATTCTTGGCAGTAAAGGATCTGCCAAAAATTGATGGAAAACCAGAGATAGAGGAGAGTGGTGAGATTTTATTTAAGTTTCCACAGGCAATTGTTGAGGATTCTACATATTATTTTCAGGTTGAGTTTAAAAATTTTGGGCAAGGTATTTGGAGTAAGGAAAATAATTATGACATTGCAGTTGCCGATGGTATTAATAAGCACTTTGATTATATTGCTGGAAGCTTAAGTCGTATAAAGCCAGCAGAGAGTCGCAGTATCGACTTTTATTTCAAGACAAAAACGCCGGGAAATATAAATAATTTTGATATTAGATTGCTAAGAAATGGCAATTCAGTAGTTACTAGCAAGAAAATCAATTTTGAGATTGTGCCTCGCCCAGAACTTCTGTTTAAAGTTTCGCTATTTCCCATTAAAAATGCAAAAGATGAAGTGTTTGAAATACAAATTTTTGATGAGAAAGAGCACATGGTTACTCGAGCGACTAATTTAAGAGTCGTTGAAGGGGTTGGATTGGTTGATCAAGTTGAGAATATTGCGCTTGATAAAAAATATCGTGTGGTAATTTTGAATACGGGATATCTACCAAGACAGGTGTATGTAACATTTAAAAAGGAGAATAATTTGGCACATTTTGAGCCTATGCTGCCATTTGATCCGTCAGGAGACGGCGCATTAACATTCGCTGACGTCTTTGCAATATTTAAATAGCCCCTCTCCCCCGGTCTTTTAAAGCGGTGGGGGAGAGGGGAGAGAATGTGCGATTTGGATTGACAAATCAATCCAAATCGCACATTCAACAATTTTTCAAAAATCAAAAAAAGACTTAAAAAGGCCTAAAAAACACGTCGTTAAATGTAAAAATGTGTATTTTTTAGGGTTTTGCCAGTTGTCTAAAAAAAAGACAAAAATGACGTTATTTTCATATTTTATTTCAGCAAAACATGAGAAAAAAAAGATTTTATTTTTTTTAAAAATCTGATAGGGGAGACTTATTGGTCAAAAATTACTGATAGTTTTTTTTAACTACTATAACGCAGAGCAGATTGATAGAGGGAAGAGGTGTAAGCGTTGACATTTACATTGTTATGACAATCTATTCATCATATTTATAGCTTAGTGTGTTGATTGCTAAAGCATAGTCTTGAGTGTCAACAATGTTGTCATAATTCAAATCAGCAACAGCCACAACATTAGCTGCTGTGCTTCCTGCATTAGTTCTTATGTAGGCAAGATCAACTGAGTCAATGATTCCATTTTGTGTTGGCAAATCACCAGCAAGCATATAAATATTTGAAAAATTAAGTGTATTGCCCCCCTCCCTGAGTGTGATTTCTGAGCTACTACATCGATAAGTTCCTGCCACATTCTCTTTTGGCTCATTCTGACAAACTCTTTTTCTTAGATGCTTTGGGCCTTTAACAAAAACAGAGTATTTTTTAGATAAATCAATTTGTTTAAAATCTCTGTCAGACACATATGTGCCATCAGCTTGAGGAGTCATTTGCATTTTGAACGTCTCAACTACTCTCTCCCCCTCTGCCAGCTTGACATCAAATTCAGCTGGCGATGAGTTTCTGGGCTGAGAAGTAACTCCTTGTATTTTAAATCTAAAATTTATACTTAAATTTTTAAGATTCTGGGCGGGTGTTATTGTTATGCTCGGAGTTATTGTTATGCTTGGTGTTACTGTTACGGCAGGTGTTGTTGTTCCCGGAGTTGTTGTTATGCTTGGTGTTACTGTTACGGCAGGTGTTGTTGTTCCCGGAGTTATTGTTATGCTGGGTGTTACTGTTACGGCAGGTGTTGTTGTAACTGCTGTCGATGTAACACTTATATTGAATATATTTTCAAAATTATTGGTTGATCCGGGTGAGTTGAGTTGGTTTTGTGGCGCAAAGTTATATGGATCAACTCCATCCGGGCCAACAACTATGACAGAAGATGTGATAAGCGACATTCGGCTTGTCCCAGCCTTTTTAACATTAAATGAAAGGGATATTTTATCCACAGTCGGCAATTCAGCTGTATTATCTGTGTCAACAAATGTTAAGTGTACATAATTGCCACCTCCTTGAGTGTTTGAGTGAACTTCTTTAACCAGATTTTCATTAAATGATGTGCTTGTGGCATTGATAAATTCCAAATGGTCAGTATTACCACCATTAAAGTAGAAAATTAAATCAATGCCCGACATCTTGGCATTGTTTGTGTTTAAATTGAGCAATACATCTATATTTTCCCCTACCTTATTATTTACCTGACAAGTAGTTGCGCTTGATGTTGTTTCACATGATCCAACTTTTAATGAATAGTTAACCACAGGAGCGGTGGCGCTTGTTTGACTTGAGAAGTATATATATGTTGAATATATCATAAAAGCGAAAATACATATTCCGATAAAAATTCCTAATATGTATACCTTATTCTTTCTTAAGTGTCTAAAATTCTTTTTATTGAAAATTCTCATTTATCTATTAATAAATTATTATATTGGTGAATTACCCGTTGGTATTACTGGCGTTATTGGTTGAGTCACTGTTGGGGTTACTGTTGGGGTATTGGTTGGGGTTGGGGGGACAGGGACATTAAAATAGATAAAATCTGAAGTTGAACATGATGTGGATGGAGAACAATTAGCGGCGCCTGTTGCATTGTTGTTATTAACAGAGCATACAGGATTACCTGTACAACTTAAGGATTGGCTTACAGTTTGATTTACTGCAATGATATATCTCCCTCC
>JBIKWE010000060.1:0-4618 GCA_044356445.1 Limisphaerales bacterium | reverse complement strand
GGATTTTCAAAATCTGAAAGCACTGTATCTGATCCCACCTCACCCTGAGTCCAGATTACAAAATTATTATTTGTTGATAGTTGTCTCAAAAAATCCTCCACATCATCAAACAGCCCGTCATTTATCTCAGAAATAATACTTAATACTTTCTCACTTTCTAATCCTAATTTTTGAGACAAAGATTTAACATCTCTTTGAATGACAAAACCTGTTTTAGGTAAATCATTAAAGGCTTGCTTTATTAAATTCAAATCACCCTCTCCGCCTAATTGTGCTTCTTTTTCGATCATAAGGGAGAAATTATTCACAATTTGGAGATTTTTTGACTTATTTTTTGTATTTTTTATCTGAAATTAGTCTATATATGATAAAAATAAATCCAATAAAAACTAAAACAGTTCCAATGGCACTTAAAATATAGCCCATATTTTCACTGATAAAGTCTTTACTCTTTATTGGTTTAATAACTTTAACAACTCCCATTGGAAATCTTGCTGTAATTGTATAAACTTCATTGGATTTAATATCTGAAACTTCGTATTTAAGACGATATCCAGATATTACTGCCCGACAGTTTTTTGTATCTTTTTCCTCATTAAAACAGCTAAAATTTATGTTTTTTTCCTCAATATCAGATGGCAATATCAGTTCAAAAGCTGCATTTTTTAGCTCGGATTTAAATATTTGTTCTGAAAGCTTAATATTTACTGCGTCTTGAGTTGTGTAATATGTCAAAAAACCACCAAGCTTATACTTAATATTAAAAATTTCATAATTATTATCTGGAGTGCCGTGAATTTTTAAGTTCAACAAGCCATCAGATTTTTTCTTCACAAACTTAACGCTTTCACCGTTTTTATTGGTTACCTGAAGACCATCTATCTGATATTCAAGTTCTTGATTGTTATCAAGACCGGCACTTATTGGAATTTGCCTTATAAACTCGCTATTCTCTTTATTTTTAAAATAAATCTTTAAGTTTTCCTCAAAACCAACCCAACCATCCTTTTCCACCGTCACTTTTACATTTAAATTATCAATAATAAAATCGGAGCCATTGGCGAGCACATTACTTTTTTGGCCAAAAACAAAAATATAAAGAGAGATTATAAACGGTATTAAGTATTTTTTTGTCTTATTAAGTATTGCCATATCATTACAAATTTCATTCGTTCCGCAACCTCAAAATCCTTGTCTTGACGAACCAATGCATAAGGAACAGAGTTTTTATACGATATCATAACAACAAAGCCATCAAAAATCACAGTATCAACCGGTGCTTTAAAGACGTCGGGGGTATATAAACACTGATTTCTAATACTTTTTTCAGCTTCAACCCGGCTTAAAGTATCTGCCTCTTTAAGATAAAGCTCTTTTGAATAAATAAAGCTATCGTTTAACTCTTTAAAAAAACCTTTAAGTTTGGTCCCAAAAATAGGCATAAATTTGTCAGATGGTGCAAAAATATATATTTTATCGGTATTTAACGCCTTTAAAATTAGCTTAAAGATCTCCTCTACTCCTTCAAAATATGAAATTTCCGGCTTTTGATAATTAACATTAAACACAGCGCTCAACTTTGGCAGATTATCCCTAATATCGTAAAATGCCTCAGATATTTGGTCTTTTTTTTGCTTAACAAGCTCAAGTATCTTCTCTGGAGGCTCTGGCATAATAATTTTCTTACCTTCTGTCACAATTTCAGACACCAATTTTCGCTTAATGAGTGACTCAATAATTAAATACACTGTTGTTCTTGGAATATTGGTGCTTTTTGATACTGTCAAAACAGTATTATTTTGACCTTGCAGCAACTTAAAATATACAGTTAGCTCTTCAGATGTTAATCCTGTTTCTTTTAAATATTTAGTTATTCCATCCATACCCAATTTTATGGGCCAACATAGATAATGTCAAGTTTTTTGACACATATTTAAAGGCGCTTTTAAGGCATAACTTATGAAGTGACTCCAGTTAAGCAATAAAAAGACTCCGTTTTTGCGGCTAAGTGATATAATCAGGATATTTAAGTTGCCGGAGTGGCGAAATGGCAGACGCGCACGCTTCAGAGGCGTGTGATATTTATATCATGGAGGTTCAAGTCCTCTCTCCGGCACAAATTGGAAGCTGTATAATATAGCTTTGTATAAGATAATCTATACTATATTGAGCCTAAAAATTAGGAGGTGTCGCCTAGAGGCCTATGGCAGAGGTTTGCTAAACCTCCCTCGATTTAAAAGTCGGGACGCGAGTTCGAATCTCGCCACCTCCGCCATTGTGGCGAGATGAGAAGTTTATCCTGAGGAGCGCTCGCCGCGCCATCATTACCGCTCGGCTTTCGGCCTCGGAAAAAAGTCAGTTCAAAAAGAGGAAAAATCATTCTGATTTTTTTCCTCTAAAGAAAATGCAAAAATTTAAAAGAACAAAATTAATAAACTTTAAAGGTGTAACCAGCGAAGCCAACTGAGAATCGTTTCTATCTGCCCGATTGCGCCATTTAAAAAGCGATGCACTTACATTGGTTCCATTATCAATATACCAAAAGGTGAGTTTTATAATCAATAGCAATTTGATCTTTTGCCCACTTGATTTTTGAAGGTATGATACACTTTTACTTGGAGGTAAAAATGGAAAATCAAGTAAATATTGATAACCAAAATAGTCAGCAAATCAGGAATAACCCAGTTAGTCAACCAGTACAAGTAACAGATAAACATGGACTAAATTACTGGATGATTTCAACTTTTATTTTGGCGACAGTGCTTGTTGTTTCACTTACTTGGTTCTATATTGGAAGCAAAACGACTAAAAATAATGAAAATACAGTTCCTAAAATTACGTATAATCAAGATAATTCTCCAACTCCTACTCAGAAAGAAGTAATAAAAGACAAAAATATGCCGTCCTTTGCTGTCTTCATGCGGGAAGGTGCCGTTTATCTAAAGAATTTTGGAACAAATCAAGAAACAAAAATATCCAAAACTACAAAAGTAAGTTCTCCCAATTTATCTCCTAACGGAAAATATGTAATTTACTTTTCCATAATTCATGCCGGTGGCGGATTTCCCCGAGGAGATATGTTTATTGCTGATAGTGAGGGTAAATTTGAGAAAAATCTGGGTAGCACAAATGAGTTTGTTAGTAGAGCGACATGGTCTAAAGATGGAAATTATCTCGGAATCATTCTTTATTCAGACGAAAGTCCAGATAATTCAGGACGTTATACGACTTTTCCTGCCGAGATTTTGCTTTTTGATGCATCTCTTCAAAAAGAGGTGGTTAGAACTAATATAAAATCTGATCAACCACTTCCACCAGAAAATAATCAATATAATTTGAATCTTAACTGTGATTCGCTTGAAATAAAATATATGTCATTTTGTTATGAGTACACTGCGATAGTTGGAGTTAAACAATCAACTCCTGAGTGGAATTATAAAGCAGATCAATATAGAAATTCCAGTTTTACAAAGACAGGCTATAAATTAACTAAATCATACAAAATTAACAATGATCTCGTGGTGCTGGAATACTACACAGGCGAACCGCGAAATCCGGAATCTCAATGGGGCATTGCCGGAGGAGTTTTTGTCCCCGGGTACGACGAAGGTGTAACACAAACTTATACAGTATTGCTGACCGAGATGACAAATAAAGCGGTGGTAGAAATACCAAACGCGGTCGATACAAAATTCCTTTTCTAACTCACCCAAAGGGCGAGAAAATCGCGCGCGCAAAAAATAAGCGAGGCCTAAAGCCGAGCGGTAAAGGTAGCGCGGCAAGCGGGTGGGGGCGCTTGCCGCGCTACCTTTGAAATATAGTTCGAATTTTTTCATAAAGAGACCGCAATTATTGTGAGATGAGAAGTTTATCCTTAAAATTCAATAAAAACATCAAATAAAGTCTGTCGTGGACGATCTATAAGTTTGGCGTTGAATCCGAATTTATTTAATTCATCAACTATATGTTGCTTATTGTCTATAATCAAAGAATCTTTTGGAATTGTATCCAACACTCCTTTTTCCATCTTTCTTTTAAAGATATAAATTAGAGAAGGATCAAAATATTTAAACATGCCCGACTTTACAATTTTATTTTCTTGAAATGAGATAACGCCTTCAGAATAAATGCCGATCTTTGTGTCTTTTTTTTTGCTTAAAAAAATTAAAAATTCCTCTGTATCTTTATACAGTGATTTTTTATAAATTTGCTCATTTTCTAAAAAAATATCAATTAAAGATGACTCGGATATCGTAAAAGACACCGATAAAAATTTACAAAATGATTTTGGACTAAAGTCAATAGGATTTATCAAATCATGACTATATTTATCAAGAACATCGTGAACCATTTTTGAAGTGATATTGAATCTCTCATGTAGTTCTTTAAAGATTTGCTGTTGAAAAACTTTCGAATTCCATAATGTACCATCCCAATCCAAGAGTAAAATCATACAAATTGATTATAATATAATTGCAAATGATATTTTTTATCACAGGCGGTTCAGGAACAGGAAAAACTGTTTTAAGTCAAGCTGTTGCAAAAAAAATCAATGGAGTACATATCTCCATAGATACTATTCGTGTTGCGCTACAAAATAACAATTCTTCACCTGCTT
>JBIKWE010000059.1:0-4662 GCA_044356445.1 Limisphaerales bacterium | reverse complement strand
AAAATATTAATAATGAATTCTGGAGCAGAAGTTCCAAAAGAAACAATTGTCAAACCAATTACAATTGGCGCAATTTGAAATCTTCTGGCAACTGAAGACGCCCCTTCAACTAAAAAATCCGCTCCCTTTAAAAGGATATAAAAACCAATCAAAAAAAATAAAACAGTTATCATAAATATGATTATATTACTATTGTTTTAGGGATTATCCCCATTATGTTTAAAGAATTTTTTAGGCTCTCAAAATATTCTTTATCCATAAACATGTAAGCCAGTTTTTCACCGTTATTTTTTTCAATAATAATTTTGTTTTGTTTTAGCTTTATCAACTTTATTTCGTTAAATAAAATTTGCAATCTTGAATTTGAAATTATCTGTGACAATGTGTATGTTCTTAATATTTCTTCTCCGTTTTTTCTTATTTCCCCTCTGTTAAAAAAGAAATTTTGAGAAACATAATCTGTATTATCGCTTATATTGTCACCTCCTGTTGCCGGAATATAAAATAGAATCAATCTGTAATTTGTAACGAATAAAGTATTTTCAGGATCTTTATTCTTGCCGGCACCTAAATAGGAATATCCCGTTATCCTAAAAAAATCCTTAAATCCTGAAGCTATTTTTAATACTCCAAAAACAGCACACGTAATCTGCTCATCTTGATAATTTACGGCTATATTTTGCACAACAGGGGCAACGTGCTCATTATTTTCAATTTTGATATTTTTTATTCTATTAAACTCAACAATTGACAATAACACCATAATTAATGCCAAAGCTGCAAATAAAATTAATACCCAAAAAGGAATTCCTAAAAGAAAAAATGCCAATAATATTACATTTATTGTTGGAATAAACTTCATCATTGCAAGTTTTTTCTCTATAAGAATATACTCTTGATTAACTTGAGCAAAATCTTTAAAATCTTTAAGATTTTTAATCCATATGTATCTGACCAATTTCAAAATAAAATTAATAACTTGAATTGCTATAAAACCAAAAAGCAAATACCTAAACGACGTCTCATTTAAAGGTAAATTAATAAAATTACTTATAGAAATATAAGCAATTTCTGAAGAGAAGAAAAAAAGAATAAAAGCTATGCTTATAGATTTTCCAATCAAGCCCAAAATAGATTTAATAAGTTCCCAATATTCGTTTGTAATCAAAAGACTCCTATAGCTCTTGGCGACATCTTGTGCATCTATATTATAAATTGCTTTAAATTCCCTTACCTTAAGATAAAAAGCAATTAAATTAACGAGCATCTCTGTACCAAAAAAGACTAAGATAATCTCTGCTGAGACCTTAAAATGCAAAACCAACACAATCCCAATTAAAGCCAAAAACAAAATATTTTTAAAAATAACAAAAAAACTCAAGCTTTCTTTAATTAGTTCTGCTTTTTTTGCTAAATCAAAATTATCTGAATTCTTGTTAAATGGATTTGGAATATTTTTTTGTATAAACATTAATTTAATTTAAAAAATTTAAAAAGGATACAATTAATCGTATTTAATTTTTTTAAATTAAGACAAGTATCTCTTCTTTTTCTCGTGAAAAGTTGAAAAAATTAATTGAAGAATAATTAAATAATTAATTAAAAATATTACTTGTTAAAAAAAGTGAAAATATAAATATGAAAAAAACAATAACCTGAGTGGAGCTTATATTTTGTATATCCTCCTTAACATGTATCTCACAAACTCCCCCGGGACATAGTTGTGGCTTCTCTTTTTTTACAAAATTATATATACGACAACCCAAACATATACCAAATACCGACTCAAAAAATAATAAAGTAAGACATAAAATACATAAAATTAAGTTAAGTAATCCTTCGATATTGTTTACAACTACAACAAAAAACATAATTGTTGCAAGGCCCAATCCCAAGCTCCATGCAAATTTTTTCTGAGCTGCGCCGGAATATTCAGGAACCTGATTTTGCACAAAAAAACGACCAAGAATTAAAAATGGGGCATATTTTGGGTTAACAAAAATTCGCACTGCAAAATCAATTAAAAATGCGGTTATGAAAATTTTTAGATAATAAAAATTAGAAATTAGAAATGCATTCATAAAAGAAATAATGCCAAAAAGAAACAAAATTCCAGCACCTGCTCTTAACTCTCTTTCATTTAAAACTCTAACATCATATTTTTTTACCACTTCGCCAAAATAAAAAATATTTTTCATATGCTTTATTATAAACAATTTTTTAAAGGTGGGGGATTTTTATGGTTTTTTTATTTAGAGCTTTTTCATAATCTTTTATTCTCTTATTTCTTGATTTGACGAAATGAATTACATTTGCCTTATAAGCAAGATATTCATCAATACTTAAGAATGAATGTGGTTTTTTAAACTTATCAAAGGGCAGATAAAATTTAATATTTCCATTTTCAATTAAATCTTGCAGTAAAAAGAAATTTATATAACCGTTAAAATCAACAAATAAATTAAAAAAGTCTTTATACCTATTAAAGACATCGTATAGCGGATTAACTTTTCCAAGATAAAATAAGCGAATACACTCAAGTGTTAAATCGAATCTGTCATCTATCAATTTATTAAATCCACGTTCTTGATTTATGGTATTTTTTCTATTTATTTGTTTGTTTGGAAAAATGATATATGAACCTATGCAAGAAATTGCTTTAAAAAGCTCTTCTGCTTCATTTGGCACCTGACAAATTAACCAGCTTTTTCTTTTTTGATTTTTGTATGAATATGAAATTGCATCGCTTCCTAAGAAAAATTCTCCAAGCTCTGAGTTGTGGTATAAGTACGAACCTTTCTTATTTTCTAAAGTAAAATTTTTACCGTTTGGCAATGTTTTACTCCACAGAATTTGGTGATATCTCTTAAGAGTTGGACTAACAAGATCAGGATCACCTCCTTTTGAATCGGAATAAAAATTAAATTTTGTATCAATTAACATTGTGTATGAAAAATCAATTTGAGAGTTAGTACAAATTTAAAGTTGTAGAACTTATAATTTTAATTAAATCTAAATCAAATGTGATTAAATTTTTAAATTACATTCAATAGAGCACATAATGTTCCTGCGTATGCGATGTTTTTGCACGCTTCCTTTTTTACATCAGAACAAAGGGCAAAAAATATAGTTGAAGGGCGAGGCGGAATTCCTCTCAGACCCCCCTTCTGCCCATCCGCAGAAGCGACCCTTTCGGATTAGAAAACTGCCAAAGAACCCGAAAAAATATTGGCTCGAACTTCATTTTGAAAGATAAAAAATTCCAATTTGCGCTTAAAATCGGCTGGCGAGCCTAAGCCTCGGGCGAGCTAACAAGGACATTTTTCCAGCTGGCGGAGAGGGGGGGATTCGAACCCCCGGTGAGTTGCCCCACGCCGGTTTTCGAAACCGGTACATTCAACCGCTCTGTCACCTCTCCTTTTTCTTATTCAAAAACAAAGGTTATTATAGCATTTTTGAGCAAGGCTATGATTTATACATATTTTTTAATCAAAAAAGTAAAGTGAACCGTCAACATTAACTTATAATCTAAAACTAATGAGTAAAAATGAAAATTTGCACAACCCAGAAAATCCACAAACCACTTACGAGCTTATTCCCAAACTTTCTGACGCAGAAACAGTTATGCGCCAAATGGCTGACGTTTTCGTTCAGGCATTTCAAAATGACCCCAACAAAGACGTTGTTGTTCCGTTAAACGGAGGCATTGTTCCATTATATTTTGTTATTAAGTACCTACTCAGTCACCACCCTGAGTTACTTGAAACATTAAAAAGCAAAATTATATTTGCACAATCAATAACTGAGAAAAATAAGCAATTTGCGGCAATACTTTTTAGCCGTGAACCTAATATTAATAATCCAGCTTATATGATTGATGATATCGCTGATACTCTAACTCTTACAAAGTCTCTTTGCGATATCTATACTCAGGGAGTTGAGGTTCATGCACCAGTACAAAAAACCATTACTCAAAAACATTTGGTGGGCTATGAAAAACAAATAACCATTCATACTCCAACAGTGGTTGAAGATAAATGGATTGCCTCATCTGCCGGCATGGATGAAGGTGTTAAAGATGATTATCTTTCAACTCTTCAAAGATTTGCAAGAACTGGTTTTTTTAAAGGAGACAACAACACCCTGACATTTCAGCAAAAAATTGAATTTTTTGAAAAGTTATTACTTCCTGGATTTAGCACAAATGATGAGTTATTTTTGTCATGTATGGATTTAGAGTTTTGCAAAAAAAATGGATTCTTATCTAATCAAATGATCATGTCAAGTCGGTTGATTGACCAAATTTCAAGACATATAAGCGAAAGATCTTTATCTACAGTCTAATTATAACCTCTGGCACAAGAGATAAATCTTTCACTTCCTCTTCTGTGGTTGTTGCCACAGTTTGATAGGTGGCAACAACCTTCATCACCAGCTCTCTGTTTTCATCATCAAGTTCTGAAAAAATATCATCAAGCAAGAGAATTGGTCTCATACCAGAATTTTTCTCATAATACAAAAGCTCGTTTCGCTTGAGCCAAAAAAGAGCCATCCTTTGCTCGCTTCGCGAGCCAAAAAGATTTACTTCCTGCGCTCTTTCGTTTTTATTCATTAAAATAATGTAGTCATCTTTTTGTGGACCAATAAGAGTTCTTCGCAAAA
>JBIKWE010000058.1:0-4722 GCA_044356445.1 Limisphaerales bacterium | reverse complement strand
AAAATCGTTTGAGTTTCACCAGAACCTGAAGCTACAATCAATAAATCACCTTTTTTTATCCCTGGAACCGTAGAGTCTCCTAGAAAAAATGCCTTTTTGCCAAGATGGCCCAATCTCATAGCGAAAGCTTTGGCAGACAAACCCACTCGCCCTGCTCCGATAGACACAATTTTATTTGCAGAAATAATTTGATTTACAAGTTCACTGATTTCCTTATCTTCTATTTTTGCAAGAACTGTTTGGATTTCATTTAAGATGTGTGATGTATATTTTTTCATTTATTTTTTTTTCTTAATATTAAAGAGTAGTCGTGTGCCCAAAAATTTATCTGACTGAATGTACATATATTATCAATAACAATTAGTAACGGATATAATAAATTAGTTACTTTTGTAGGAAAACAGAAAGTTGAATCCATCATCTTAATTTTCTCGATGCTAAATTTATCTTGAAACAAATTATACACTTCCTGTTTTTTAAGTACCCATGGATGTGCTTCCATATTAAATTTCCTTGCGAGATATTCCATAATTGAATAATACCTTGGCAGTCTAGTAACTAATAAATATCCATTTGGCTTTAATATTCGATATAGTTCATTGACGATATGAGGACGATTTTCGGGTGCAATATGTTCAATAACTGCGTAGGCAAATATCAGATCAAAGCTATTTTCTGCAAATGGTATATCTTTCCCCAAATAGTAAATATATTCGATACCTTTTTTAAAACCCACAAACTTTATAAATGTCTCTAATTCTTTCTGAAGTTCTTTTGTTTTATGAACTTTGTCGTCTATATCGTTGTGTATTCTTGTGTCTAGAGCCTTAATTTTGGCATTTTTATTTATTTCGCGTAAAATTATAGCTTTATCTCCCATACCAAAACCAAAATCAAGAATACTTTTAGCATTTTTTATTTTATCCTCAACAAAAGAAAAATTTTGATATAAAATCTCATTATTCATTTTATTAACGAGTTTGTTTTTTGCGTGCATCAGAGAAGGGTGTTTGTAGCTAAAATCTTTGGATAGTTTTATACAAACTTCAAGATATTTATTAAAAGTTTTTCTATTCATGTGTATAAAGGTAATTATCTAATATATATAAGCGATAAAGCTTATACTTTATATCATTTGTTTCATTTATGTTTATTTTTAAATAATTGATGAAATCTTGATTGAAGTTTTTTTTCATAAATTTACTTTTTGGAGTGTAAGTATTAATTTTGAGTATATTTATTAACCAGTGATCTAATGGTACCGCAAAACCTCTTTTTTTTCTATATATTACTTCGCGTGGTAAGTATTTTGATGCTAATTTCTTTAAAAGATATTTAGTTTCAATACCTTTTATTTTAAATGACCCTTTCAAAGTAAATGCATACTCAACAAGTGACTTATCGAGAAAAGGATTTCTCATTTCAAGAGATGCTGCCATAGTGGCACGATCACCCTTCACCATATACCAGTCGGGCAACTGTATTCTTGAATCAAGATATAGTGATCTATTTATAATGTCTTTATCTTTAAATTTATCATCATACACTTTAGCGTCCTCAAAAATTTCATCAAGATTAACTTTTTTTCCAATTAATTTCGAAACTTCGTTTGGTAAAAAGCTACCGCTTCCATATAAAAACTGACGGATGTGAAATGGTAGAGAAACCCCGGTATTAAATTTTTTTAGGGACGAGTTATTTATAAAATAATCAGCAACAGAAACTAGTGGTTTGAATATTTTGTATCTCTCTGCAGCGATCTGGGCAATATATTTCGGATAACCCCCAAAAATCTCATCACCCCCATCGCCACTAAGTGCTACTGTAATTTGGGATTTTGCTGCTTTTGCTATGAAATAAAGTGGAAGTATTGCCGGATCTGCCATAGGCTCATCCATATATTCAGTTATCTCTTGAAAATATTTTTTTACTTTTAAGTCTTTAAATTCTCTAAAATGAGTTTTAATATCCAGAAATTCACCAACTTTCTCGGCAAATTGAGTTTCATCATTTTTATAATTACTATAATTTACTGTAAAGCTGGTGACGTCTTGAGTTAACTTTTTCATATAAGCTGCTATTAGACTACTGTCTACGCCACCACTTAAAAATACACCGAGGGGCACATCAGATATTAATCTTTTCTTGACTGAAGATTCTAACAATGAATCTAAAGACATAAGAGCTTCGGTTTCGGATATATTAGAGTTGACTTCTATTCTATTTATGTCCCAATATCTTTTTTGAGAATGAAGTTTCCATGATGTGATGTCAAAAATTTGATATGAAGCTGGGGGAAGTTTATGAATATTACGATAAATTGTATGATTTGATGGGATATATCCATAAAATAAAAATTTATTTATGGATGAAAGGTCTATATTCAATTTCAACGACTTGAAGGACGAAATGGCCTTTAATTCTGATGCAAAGATAAACTGATCATTATCAAACAAATAATAAAATGGTTTTTTTCCAAAATGGTCTCGGGCACAAAAAATAATATTATTTAATTTATCGTATATAGCAAATGCAAACATTCCCTCAATATCCCTGAGAATTTTTTTACCGTATTCTATATAACCATATAATAAAACTTCAGTATCAGAGTTAGATTTAAATACATAACCTTTTTCCTGAAGTTTTCTTTTAATAGCTTTGTAGTTATAAATTTCACCATTAAAAATAATTTCATACATTCCAGTTCTATCAGACATTGGTTGTTTGCCTGCATTTGAAAGATCAATTATTGCAAGTCTGCGATGTCCTAAGCGAACATGAACACTATTGTTTTTTAAAATATTTTCAGAATATCCTTGGCCATCAGGGCCCCTCAAAGACAATCTACTAAGAGATTTTTCAAATTCTGTAAATTTAATATTATTATTTTTAGATATGTACCCTAGGATTCCACACATTTTTATTTTATTAAATATTTATATCCATCAAAAACTCCTCTGCCCTGAGCTAAAAAATAATTATACTTTCTATAATATAAAAAGATTAATCCATAAATTATAAGAAAAATGGGATAATTGATATATGTAAGTAATAATTTATGTGCCCAATTGCCGTACTTCTTTATGAAAACAGCACGATTTCTTTGAAAATAATAGACCCTTTGAGACTTATTAAATCCTAAGTTTCTGAAAAAATTTTTAGTCGGTAAATCAATATCATGATAGCATATAGCTTTTTTTGATATTTTAAATAATATATTAGTGTCTAATTTTCGAATCTTCATTAACAAATCAAATTCAGTTCCACCCATATTTATAAATTCATCAAACCAGCCTACTTTTTCTCCAGATGATCTTTTAACCATCAAGCAATTATGAATTATGCCAACACTAATTGAATTTTTTTCCGAAAAGTCTTCGACTGTAAAGAATTTGGGTTTAGTGGTATAAAAATTATAATTTGCTCCAGCAAACCATAGCTTATTTTTTGATTTGTTGTAATAAGTTATTGGGCCAACAGCATGAATCAAATTGTTGCTTCTAATAAGTTGAATTAATTCTTTAATCATATTTTTATCAATTTGATTATCATCATCAATAAATAATACATATTCTCCAGAAGCATATTTTGCACCAGAGTTTCTAGAATAAGCCAATCCACTAGAAGAATTGTTATTTATAACTTTTAAAATTAGGTTGTTGTTTATAATTAGAGGTTCTTTTGAGTCATTTACAATTATTATTTCGTAATTTTTAAAAGTAGATTTTTCAATAGAATTTAATAATTTCTTTAATTGAATATTCCTATTTTGTGTTGGAATAACTATTGTTACAAGAGGAGCAGTATTATTTTGATACATATTTTCCAACTAAATATCCTAATTTGTAGGGAATTCCTTTAATAAGTAATAGTAAGATTGAAGCAAAACTTTCTTTAATGTTGTCCTTCTGAAATAATCCTTTTCTAAATCGTTCTTTTTTTCTTAACATTTCTTCATATTTACCATGATGTGCACTAGTGCTTGTGTAGCCCCACCTATAAAATTTCTTCCACATAGTTTTAAAATCACTAGGCTCTATGTGAAAAACAGCATTTTCCAAAAAACCAATTCTTTGAGTTTTATTCCAAACCTCAAAATAAATGATTGCATGATCTTGTCCACCAACATTTCTCAGTAAGTCTTTAGGAATGTTATTAAAAGCACTTTCCAGTACATTTTTTTTATAAAATCTTGGTAACATTACCCCTGTATACGGGCTAAAGTCCTTAACTTTATGCACTAATTCTCTGTCCAATTTAAAAAGTTTTTCAATAAAAGTTTTATTATTATAAACTTTTTCTTCCAATATTAATCCATCATATTTTTCCATTTGCTTTACTGCTCTTTCGATGGCAGAATCTTCAAGAATTTGATCGCTATCAAGAAGAAGGATTAAGTCACCTTTTGATTTTTTAACTCCTTCGAATCGTGCACCCAATAAAGCATATTCGTAATTTATAAATTCATTAACATTATATTTTTCAGCAATTTGCTTAGTTTTATCTTTGGAGTTACCATCAACAATAATTATTTCTATATTCTTGTAAGTTTGTAAATTTATCGCCTCAAGACATTTATCTAGGAATTTTTCACTGTTTCTGGAGGGAATGGTCACAGACACCAAAGGTTCTTTTTTCATTTTTCAAAAATTACATTTTTAAAAGCTTTCAAAGTATTTTCTAACGAATATTTTTTTGAATTTTCTAAAGTATTTGCAGAAA
>JBIKWE010000057.1:0-4797 GCA_044356445.1 Limisphaerales bacterium | reverse complement strand
ACGAAAATAATGTCAGCCTTTTACAACTTGCTAAAGCCTCATGTATCCTTTATTAGAGCTTCTTAACAGTCTATATTGGAATTATTTATAATTAGCAACGGTTTTTGTTAAGTGACAGCCTTAATACCTATTTTCAACCTTAGTAATGTATTTAAAAGCCCAAATACTTAATCTATTGACAGACGTTTATTAATTTGATAGCATGACGCCATGGGAATAAAAGATAGACGAACGCAAGTATTACTCACAATGCAACTGCTTGAAGACCAACATAGTAATCCAATTGATCTTAAATCCCCCAAATCTAAAGCCTTCGGGCTAGAGTTAAATCGTAAAACTGAAAGCGCAATATATCAGCTTGAGATTGATGGCTGCATCTTAAGAGTAAAAAATGAACTTGAAGACAACGCAGATCTGTACTCTTTAACCGACAAAGGGTTTACCGAATTATGCTTGAGGTTTCCTTTTTTTCGCTTCACAAAGGAAAGATGGGACAATCAATTTCGCATATTATCATACGAGATACCTGAAAAAAAGAGGGAGCTAAGAGATAGATTAAGGCGTGAGGTTTCAGGCTGGGGACTTGGACCTTGGCATAGATCATTCTGGATTACACCTCATCCAATCATAGCTCCTTTAAGGCGCCTTATAGAACAGAAAGAGGAAGAAAAATTCGTTCAAGCATTTGAGTCTATGCATGTTTTTGGAAATGAAGAGATTTTAATTGAAAAAGTTTGGGAGCTTAAAAAACTTGAAAGTCAGTACAAATCCTTATTTAAGAAGTGGCATGAGATTTTATCAAATGCAAGTGATAACACTCTCAAAATGACCCAAGTATTTAATTCATACGTGGACGTTTTAAATACAGATCCGGGATTACCAAAGGAGCTTGTGGGTGATAAATGGATTGGCTTTGAGGCAATAAATATTTTCCATGAGATCAGAGATATCTTAACCTCAAAGATGGCTTAATTTAAATCAATTTTGACAGTACTTCCATCTTCAATTGTGGTGCTTACTATATTTTTGTGTTTTAAGAAACGACTTAACAGAATTGTTTCAGTCGTATTTTCATCGCCCAAGAAAAAGGCCTTTGTCATATTACCCTGCTCTGTTATCTTTTTTATATTAAAATTAGTCTTTAGTGGCTTCATAAATACAATATATCTTTCATTATTTACGTTCACAATATACGAATAGTTATTAGTCGACGCGACAATTGAATTAGATTTATTTTGTTCGTCAGAATCTTTTAGCTTATATCGTTTGTTAATTATTTGTGACAACTTTAAGTCTTCAGATTTAAAACTAAGCTCCCGCTTATAAAAAGGAATGCCTTCACTAATGCACTCTAAAGTTCGCTTTGGATCACCCTCAGAATATAAAGTGTAATTATTTTCATATTTATGAATGAAAATTAGTTTTTTGTTTCCACCGCAAAGTACAATTCTCTCTTTTGAAAAAAATTCATCATAATAATTTATCGCAAACATAATTAAAACTGTAATTACTATCACTGTACCTTTAAAATAAGTTGAAGCCATATATTTTAACTTATTGCAAAAAGCTAAGTGGATTAAGGAGTCTGCCACTCTGGCGAATTTCAAAATGTAAATGGGTTCCCGTTGATCGTCCTGTGGAACCCATAACACCCAACCGCTGACCTTTGCCAACCACTTGACCGGCTGATGCATCAATAGCTGAAAGATGGGCATACAATGACTGATAACCATTGCCATGATCTACAATCACGTGGCATCCATAACCCCAAGTTAAACAGCCCGTGTATATAACCGTGCCAGTATCTGAGGCAATAATTGCTGGGGCAGACCTATTTGCGATATCAAGCGCCATATGATACCCAACAGGATACTGAGTAATGTTGCCTGAAGTTGGCCAGATAAAGGAAGATGTGCCGGAAACGCCAGCTTGAGCCTTTGCCACAAACCTGAAATTTCTTGGTTGACTGGGCCGAGCCTCTTCAATTACTCCGTCAGGAACAAATAATGTCTGTCCCAAAGTCAATTGAAAAGTTTCAAAGTTTGAAAAATCGTTGAACGGAAAATTTACAATATTCTGGGCGTCTACTTTATATTTTTTGGCAATTGAATATATGCTTTCTCCGGCAACAACCTTATGCACCACACCCGTTCCCGGAGGGATATTCAATTTCTGACCGGGTTTTATAGTGTCTGATTTTAAATTATTTGCCCATTTTATGGTATCAATAGTTACGTCAAACTTTTTAGCAAGTGAACCCAACGTCTCGCCTGAGGAAACCGTATGTGAGACGACTTTATCACGAGGCTTTTCAGATTCGACTGTGGTAATTGGATTGTCGAATGGGTCTATGCCTATACTTGCCGTTTGAAAATAGCTCTCCTCTTCTTGATTATCAGATACAAAAGGATTATTTTCAGCAAGAGTTGGACCAGCAATAAGAATGGTCACGATAAGAATTAGAAAAGATGTATTTAAAAAAGAACTGGTATACTTTCCCCGCTTTACAATAAGAATTGCCACAAAAAAGCTTTTGAGCACCTCTATCTTTTGGCCGAAATCAAGAACGCGCTTAAATATGTATTTTTTAAAGAAAAGCAAGAATGAAACAATATCTTCCATAGGGAAAAAATTTAATCAGTGAGGCAAAATCAACCTCATTAAGGCTATTTGAATCGCAGATGATTTTAAATCTATCTTTTTTACCTTGGAATATTCAAAAACCTGAAGACATGCATCAGACATTTTTGACTCAAGTTTTGATAAAACTTCGTCCTTAGGCCAATAATAACCTGATCTTGACTGGACCCACTCAAAATAAGAAACAATAACTCCCCCAGAATTTGCAAGAATATCTGGGATAACTGCAACGCTACGCTCATTCAAAGCGTTTTGAGCCTTATCTGTTATAGGTCCGTTGGCCATCTCAACAATAATTTTGGCTTTTATTTTATGAACATTATCTTCAGTAATCACCGATTCAAGAGCAGCAGGCACCAAAATATCCACATCTTCGTATAAAATCGCATCTGAGGTTTGCTCGATAATCTCAATATCGTTCTGTTTTATACTGTTAGAAAAGCCCTTTAGAGTTTTATTTTTAGATTTATATGACGCTATATCTGAAATAAATTTATTTAAACCTTGCTTACAAATTAAGGAAACGGTTGAATCAGAGACGGCAGTAATTTTAAAAGATTTATTTTTTAGGCCTTCCATGAAGTAAAACCCAACATTACCCAAACCTTGAATAGCAATACTCATTGCACTCTGCTTGTCACCTAAAAATTTGTCTACGTATCGACACAAAGCGATAACGCCACCATATCCAGTTGCTTCGGTGCGCCCCAAGGACCCACCCCTTGAAACAGCTTTTCCGGTAAATGCTCCCGGTTCAGACTTGCCCTTAATAAGTTGATACTCATCAAGCATCCATTGCATAATCTGACCATTCGTATTAACATCGGGTGCCGGAATATCTGTGTTTTCACCAATAAAATATGCCAGTTTTAAGGCATATAAACGACTCAACCGCTCAAGCTCAGCGTGCGTTAATTTTTTAGGATCTACAATTATGCCGCCCTTGCCGCCACCAAACGGTAAATCAACTAGCGCTGTTTTTAATGTCATAAGCAAAGATAGCGCCACAACTTCCTCTCTTGAAACATTTTGATGAAATCTAATACCACCCTTATACGGCCCCTTAACATTATTATGCTGCGACCTAAAACCGGTGTAAGCCATGTTTTTTCCAGAATCAAGCTTAAGAGGCAGTTTAAATTCAATTATTCTATCGGGCTGAATAAAAGATTCAATATTAGCTATATCAATATTTAAGTCTTTGCCCGCTTTTTTAACCAAGGATATGGCTGTTTGAAGCATTTCGTTTGTGTTATTTTTCATAATGTAATTCAATCTAATAAATAACGCTCGACGTCTAAGGATGCCATAACCCCCATTCCTGAGGCAACACTTGCTTGTCTATATATGTGATCAACACAGTCTCCAGCTGCAAACAAGCCGTCAAGCGATGTCATTGTTGGAAAATCTGGGTTAAATTTTTTAAGATTAATTTGTTTTCCGTTATCTTTTTGACTTTCTAAGCCGGCCATTAGAGATGTAAGCACATATCCTTTTTCATCAAGCTCAACAAGCCCGCGAACCAAATTCGTATCTGGAACATGGCCTATGGCAACAAACAGCCCATCAACCTTAAGTATATTTGCGCCGTTAAATTCATTTTTTAGCTTCAAGCCCTCCACTTTATCTCGTCCTAACACCTCTGTTATCTCATTTTCCAAAATGAGCTGTATTTTGTTATTTTGAAAAACTCTATCCTGCATTATTTTTGAGGCTCTGAATGAGGACCTGCGATGAATTAAATAAACTTTATTAGCAAATCGAGTCAATGTCTGCGCCTCTTCAAGTGCTGTATCTCCGCCGCCTACCACAGCCACATTCTTACCTCTGAAAAAGAATCCATCACATGTGGCGCATGCTGACACTCCTTTTCCTCTTAATCTCTCCTCTGACTCAAGTTGTAGCCATAGTGCTTTGGCACCTGTTGCAAGTAGTAATGATTCAGATTCAAATTCCTCTTTTTCAGCAGTTACTTTAAAATTTCCTGATTTAAGTCTTGACAATTTAGTGATATTTTGATCAATTATTTCCGTACCAAAACTTTTTGTCTGTTCTCGTAAAGTCATTATCAAATCAGGGCCCATAATTTTTGGCGCACCCGGAAAATTTTCTACATCAGTTGTTAACATCAGCTGTCCTCCCGGTGGTGAACCGGCA
>JBIKWE010000013.1:0-16828 GCA_044356445.1 Limisphaerales bacterium | reverse complement strand
AGCTGAGCTTGAAACAGGTGCTAAAGTCATGGTGCCACTGTTTATTAAAGTGGGTGAAAAAATTACACTTAATCCTGAAACTGGAGAATATACTGGTCGCTCAAATGCGTGATCCTTAATTTCTTAGATATTTAAGATAGAAACATCCATTTATGATTACGACGGGAAGCTTGTTAAAGAATAGGCGGTTAGAGAAAAATCTCACGCTCGATCAGGTAGAAGCTATGACCAAGATAAGAAAAAAATACTTATCCGCCATTGAAGAAAATAATTGGAAAATATTTGCATCCTCAGTTTACATTGCTGGAGTAATAAAAAGTTATTCTCGATATTTAGGTGTAGATGATACAAAAACATTAGCTTACTTTAGGCGAGACTTTGTAAAACAGGAAGCACATTCATTTAATAAAAAAATAGAGTCCTTAGAGCTTTTACCGGAAACAAAAAAGATTATTATAATCGCTTTAACAAGCGTATTTGTATTATTTCTTTCGTATTTTATCTTTCAGTTTTATAAATATATGGTGCCGCCGTCACTTATAATCATTTCACCTGAAAAAAGAGTTTTTAGAAATCTTGAGAGGATATCAGTAACCGGTAAAACGGATAAACAATCAGTTGTCACAATATACAATGAAATAATTTATCCCGATAAAGAGGGTTTGTTCAGATATGATTTCCCATTAAAAAAAGGTAAAAATATTTTAAAGATCGATATTGTGGGAGCAAATGGCAAGCAATCGCAGGAGATTATAGAATATATTCTTGAATAAAAATTTTTTTAAAATAAATCAATAAGGTTTTTAACATTTTTTAAGTTTAAGGATGAGTATGAAGTATGATTGTTTAATCTGGCAATCTCTTTTAAAATTTTTTCTTGACCGGCGCTTTTTCTTATCTCACCAAGCAATCCAACTTCTCCCGTAAATATGCATGTTTCTTTGAGGGGTAAATTTTTGACTGAAGATATAATTGAGGCAACAACGCCTAAGTCTGCTGAAGGTGACTTTATCTGCACTCCGCCAACTACATTTACGAATATATCATATTTTAAAAGAGGTATTTTTAAATGTTTTTCAATAACTGCCACAAGCAGCAATACTTTATTATAATCAACTCCTTTTATAACTCTCCGCGGTACGGGCAAAAATGATGGCGTGGCAAGTGACTGTATCTCAAAAAATAAAGGCCTTTTTCCTTCCATGGCTCCAATTGTTGCTTTTCCGGGAACAATTTCTTGATGTTGGTTATCTATAAATGCTTGGGGGCTAGATATCTCTGATAATCCAATATCTATCATCTCAAATATACCAATCTCATCAGTTGAGCCAAATCTGTTTTTTTGAGCTCTCAAAATTCTAAAATTAGAGATTTTGTCACCTTCAAAAACTAAGACGGCATCAACCATATGCTCTAAAGTTTTTGGTCCCGCTATGTCGCCATCTTTTGTTATATGTCCAACAATAATAATAGGAATTGAATTTTCCTTGGCAACTCTTATAAGTTTTGAGGTGCACTCTCTAAGCTGTGCTACATTTCCGGGAATTGTAGCTAACTCTTTAGAATAAATAGTTTGTATTGAGTCAATGACAACAATTTCTGGCTTAGATTTCATTTCAAGAACTCCATTTGTTATGGATTCAACCTGCAAAGTGTCAGAAAAATTAAAGTTATCAAGATTAATTTTCAATCTATCAGCACGATCTTTTACTTGCGGCGCGGACTCTTCTCCTGAAATATATAATGTTTTAAAGTTTTTTAAAGACTGTAGTAACAATGTTGATTTACCAATACCCGGTTCACCGGTTAATAATAAAACCTCTCCAGCAACAATCCCACCACCTAAAACTCTATCAAACTCAGACAATCCACTTGATTTTCGTGTTGTCTCTAAGGCCTTTATCTTATTTAAAGGTTTAACTGAAAGTGGCTCAATTTTTTTAGATCTATTTTCGGGTGTTTCTTTAAATACTTTAAAAGTGTTCCATTCTTGACAGGACGGGCACTTTCCTATCCAGCTAGCTGAACCTTCGCCGCAATTTGTACAAATATACTGTGCCATGATGGAAAACATTTTAAACTATAAATCAGAAAAAACGTATGGCATTTTTAAATATTTATTTCGCATAAAAAATGTCGCGACACATTATTAACTTATTTTTTTTTAAAAACATGTGATGTATGAGGCACTTTTACTTGCGTTGTATTTTTAGCTTTTTTTTGATAGAATTACATTATGGTATTAGTAAAAAGCGAATTTGCATTAGCTCTTAATCAAGTTGCCTCAGAAAGAGGCATAAGTGTTGGTGAAGTTGTATCTTCTATGGAGGCAGCCATTTTAGCAGCCTTTAGAAAAGAGCATCCTGAGCTTTTTACAGAAAATTTGGAAGATGACAACGGAATATCTGTTAAAGTTAATGTTAACAGCGGCGAAACTCAAATTCTTAAAGACGGTAAAGATATCACTCCGCCGGGTTTTGGTCGTATTGCTGCTCAAACAGCACGGCAAGTTGTTATTCAAAAAATCAGAGAGGCTGAGAGAAAGATGGTTATCTCTCATTACCAAGATCAAGTCGGCACCTTAGTCCGAGGGCGCATAATTCGCAGAGATGGTAGTCTGGTATATGCTGATATTGGAAAATCCGAGGCAATACTTCCAAGAGAAGAGCAGATGAAAAATGAAAATTATAATGTAAACGATAAATATATATTTTTATTAAAAGAAATTGGAACTACTAAAAATGGCTTTTCAAGAATTTTATTATCACGAAAAGACCCTGCATTAGTTGAAGCACTTTTTAAAAGAGAAGTTCCAGAAATATCAAATGGTTCTGTGGAGATTAAAAAAGTAGTGAGAGAGGCTGGAGAAAGAGCTAAAATTGCGGTTTATAGCAGTCAATCTGGAATTGATCCGGTTGGGGCATGTGTTGGTCAAAAAGGTATGAGAGTTCAAGCGATAACTGATGAGCTTGGTGGTCGTGAAAAAATAGACATAGTTCCATGGAACTCTGATCCCGTTGTTTTTATAACAAATTCTCTGCAGCCAGCTCAGATAAAAAATATAAAAATTGATGAAACCTCAAAAAAAGCAGTAGTTACCGTTGCTGAGTCACAGGCGCCACTTGCTATAGGTCGAGGTGGGACTAATGTAAATTTAGCATCTTCATTAACAGAATATAGTTTAGATATCAATCAAGTTTCGGAGTCAGGAGAAGACATAAAAGCTGAAGCGGACAAGAAGCCTGTCGAAACAGTGCAAGAAATGGCGCAGGCGTAATTTTTTGAAAATTTATAATAACTAATGTTGACACGTCCACCAATTGTTACTATCTTAGGTCATGTGGATCATGGTAAAACCACACTACTTGATACGATAAGAAAATCACGATTAGCCACAAAAGAGCATGGGGGGATAACTCAAAGAATTGGCGGTTACGAGATCTCAACAGGTATTAAAGGGTATGACACAGATAAAATCACATTTATTGATACTCCCGGTCATGAAGCATTTACAAAGCTAAGATCAAGAGGTGCTAATATTGCTGATATAGCTATTCTTATAATTGATGCGACAGACTCAGTTATGCCTCAGACAGTCGAGTCTATCGCACATATAAAAACTGCCGGAATTCCCTATATTGTGGCGCTAAACAAAGTTGATATGGAAACAGCAAATACGAAGAAAGTTTTAAGAGATTTGTTAAAGCATGAAGTTGTAACAGAGGAGATGGGCGGGAACGTTGTTGCAATGCCTATCTCTGCAAAAGAAGGAACCGGAATTTTGGAACTTCTTGAGGCGATCTTGTTGATTTCTGGAGAGTTGAAATTAGATTACGATATTGAAAAAGAGGCAAGCGCTTACATTATTGAGACTAAAAAAGATATGAGGGGCATTATTGCCAGTTGTATCATTAAAAATGGCAGAATAAAAGTTGGAGATACTTTATATACAAATAAGGGACCAGTAAAAATCAGATCACTGATAAACGATTTAGGCGTTCAAGTTAAGGAGGTGGTACCTTCTGCTCCGTTTGAGCTTTTAGGCTTTTCTGAATTACCAGAAGTAGGCACACTTATAACATCTTCTAAGCAAGAAGTTAAGCCTATCAAGGAAGAAGAAAAAACTCAACCCGTCTTTGATATTAAATCACTTTTTTCAAAACAAGAAGAACAAAAGCAGTTAGCAGTCATAATAAAAGCTGACTCTCAGGGTACGCTTGATGCAATAATTTCTCAGCTTGAGAAGAACCCATTAATTAAAATTATTTTGTCATCTGTTGGCTCCATTAACAGATCCGATATATTTCTTGCTAAGACAACAAAATCAATAGTTATCGGTTTTTCGGTGTCATATGATGCCGAGGTAAGATCACTGGCTAAGCAAGAAAAAGTTATCATAAAAACATATGAGATAATTTATGAGCTACTTGATGAGTTGGAAGAAGTGGCCGATATTCTTTTAGAAAAAGAGCAAAAAGAAAAAAGCCTCAAAGCTCAGGCAAAGATTCTTGCCACATTTGTGATTGAAGGTGAAACAGTTTTTGGAGCCTTAATCACTAAGGGTCGCGTAAATGTAGGCGATATGGTTGAGGTTTATCGAGGTGAAAATCTGACTGGTAAATCAAAGCTTGTATCACTAAAAATAAGGGCAAAGTCAGTGACTGAAGTAAAAAAAGATCAAGAGTGTGGTATGGTATTTTCGCCTCAACTTGACATAAAGGTTGGTGATGTGGTAAAATATACCCTATAGTAAATAAATAATTTAAATTATGATGCCCATGAACGAGCCTCAAATTGATGCTCAAGCTGTATTATCTCAAATTAAAGAAATTATCACCAAGAAAGCTCAAGGTGTAATTATTATTCCCCAAAGACCTTCAGAGGATGCGGTCTCTGCAGCGGTTTCGTTATATATGGGTTTAACAAAAATAGGCAAGCAAGTGTCTTTAGTTTGTGTAGAAAAGCCAAAATCAAATATTGAAGGTGTTGATAAATTCATGAACTCACTTGATGCAGGCGGCGACAGCTTGGTGGTATCGTTTCCGTATGAGGAGGGGGCGATTGACAAGGTTGATTATAATATTAAAAATAACAGATTTAATTTAGTGATTGTGCCAAGATCAGGCTTTAATAAAATGCAACCAAAAGATGTTGAATTCTCATACTCTGGTGGAAAAGCCGAGTTTATTATTGCTATTGATGCACCAAATTTAAATTCGTTAGGTGATGTATATCAGAAAAATCAATCTAAATTTGACTCCTCAACAATAATAAATATCGATAGACATATCATTAACAATAATTACGGGGCAGTTAATTACGTTGTGAAAAACAGCTCTTCAACTTCTGAGCTGATTATGCAGATTTTACTGGTCTTGAAAACTGAGATAGATAAAACAATGGCAACAAATTTATACAATGGAATTGCATCTGCAACAAATATGTTTACATCATTCTCAACCAATTCTGATACGTTTTTAGCGTTGTCGCACTTGCTTAAAATAGGAGCAGTTAAAAAGATGAATGTGCCCTCTGCAAATTCATTCGGCAGCAATCCTTTTCAATCAAGATCACCTTTTAATATGAATCAATTCCAACAGCCTAGTTTTAAACAAGCTAATCCCCTACCGCAGGTTGAAAAGGAAAACTTTAACGATGTTTTAAATGATGAATCAGAGATAGACGACGAAGACTTTAACAATCAATCTGAATCGCCACAAGACTCTTTAAAACCGAAAATCTTCTCAAATAACGGTGGACTGGTATAATATTTGGATGGAGTTCTTACCTTATATTTTTTTTGCTATCTTCTTTATATTAAGCCTTATAATAATTCGAACGTGGATTCTTGATCTTAAGAGAAACAGCAGTGTCTCTGATGAGGTTGTAAGTTGGCTAAAAGAAACCAATCTTACACAAAGACATACTGATGAGAAGATTAGACAGAATATGGATATGTTTAATCAGAGACTTGACAAGGCATCCGTTGCCATGATGGGCGTTCAAAAAGCATTGGGTGAGTTTTCTGAAATTGGGCGGTCAATGCAAAGTCTTCAGGAGTTTTTACAATCGCCTAAACTTAGAGGAAATATTGGCGAGCAAGTATTAAAAGAGTTGCTCGCCCAAAGCCTACCTCCAGATGCATATATATTTCAATACCAATTCTTATCAGGAGAGCGAGTAGATGCTGTAATAAAAACATCACAAGGAATGATTTCAATTGACTCCAAATTTCCCATGGCAACATTTAAAACACTAAGTGACTCTGTATCCCAAGATGAAAAAAATACTCTTAAAAAAGATTTTATAAGAGATGTAAAAAAACATATTAATTCAATCTCAAAAAAATATATCTTACCATCTGAGGGAACTATGGACTACGCTTTAATGTATATTCCCGCAGAAAGTGTTTATTATGAAATTATAAATACTCAAGAATTATATGATTTTGCCAGTCAGTTAAGAGTAATACCCGTTTCCCCGATGAGTTTTTATGCTTATTTAAAGGTGATCTTAGTTTCGCTTGAAGGACAAAGAATTCATAAAGAAGTAAATACTATAATGCGTTCTTTGCAAAGTATGAGAAATGACTTCAGCAAGGTTGATGAGGCAATTTTATTACTACATAAACATGTTAATCATGCTCATGCTCAATCAAGCAATGTTATCGATGCCGTAAATTCTCTTGGTAAAAAAATTGACGCAACTTGTAGCTTAGATTATTCAACTGAAAAAAGTTTACCATGATAGTAAATGTTCAAAGTTCATTCTTAGACAAAGATAATATAGCTGCAAAAGATGTTGTTGATATCTTACTACAAAAAAGAAACATAAAAGATAAGAATATATTTCTCAACCCTCCACAACCACGAAGTTTTAATCTTTCATACTTCGGTTTTAAAGATGAAGATATTCAGATCTTGATTGACTTGCTGCTGGATTGCTATAAAAATAAAAGAAAAGTTGTTGTTTATACTGACTATGATGCAGATGGTATAACAGGCGGAGCTATTTTATGGGAGACATTATATTTACTGGGCTTTGATGTCGTGCCTTATGTACCTAGTCGTAAATTAGAGGGATATGGCTTTTCAGAGCTTGGTATTAAAAAAGTTAAGGAGAAATATGACCCCGGTTTAATAATTAGTGTAGATCACGGTATTGCTGCAATAAACCAAATTGATTTTGCACATAATCTTGGCATACCGATTGTTGTGACAGACCACCATCATAAGCAAGATAAAATTCCTGATAAGGCGCGTGCTATTTTTCACATTCCAATTTTATCAGGTTCGGCAACGGCGTTTTTTGTGGCTAAGGAAATTTTTGAGAAGTTAAGCCATGATGTTAACTTTATAAAAATGGTCTCAGAAAGAAATATCATTAAGATTAATAAAAATTTTCTAAATGACTATCTGGCTTTATCTTCAATAGGAACTATTGCAGATTTGGTGCCCTTGACTGATATAGCAAGATATGTTGTTTATCATGGATTGAGGAAATTTCAAAGTTCAGGCCGACCGGGTCTAAAAAAATTATTAATTGATTCTCAAATTAAAAACGAAATAGTTACAACTTATGATGTCGGATTTCTTATTGCGCCAAGAATAAATGCGGTGGGAAGGCTTGATGATGCTCTTGATGCTTTAAGATTACTCTGCACAAATAACATAAAAAAAGCCCAAGAATTGTCAGAAAGAGTCGGAGATCTAAATGTGAAAAGACAGGAAATTGTAAGAAAAAATTTTGAAGAAGCGGCTTTACGTATAGACTGCCTTAGTAAATTGCCAAAAATTATTTTAATTGATGATGATCGTTGGCATGAAGGAGTTATCGGCTTGATCGCGTCTAAGTTGCTTGATAAATATTATCGCCCAGCGATTGTTATGACGAGATCAGAAAAATCATATAAAGCCTCAGTTAGGTCCATTCCGGGAATTCATATCACTGATTTTTTAGCAGAATTTAAGGACCTTCTATCTGGTTTTGGTGGACATGCAGCTGCAGCAGGTTTTACTCTTCCACTTGAAAATAGACTTAAGTTTGAGAAAAGATTATTGCAAATTGCAGATGTAAGAATTGATGATCAATTATTAGAGAGAACCTACTTTGCAGACATTGAGATGCCACTTGATTTAATTTCACAAGAGCTATACGAACAAATTTCATTATTTGAACCTTTTGGAATAGGTAATCAACGACCGATTTTTTTAAGCAAGATAAAAGCGTCTGATTTAATATATATGGGAAAAAATAAGAATCACATAAAATTTAAAGCCTGTGATGTCTCTGGTAAAAAAGCAGTTGAAATGGTGTTTTTTAATGGAGCTGATAAAATGAACGAGATTAAAGTTGACGATCCTTTCTATGCCATGTATCATATTGATAAAAATGAGTGGAATGGTAATACTAAAATACAAGCGACAGTCTGCTCAGTTTTTCAACAGGATGTTAAGATAAAGAAGAGTATAATTTAAATGTTTAATAAATTTAAAACTTATAAAATATGTGGAAAATTTTAATTGGAGTCATAGTTGTGGCACTTCTTGGAGCTGGTTCTTATTTATATTACCAATCAAGCCAAAAAAAATTAGCAACTCCCCCTGCTAATACTCTCGTTCAAATTACGCCAACCGCAGTTCCACCAACCCCAACGCCTGAAGATGTTGAAAAAGACTTATATGAAATTGAAGTTCAAAACGGAAGTGGTGTTGCGGGCCGTGCAGCATCAGTAAAAACCACACTTGAAGATGAGAGCTACGTTGTTTCAAAGACAGGTAATGCTGATGAAGATACATATACAAAAACAATAATTTATGCAGATTCTGACGCAAACGAAAAATGGTTGGAAGAGTTAAGAACATTGTTATCTAAAGATTATGATGTTGAGAGTCAAACTGAAGATATAAATGATGTAAAAACCGAATCAGATATTTTGATTATAATTGGGAAAGATGAAGCAAAAATGGCTGAATAGAATAGAGCGTAATAAAGTTACATGGCTTTAATTGTTTTAATGCCAAGTATTCTTAATCCAATATTAATAACTTCTGCAGTTTTTTCTGTAATGATTAGTTTAATCAATCTTAAATTTCTATCTTCTTCTTTTAAGATAGGTGTTTTTTGGTAAAAAGCGTTATATTTTTGAGCCAAATCATACAGATATGTGCAAATATCATGAAGTTGCATCTTATTTGCCGAATCTGACACAATTTCTTCAAATTTAAACAATGTCCTTAATATTAGCATTTCTTGAGTATTCTCTGAAAGATTACTAAGTTTTAAGTTTAAGTTTGAAATTTCGCTCTTATATTTTTTAAGTTCATCAGTTTTCGACAATATTGAGTAGCATCTAACATATGTATACTGCATATATGGTCCGGAATTGCCTTGCATTGAAAGTATCTCATCCCAGTCAAAAACAATATCCAAATGAGGGCTTCTTTTTAGGTCATTCCATTTTATAGCCGAGATACCAATAATTTCAGATGTGTTAACTTGCTTGCTAAGATCCATAACTTTTGCTTTTGCAGAGTCACAATATTTGTTATTTTTTGATAAAACTTCTTTTTCTTCGAAGTAATTATTATGTTTGTTAAGCGCCATAGATCTACGTTCTGCTTCCTCTAAGACATCTTTAAGCCATATTGTATTCCCTTTTCGGGTTGACATTTTTTTGTCTTTAAAACGATACATACCATGACCTATGTGAATTCTTTGATGAGGTTTTGTCCAACCGAGCATGTTTTCTAATTCGTAAATTTGTTTGAAGTAAAGACTTTGCTCCGCTCCAACTTCATTAATAATAATAATATCGTGACCATATTCTGGATTTTCTAATCTGAACTTATCTGTTGCAAGATCTCGTGTTGCATAAAGTGTTGCCCCATCTTGTTTTAATATCATGAGCGGTGGCATCTTGTTGTTTTTGAAAAAAACAAGTTCTGCATCCTGACTTTTTTTTAACATTTTTTTGCTTTTCAGCTCGTCAACAACAGCTTGCATTTTATCTTCAAAAAAAGACTCTCCAAATCCTTGACCTGAGTTTTCAGTAAAGTTAACATCTAATTTATGATATATATTTTCAAATTCTGCGCGTGACCAATTAACACATTTTTCCCACAATCTTCTTGCTTCTTGATCATTACTCTCAAGTTTTTTAAACCATTTTCGACCCTCCTCTTCAATTTTTGGATCTTTTTCAGACTCATCATGAAATTTTACATATAAGGACACGAGCTCTTTAACCGGATTTTCAGAGTTTTCGATTTTTTTTTCATCTCCCCATTTTTTTATAGCGTAAATTTGCTTTCCAAACTGTGTTCCCCAATCACCAAGATGATTGTCTCTAAATACCTTAGAACCGGTTTCTTCAAGGAGATTGGCAAGAGCAGAGCCAATAATTGTTGATCTTAAGTGTCCAATGGTAAATGGTTTGGCAATATTTGGTGAGGAAAACTCAATCAATATATTTTTATTGGCATATTTGGAGCCATGTTGTTTTAGGTTAACTTTTTGTATTGCAGATTCAAGCAATAGTTTATCGGCTATGAAGAAATTGATAAAGCCGGGCTCTTTAATCTCAATCTTTTTTATAAAACTTTGAGCTTCAAGTTGCGATACAATTTCTTTGGCAACTTGAAGCGGATTTTTGCCGCTTTCTTTGCCAAGAGAAAGCGGCAAGGGGGTTGAGTAATCCCCAAAATCTTCGTTATTTTTATGTGATAAAAAAATATTTTTAGTGTTATAGCCAAGTTTGGATAAAGATTTCTCAATTAATTTGCAGATTTCCTGTTTGATCATTAGTGTATGATATCACAAAGTGCGAGTATATTTTATGTTCTTTAATAAAAGAAAAAGTTTGCAAAATAATTAAAAAAATGTCTTTTTGGGGCTTTATTTATATTTAAAAAATAACGATATTTTTATTTTAATCTCGAGTAAAATTTAATAAGTAGTTTGTAAAAAAATATGAAGAAAAAAATAGTATACGTACTTTGCATTTTTATTATATTTATTTTATTTGTTTTAACAAAAAATTTAATTATCGATAGACCTGAAGATACAGGTCGATTAAGAATTTTGTCATCTCCGAAAGCAGGTATTTTTATTGACAGTGTGCCCCTCGGTAGTACACCTTTTGAGTCAAGATATAAACCGGGAGAGTATACGGTTAAATTGATTCCCGAAGGTGATCAGACCAATGCTGTTTCATGGGAGGGTAAAATTGAGGTTTTGCCCCATACATTAACTTATGTTATTCGCGAACTTGGCAATAGTGAAGTCTCATCAGGTGGAGAAATGCTGACAATTAGAAAAAGTAATGAGTTGAAAAAGGGAGAGTTTGGTGGAGTGTCGGTATCTTCGACTCCACCGGGTGCAATTGTTTCGTTGGGTTCTGAAGACAAAGGGATTTCACCAATTAAATTAACCAATGTTTCAACAGGTGAGTATGAGCTTTCTGTTTATTTACCCGGCTTTATAAAACGGACTCAAAAAATTGTTATTACGAAAGGACATATTGTTGACGCCCAATTTAATTTGTCCCTTGACCCAGATTATAAAACAATAGATGAGCTGATTAAAGAAAATGAAAAGAAAGAGGCTTCAGCTCAGGCAAATTTATCTTTAAACTCGTTAACTCCATCAATAACTCCAATAGTAAGTAAAAAAATTATTATTTCTAATACAGAGACAGGTTTTCTTAATGTTAGAAAAGAGCCAAGAATCACATCGCAGCAAATTGATCAAGTTAAAGAGGGTGAGGAATATGTTTATGATGAAGTTATAAATGATTGGTATAAGATAGTTTTAAAAGATGGCTCTAAAGGTTGGGTGACGGGGCAATATGTTAAAGAGATGTGATCGTCTTTATTTCCAGACAAATCTGTTGTAAAAAAAGTAAGAATAAGGTATCACTACGGCAAGTATTATGCATATTTTATAAATTATCCAAGAGTGAAATTCAATTGCCCCAATATGAAGTATGATATCTCCAAAAATAGCCAATGCAAGCCACATTCCAGCTCCTTGAATAAATACTGAACCCGATGAAACCATATTGAATTTAAGCAAGCTTAAAAGTATTTTACTTGATTTGCTAATTTTTTTATGAGCAAAGCTCCAGTAATTATTTAGTAAAAAGTTTGAAATAATGGCGATTTCTGCACTCATCATGTTTGATATGACTTTTGGTAGATGTAAAATATGAATAAAAGCATATGCAGCAGAGAAATCAATTATAAATCCTATTCCTCCCACCAAGCAAAACTTTATAAATGAAGAATTCTTCAAGACATATAATATAGTTTGGAAAATATATTCAAATGAGTCGATTTTAGAAACTCCTTCAATTCTATCAACAAAATTAACTGGAATTTCTCCAATTATTGCTTTTGATTTTAAGGCATTATCAATAAATGCAACCTGAAAAACATATCCTGAATAACCCTCCATTTTTTTTAAATTCTTTTTTACAAGCCATGTCTTTATCGCTCTGTATCCATTAGTCCACTCGGTAACTCGTAATTTCATGAAGCCAAATCTCACAAATATATTTGCAAAAACTGAAAATATCTTTCTTCTTAGAGCCCAATTTGAAGGGATTGACCCTCCTTTAATATACCTTGATCCGATTACAAAATCACAACCTTCTTCTATTTTTTTTATAAAAAGTGGAATATCTTCTGGATTGTGAGAGAGGTCTGAATCCATCTCAAATAATACGTCAGGATTTAACTTTTCAATTGCATAAGAAAAGCCTGACACATATGCTTTTCCTAATCCCTCTTTGGGTGTGATAAGGAGAAAAACATTGTTATTTTTTGAGATTAGTTTTCTTACTTCATCTGCTGTCTTGTCAGGAGATGAGCTATCAACCACAAGTATTGAAAATTTCCAGCCCGATATTTTACTTGTTACCGCGATAATATTTTCAATCAAGATTTTTATTGTTTTCTTTTCGTTGTAAGTTGGTAAAACGATAACAGCTTTATGCATAGTATATTATACTTAAATCTTATTCCTAAAATATGCAATAGTTCTGGTAAGGCCATCATAAAGAGATATTTTTGGAGACCAATTTAAAATTTTAATCGCCTTTGTTATATCGGGTTGTCTTTTTTTTGGATCATCAGCTCCAATAGGCTCAAGAGATATCTCTGACTCTGATTTTATTAAATCTTTAATAATTTTGGCTAATTCTATAACTGTAAGCTCATTCGGATTGCCTAAATTAATTATCTCTCCTGATATATCGATTTTTGAACCTAGTTCATACAAGCCAGAAACTAAATCATCAACATAGCAAAATGATCTTGTTTGTGAACCATCTCCGTAAACAGTAATTTTATTATTTTTAAGAGCTTGAGTAATGAAATTTGAGACAACTCGACCGTCATTTAATTCCATATTTGGACCGTATGTATTAAATATTCTCGCTATTCTAACGTCCACTTGATATTTTAAGTAATATGTCATCGCCATAGCTTCTGCATATCTTTTTGCCTCATCATAACAGGACCTTTCTCCTGCCGGATTTACATTTCCCCAGTATGATTCTTTCTGTGGATGCTCAAGGGGATCGCCATAAACCTCAGAAGTTGATGCCATAACTACTCTCTTACAGCGATTATTTTTCAACATCTCCATTAAAAAATAGGTGCCTTGTGAGTTTGACCTTAAGGTTTCAATTGGATATTTTTTATACTGTATTGGAGATGCAGGTGAGGCTAAGTTATATGCGACATCGATATCATGCAAGTCGTAAAGTTCATAAACTGCAACGTCTTTTTCAATAATATTTAAATGATTCAAGCCGGTTAAGTTATTTTTACTTCCTGTTATAAAATTATCAACAATCGTAACTTTGTCACCCAAGGATAAATGATACTTAGCAAGATGAGAGCCGATAAAACCACCGCCACCAGTTATTAAGATGTTCATGTTTTTTTGCTCACAACTGGTCTGCCAACAGATATATAAGTGAAACCTGCATTTGCCATTGATTCTGAGGAGTATATATTTCTTCCATCAATAACTGTGGGAGTCTTTAATGCTGTTTTGATTTTGTTTAAATCAGCCTGCTTAAATTCGTTCCATTCAGTAAATATAATTAAGGCATCCTTCTGACTTAACGCTTCATACATGTCATCAACATATGAAATTTTGTCGCCAATTTTTTTCTTTACATTTTCAGAGGCGGCTTTATCATATGCGGTTATCTTAAAACCTTCTTTTAACAAGTCCTCAATTATATAAAGAGCAGGTGAAAATCTAATATCGTCTGTATTTGGTTTGAATGCTAAACCCCAAACTGCAATATTTTTACCCAAAGTATGAGCAATAATTTTTTTTAAGAAATTTTTTCTTACCGTCACATTAATTTCTTCAACTGCATCAAGTAAAGCTGTATCAAGTGCAAGCTGTTTCCCTGTTTCATTAAGAGCCATGACATCTTTTGGAAAGCATGAACCGCCGTATCCAATGCCAGCGTTTAGAAACTTGTATCCAATTCTTGAGTCTGCTCCGACAGCTTTAGTGATTGTTTCAATGTCTCCGCCAGTTTTTTCGGAGTATAAAGAAATTAAATTTGCAAACGCGATTTTTGTCGCCAACATTGCATTTGAGGCATATTTAATAATCTCTGCGCTGGCAAGATCTGTAACTACTCTTTCACCGGGGAGAGGCTTATGTACTTCAAGTAATTTATCTATTGCTCTTTTTGAATAGGAACCAATAACAACTCTGTCAGGGGCTATTGTATCCTGTATGGCTGTTCCCTCTCGTAAGAATTCCGGACAAGAAGCAACATCAAATTCAGCGCTTTCAGGCTTAAATTTATTCAAGATCTCTCTAACTTTGTTATTTGTTGAAACAGGAACAGTGCTTTTACAAGACACAACTGTATATCCGTCTTTAAGATTTTTTGCAATATTTTTGGCAACGTCAAGCACAGCTGATAAATCAGCTTCACCGGTCTTTGTTGGCGGTGTACCAACAGCTATAAACACAACTTCTGACTCTTTGATGGCTTCAGAATATGAATCTGTAAAATTCAATCTATTTGCTTCAAGATTTTTTCTCAATAATTCTTCTAGTCCGGGTTCATAAATTATTGGGTCACCGTTTCTTAATCTTTCAAGTTTTTCTTTGGTGTGTCCAATAACATGTACTTTATTTCCAAAGTCTGCAAATACACACGCGGTTACAAGTCCAACATAGCCATGTCCAACGAATGTTATAGTCATAAGATTTTAAAATAATAATTCATAAGTTATAAAAAAACAATATTAAACTGCGGCTTAGATATTCAGAACCTCTTCTAATGATTTCATTCGGTGAAAATTATTTTTACTTGACAGGATTATCGAATACTGAGGGCGTTCAGTTTTTCCTTGTGAATATTCCTTAAATGTAGTTTTTTGAACTAGAGACTCATCAAGACTAAGCTTTTTTAAAATAAATTGCCCAATTTCATACGGTGTATAGGTTTTGCCACCAACTAAATGAAAGATCTCAGGTTTGAAATTTTCACATAAATACTCTATCCCGTATACTATATCATCAATAAATGTCGGTGTGATCGCGGCATCAAACATCATGGAGATTTGTTTTTTTTGTGCGAAAATATTTACAAGCCGATGAATAAAGTCTGGCTTTGGTTGGACAATATCAAATTCTTGAAAAGGGTAACTTATTCGGACTATCATAGCTTTGTTTTTAACAATTTTCTCACCTTCAAACTTTGTTTTGGCATAATAACCTAAAGGATTCGGAACAGTTAATTCGTCGTATGGCGGTTTTTTACCATCAAATACAAAATCTGTAGAAATATAAATCATTTTTTTATTAAGATTTAAACATGTTTCAAAAATATTTTTTGTGCCATCAACATTCAATTTGTACGCCTTATCTTTTTCAATTTCCGCACCATCAACATTTGTATATGCGGCAAGATGAACTAAAACATCAAAGTCTAATGTCTTGAGAGCAGAGCTTACGGAATTTAAATCTGTAATATCGCATTCTTGACTGCCAAGTGGTATTATTTCATGCTTATCTTTTAGAAGCTCAATTAATCTTGTGCCGATGAGTCCCGATGCACCAGAAACTGCAATTTTCATAAATTATCTATTTTTTAATGGCTGCCACCAATCTTTATTATTTAAATACCAATCAATTGTTTCTTTTAATCCCGAATCAAAATCATACTTTGGACGCCAGCCAAGTTCTTCTTCAGTCTTGCTCCAATCAATTGCGTATCGTCTATCATGACCGGGTCTATCTTTTACCCAATCGATAAAATTTTCATCTTTTTTCATTATTTTTAATATTTTTTTTATTACTTCCAGATTAGAGACATCATCTGTTTGACCGCCAACAAGATATGTTTTTCCCATTACGCCTTTTTCTAAAATCGCATCAATAGCTCGACAATGATCTACAACATGGAGCCAGTCTCTGATGTATAGTCCATCACCATAAACAGGCACATTTTTCCCCTCTATTAAATTGGTAATTGCAAGAGGGATTAACTTTTCTGGAAAATGATAAGGACCATAGTTATTTGAACAGTTTGAAATTGTGATAGGTAAATTATGAGTTACGAAATATGCTCTTACCAGGTGATCAGACCCTGCTTTTGAGGCAGAGTATGGACTTCTGGGATTATATGGCGTGTTAAGATTGAATTTTACATTTGACTGAAGCTCTAATGCTCCAAAAACTTCATCAGTGGAGATATGATGGAAGCGTTTTTTTCCATATTTTAAAGCCGAATCAAGAAGAATTTGCGTACCCAAAACATTTGTTTTGACAAATGGTGAAG
>JBIKWE010000012.1:0-16860 GCA_044356445.1 Limisphaerales bacterium | reverse complement strand
GATACAACAAGATGCACAACAATTATTACTGGAATAAAATTATTTGTGTAAATCCATGTGGTGAGGAGGGGTTGCCGGGTTGGGGAGTTTGTAATTTAGGTTCGATTAATTTGACAGCATTTGTCAGAGGCTATGAGGTTGATCAAGCTGGAACTTTTGATTTTGATGAACTAAAAAAGACTGTGCGCACGGCTGTTAGGTTTCAGGACAATGTTGTTGACATGGATACTTATGTTTTTCCGGGAATTAGAAAGACACAGCTTGAGGGCGAGCGAAGAATCGGCATAGGAACAATGGGTTTAGGTGATACATTGATTAAGCTTCATATTAGATACGGATCAAGCGAATCTTTGGACTTTATAGAAAAAGTGTATAAGTTAATAGCTGAAGAGGCATATACTGCCTCATCCGACTTTGCCAAAGAGAAAGGCTCATTTGGGAAATTTGATGCCAATAAATTTGTTAAAAGTGGATTTATGAAGACGATGTCACCTGAAATTAGAAAGAAAATAAAAGATGATGGCATCAGGAATTCGGTACTGCTTATGCAGGCGCCGACAGGGTCAACGTCACTTATGGCGGGGACAACATCGGGAATAGAACCAGTTTACGAATTTGAGTTTATACGTCGCGATAGATTAGGCGAGCATGTTATAAGACACCATCTATATGATGAGTGGTATAAAAAACATGAAGCAGAAGTGAAGTCTGGAAAAATGAAGCGCCCTGATTATTTTTGTTCAGCAAATGATTTAACACCAGAAGATCATGTTCTTGTTCAAGCGATGATTCAAAAATACGTTGATGCCTCAATTTCAAAAACAGTTAATGCGCCAAACACTCACACTGTTGAGGATGTCAAAAGACTGTACACTATGGCATATGATCACGGACTAAAAGGTATAGCGTATATGAGAGACGGTTCCCGACAGGGAGTGCTTGAAAGAAAAGTCGAAGCAAAGAAAGAGGATGCCACACAATCTAAAAATGGGGAAAATAATAATCGACCAGCCATAAAACCAAGACCAATGGTTGTACATGGTTCAACATACAAAATAGATACCCCTGTTGGCCGAGCATATATTACCGTTAATACGAATGGTAACAATGAGCCTCATGAAGTGTTTATGACCATTGGAAAGGCAGGAACAGATGTCTTTGCTATGGCTGAAGGTCTTGGAAGAATGGTGTCTATGTACTTTAGAACTGCCACACATTTATCGCCCGAAGAACGAGTCAAAAGTGTTATAAACGAACTTGATGGAATTGGAGGAGGTCGAACCATGGGGTTTGGCAAAGAGAGAGTACGGAGTATGCCTGATGCAGTTGCCAAGGTCTTAAAGATGCATTTTGAGTATTTAAACGAACACAAAAATCTCAACTTAGACAATCATGAAGGAAACGGCGCTGTTTTGACTAGTAAGATGGAGCAACCCGGCCTACTTGATGAACAAGTTACAAACCAACACGCATACGTTGATGATAAGAAAATAAAGCATTTTGATTTATGCAAAGAATGCGGTCAAGCCCTTCTTGCCAGAGAGGAAGGTTGTGCTAAATGTTATGGCTGCGGTTATGCTGAGTGTTAAAAATGAGTCTATGTTTTTATGCGTGAGTTAGGGATCGCATAAAAAATAAGATAAGTTAAAAAATCCCTCCGTTATGATAAAAAGCGGGGGGATTTTTTAACGACCTAACTGAATAAAAAATACTCTGATACGAAAGATGATATCTTCAAGAAAGCTATTAGCCAACTGTTCAAATTGTTTATCTGCATTAAGTACTTTTTTTACTCCAATTTCTGGTAATGCAAGGGTCTCTGCTGTATGTGTTTGTAATGTGGTGACGGTTTTTTCAACAATTTCACGAGTAGAAGTTTCGGGCAAGGCGTTATTTGCAAGGTTATCAAAGATGTTTGATGAAAAGTCAGGACGGCTGTCAATATTGGGCAACGCTTGATAAAATGTGGGCGTTGGTTGTTCTGTTGGTGCAATTGGCAAAACTGTATTTGTTTGATTGGGGGTATACGTTGGTGTATTGTTAATTGGCGTAGGGAAGCTGGTTGGGGAGAGTGTTGGTTGCCTGGTCAAAGACTGAGTTGGAGTTGGGGATTCTTGTTTTGGTGTGGGTGTATTTACTGCTTTTGGAGTAGGTGTATTTGCCGCTTCAGAGATTCCCACAAGTCGCTTTTCAAGTGGGATGTATGGAATTTCGCTTAATTTTTTAACACACTTATCTTCATTGATGCACCAGTCATCAAGATTTTGTCCGCAACCACCACCAACCCCTTCACACTGTGAGGGATGGCAATAATATCTCTCTGTCCAAACACAGTCCTCTCTATTTTTCGTTATCGCCATCTTATAGCAGCAAAGAGGAACATTTCCAGCACAATATGCTCGACAACGAGATCCACCATAATAATCCTCAACCCAACATTGTGCATTTGGCCGAAAGTCTATAAGCTCGGTTCGTTCGTAATCCCAGCCTTTGCAATTTGGAGCTCTGCCACAACTAATTTCTCTTCCACCTTTTTGTGTGTAATAAACACCGTTACGACAATATTGTTCAAAGTCTGAAGGTGAAACAGCCAAAACTCTTTCCCCATCATGAATTGTCATGATGAAAAATATCAAGAACAGTGTAGTTTTAAAAAAAGCCGATACCATATTTTTTAAATAATTAATAGTCATCGCTTTTTGCATATTAAATATTATAATGTATTAGTTATAAGGACCTGAAATAAATAATAAATTATGTCAATTACAACTAAGACTGGCGACAAAGGCTCAACAGGATTATTTGGTGGACGACGAGTTAAAAAATACGATCTTCAAGTTGAGGCATATGGCGCGATAGATGAGGCAACATGTTTTATTGGATCAGCATTTGAGGTAATTGACAATGAAGGTATAAAGAAGTTAATAAGCGACATTCAGTATCAGCTTTATGTAATTATGGGGTACTTAGCAGATGCGGGCATGAGGGCTCAGGAAGTTGATGCCCACTTAAATATAGTTGAAAAAGAGATTGAGTATCTTGAAAAATCTTTACCAAAATTAACAAGATTTATCTTGCCACAAGGCAGTGAGCAAACAAGTCGGCTACAAATTGCCCGAGCCATGATAAGATCGGCTGAAAGACGAGTTGTGGCTTTTATTGACCAAAAAACAGAGCAAACAGCTGATGACATCTTGATTTTAAAATATTTAAACAGATTATCAGATTTATTTTTTATGCTTTCAAGAAGATACGCTGTTGACGAGAAAAAAACGTGATATGGTTTGAGATGTTGAAAACTTCATAGTGTGCGAGTATAGTAAATAACACTAATTATAAATTAACATGATGTGCGCAATTTGAAAAAAAACAAATGAGCGCTAAGTTTCTGGGAATGAGGTTAGAATCCTCAACTGTGCCGCAGCGGTAAGAGCTTTTTAAAAGCTTTGAGTCCGAAGACCGATCATGTTTTTTCTTTTTCCCCGAGCAGGGAGCTTAAGTATGCATGTTGAACAAAAAACGTCTTTCAGAAGTGGAAGATCTTTAGAAGAGTCCCATATTTCTCAAAGCAAAAATTCAGTAAGCAACAGTAGTGGTTTGTCACCGGTTGAAATTTTGGACAAAGCGCAAAACATTGAGGATGTAAGCAAAATTGAAGCCCCGCAAACACTAGCAGTTGTTAAAGAAAAACCACTCGCTATTGATCTTTCAGATGAGTTTGTCAAAATTCAAAGATTAATTCAATCAGGCGGAAACCCCGAAGACTACTGGCAATTTTTTAAAGCCCAAGCTGAGTATTACGCCAATGAATCGTACGCTAAGCTTGGAGCCGTGGAGTACACTCATGACATAGTTGCAGATGATAACTGGTTAAAGCTATGGATTGCCCCAATGGGAAAAGGTGCTTATGAATCATATCTTGACGGTGCACAAAAAGTTGACCCAAATCAAGAAAGCCTTGCATGGTATAGGGAAAGGTGTAAGAAAGAAGCAGAGTCTATTCTTGCTCTTGAAGATCTTATAAACACACATGGGAGCGGGGCTGTTTATGTTGACATCAGCCCCGCTCCCTTTGAAGTTTCTCAAGAATTTCTTGAAGGCACAATGTTTGGCAGTCATTCATTCGTGCGAGTTCATCAAGTGATAATTGATGAAAATGGTGCGTCAAAACTTTTTTCAAGAGCTCATCGCACTGAAGTTCCGCCTGAGCTTTTAGAAAAAATAAACCATTTATTAACTGGAGAAGGTATTAATTGGCAAAACCTACTTGGCAAGTTTTCATTTTTGCACCCTAATTGGATAAGAGCTTGCAGTCGCGATGGTGTTTTTGATATTAGAAATTCAGACATAAGTATTTTAGTTGAAAAGATAATAAGCTCCCAGGAAAAACAAATAGAAATTAGTCCAGACGCAAAACAAAATGGCGGTTCAAATCTGACAAAAGAAATAATGAGTATCCACTATGAAGAATTAGAGCCTGTTTTAAAAAGCGTTTTTAATGATATGGTTAGGATGGCAAAAACTGATCCACGTTTTCATGAAGACTCGTCGCAACAAGTTGCTAAAAAATTTCAAACTTGGGAAAAAATGCTACAAGCTATGATTTCTGGTGATTGGGAAAAAAATTTAGCTCCTAAAAAAGAGTCAAGACAATATGATAAATATCAAGAACCAAATCTTGAAAGTATGTATTTGTACTATCAAACACAAACCTACATGCCGTCATTTAATGGTTGTGGCACTGGCTCTGGATTTGCTTTTCCAAGCTCAGGCGCGCTATATAGCATTTCACCACAATTTGCCGGAATTATGAGTTATTGGGGCCTTACAAAGCTTTCATATAATGGTGAAAATTATCTTGAAGATCCCAATTTATGTCGTTGTGAAAAGGCAAAAGGTCCACATTTTCATTGTCCGGGAAAAATTAAGGTATCTAAAAAAGGAAAGCTCAAAAAAGGAGTAGAATCCGTAGCACAATGCAACCATGCAATTAGGGTGGGGCTTGGAATAGACAAATGTCCTAAATGTGGAGCAGGCAAGCGATGTTAAAAATTATCTACCTAAAGCCTTTTTGACTAAGGCGTCAGCTTCGTGATTTTTTTCTCTTAAAACGTGTGTGAAGACAACTGTAATTCCAAGTTCTGTCACAATTTTTTTAACTTGAGTATGTAAAACAGCAATATCTGGATTTTTAACTTTATAAACCCCATTTATCTGTTTTATCATGAGCTCCGAATCAGCAACAATCTTTATTGTTTCGACAAGCCAACTTTTGTTTTCTATATTTTCTTTAATAAAAGATAGAGCCCTTATCAAGGCGGTGTATTCAGCAACATTATTTGAAGCTATACCGATATATTCACTGTAAGAATAAATGATGTTTTGATTCTCATCCCTTATTAAAAATCCAATTCCAGCTTTTCCCGGATTATTCAAAGAGCCGCCATCCGTATTTACTTGTAAAATCATTATGAGGGAAAGTATATCATCAAAGTTCCCCTAATTTCTCTTTCCGTTCAGCCTCTTGTTTGACAAGTGTCAAAAATCTCTCAGTGGAGGATATGCGACGATGACCGACAACATTTGAAATATATTCAAGAGTTGCCCCATTTTTTAATTGATGGGCTATAAATGTGTTTCTTAAATCGTTTACGGTTGCTTTTTCGATACCAACTTCTAAAAAGCATTTATCAATAATCTGTCGAATATTTCTAATTAAAAGAGGCTTACCAGTTCTTGTTACAAAAAGGGTGTCATCATCAGCCTTATTGTTTCTTGAGTTTTTATACAAATTTATTGCTTGAATGGCAGCCTTATTAAGAGGAATATCTCTTTCTATATTTTTACCATATTTGCGAATACGTATCCTGTCGTTTTCAATGTCTTGAAGACGAAGCGTGGCAAGTTCACCAATTTTTATTCCTGTTTGCAGAAGAAGCTCGACTAAGGCATAAGTTCTTACATCTTCTTTGGCAACATCTCTTAAAGCACGATACTCCATTTTTGTTAAAACACGAGGTTGATTTTGGGTGTATTTTGGATGCGAGATATCAAAAGCAGGGTTTGCTGTAATTATCGCTTCGTGTTTAAGAAATCTAAAGAATGTCCTAATTGAGTTTAATTTTCTTGATGCTGATTTTTTGGTATAGTTTTTGTCGATGAGGCTTCTGATAAAGTTTTCGATATCTTCTTTTTTAATGTCTCTAATATCATTTTTTTCTATAGATGCCAAATATCCAACAAACTGCTCAATATCTTTCTTGTATGCGATAATTGTAAACTTAGATTTTTCTTGATCTGTTAAGAACGCAATAAATCTCTCAAGAAGCTTTGGTAATAAATATTCTTCCATAAGTCCTATAATATAACATAAATGCGCAAGTTATGCAACAACTTGCTGGTAATTAAAAACAGTTGCAAAACTTAAGGATTTTGCATTACAATTAGGCTCCTTATTAAAATTTAAAAAATTTATATGTCAGTTGTTCACGCTCAAAAAGATAATTTTAAAAAAGAGGTTATAGATCACAAAGGTGTTGTTTTAGTTGATTTTTATGCAGATTGGTGTGGTCCATGCAAGATGGTAGCGCCAATTATTGATGAACTTGCAGAAGAGATGAAAGAAGTAAGGTTTGTAAAGATAAACGTTGATGAAAATCAAGATCTGGCTGCCCAATATTCAGTTTTTTCAATTCCAACATTTCTAATTTTTAAAGACGGTGTGGTTAAAAATCAATTTGTTGGGGCTCAATCAAAAGAGGGCTTTAAGGATCAAATAAAAAAAGTCTGAGAGCTGTCTCTTTTTCTTTTCTTATTGCTTTATAACTCTTATAACTCTCCCGTGTATTTTTTTTAATACAATGTGCGCCTTAAGTAATGAAAGCTTTGCTTTTTCAGCCAGCCACCTTAGCCCTTCAGTTGGCTGACTTTTTAAGCCTTTAATGATTGCTTCATCATTGATTGGCAGATCAATTAAATGTTTTTTATCGAGTGAACTTGTGTCTATTGCCCGAAGTCCGGCTTTTTTAAGATCAGGATGAAGCTTTATTTCGTTTTTATTTTCAGAAACATTAATAAAAGTCTTAGATTCTAATTTGTTGTCCTCCTTTATTTCTAATGTATTTGACTTCTCAGTAAGCGCAATCTCGGACCCTTCATCTTTTGGAGGTTCGGTTTCTGGTGAACTGAAAAACGAACCACTTTTTGATTTCATAAATTTTTTATCAAGAGGGGTATAGTTTTTAGTATGCATTATTGTTTTTAAAATTAAGCAAGATTAAAACAAGATACTAAATAAACAACAACATGTAAAGGTGCTTAATTTGGTTTATACTTAAAATTAGTATGGACCAACACCCTGTTCCTCGCCAAATTACATCATTTCAATTTAAGCTGATTGGCTTCATGACGCTTAAGCAGTTTTTATATCTTATTATTTTTTTTCCTGTAGCATATATAGTATTTATTTTGGTGCCAGTACCGTTTTTAAATATTCTGCTTGCTGTGATTGTGGCATTAATTGGTGCAATTTTTGCTTTTTTAAAAATTCAAGATAGACCAATGGAGGACTGGCTTAAAAATTTTTATAAAAGGTTAAATGCACCAACTCAGTATTTTTTTCAGAAGAAAAACACCCCCCTCTCTTTTTTAAACGAACTATATTACTCACAAGATCCGCACCTAACCCTTTCTCATATTGATACAAAAGAGAAGTTATCGGCATATCTGGCAAATCAGGCAAAGCCTTCAGACTTAACGGATATAAACCGCAGTAAACAGCAGGTTCATATCTCTGATTTATTAACCCAAACTAAATCAATTGATCCATCAAAGATTAAAAAAATGGGCACTTTAACAAAACAAAGAAACAATGACAGGGCACCAGTAAGCCAAGAAATGATAAAGAAGCCATATATTTCAGGAATTGTAAAAAACAGAAGAGGCACACCATTGCCCGGAGTTTTAATAACAATTCTTGACAAAGATAATTCTGAGATTCGGTTATTAAAATCAAATCCACATGGTATTTTTGCCACCTATTCACCACTTGCAATTGGTCAATACACCTTAAAAATTCAAGATCCAAATAGCGTGTACTTTTTTGATACAATAATTATAAATATTACAGAAGAGATAATTAATCCAATAACCATCATTTCTAAAGAGATGCTATGAGTAAAGTCAAACAAACCTCGCCACACAAATCAACCACACAGCTTTTTATAGAGATTGAAGACATTATTGATGACATTGTGATAATGAAAGATCGCTCAGCTTCAACAGTTATTGAAGTTGGCGCTGTTAATTTTTGGTTGCTTTCTGATGAGGATCAAATGTCGATGATATATACATACGGAAGTCTGTTAAACTCTTTATCTTTTCCAGTTCAAATTGTGATTTTGTCTAAAATGATGAACATTTCTTCATATGTTGAGTATCTTCAGGGCAAGATTAATGCCCAGAAAAACGAGATTATGAGGATTAGGCTTGAAGATTATCGTGAATTTATTAAAAATATCGTTAAAAAAAATACAGTTATGGAGAAAAGATTTTTCTTTGTTGTCCCTTTTAATCCGCTTGAGATGGGGTTATCAGGCGTTAAAGGTCAAAAATTAAATAAAGAATACGTTATAAATAGAGCCAAAACTTCACTTTACCCCAAGCGAGACCACTTATTAAGGTTACTTGCAAGAGTTGGTTTAAGACCAACAATAATGGGTAAACAGGAGTTGGTGGAGCTATTTTATAATCTATATAATCCATCTTCCATCGGAAAACAGCTGGCGCCAGTTGAGAGTTATACTGACGTCATACTGACAAATGGTTAAAATGACATCAAATATTATGTTCGGTTCAAAAAAGAAAGAAAAAAACACAAGTAAAGAAAATAGAGCCACAGATAAAAAACAGGCTCTTCCGGTTGGTGTCAAAAAAGTTGCAGATATACTTGCCAAGGGCGATTTTACAGTCAAGGATATAATTGCCCCCTCCTATGTTGAGGTTGATTTTAATCATTTAAAGATTGATGCCAAATATTATAGAACTTTGTATGTCGTCGGTTATCCGCGATATGTATCAGCCAACTGGCTACATTCATTAATCACATATGATCATCCAATGTCAATTTCAATGTTTGTCTATCCCTCTGAATCAAAGGAGATATTAAATGAGTTAAAAAGAAAAATAGCTCAAATGCAAGCAACAATTGAGGCGGATATAAAATCGGGAAAAGCAGTTGACCCAACAGTTCAGGTTACTCTTGATGACGCGCTATCTCTTCAAGCAGAGCTTGCCAAAGGGGCAGAGAGATTTTTTCAATTTGGCCTATACATAACAATTCCCGCCGAATCTATTGAGGAATTAAATAACGTTACCAAAGAGATAGACTCAACACTATCATCTCTTCTTATAATTGCCAAGCAAGCAACACTTGAGCAAGAAGAAGGTTTTAAAGCAACTTTGCCATTGTTTATGGATCGCTTACAACAATGGCGCAACATGGATACAACTTCGCTGGGTATGACTTTTCCGTTTTCAACAGCCTCGCTTACAAAAAATGAAGGTATATTGTATGGTTTAAATCAGCACGATGGCAGCTTGATAATATTTGATAGGTTTACTCTTGAAAACGCCAACGCTGTCATTCTTGGAAAATCTGGAGGAGGAAAAAGTTTTATGGTTAAGCTTGAAGCTTTGAGACTTCTGATGATGGATACTGATGTCATAATTCTTGATCCAGAAAACGAGTATCGCGTCTTGTGTCAAAATTTGGGTGGCGAATTTGTGGATTTTTCAGCATCATCTCAATATAAGCTTAATCCCTTTGACCTAAATACCGAGCAGCCCGAACCTGATGAGCTGTCAAATAAGATACTTGATCTGCACTCTCTAATGAAAGTCATAATGGGTGAGATATCCCCTTCTCAAGACGCTCTTCTTGATCGAGCATTAGTGCTTACATATCGGGAAAAAGGTATAACACAGGATGTGGAAACTTTTTCAAATGAGCCACCGCTTCTTGAGGATTTATATAAAATTCTAATTGGTATGGAGTCAGTTGAAGCCCAAGAACTCGCCGATAGACTTGAAAAATTTGTAAGAGGCTCAGCTTCTGGTATCTTTAATAGTTTGTCAAATTTTGATATTAAAAATTCATTTACAGTTTTTGGAATAAGAGATCTTGAGGAGAATTTACGACCAGTTGCAATGTATATTGTTCTTGATTACATCTGGCATAGAGTCAGAAGAGGCGAGCTTAAAAAAAGAGTTTTAATAGTTGATGAAGCTTGGTACCTTATAAAAAATAAAGACTCAGCGGCATATCTTCATAATTTCGCCAAAAGAGCCAGAAAGTACAAGCTTGGCATGTCAACAATAACACAGGACGTTGAAGACTTTATGGACACAGAAGAAGGTAAGGCAATTATCACAAACTCCAGTTTGCAGATAATTCTTAAACAATCAACTGCGGCAGTTGATAGAATCGCCAAAACATTTTATTTAACAGGTGGTGAAAAGCATTTTCTTTTGTCAGCAGGAGTTGGAGAGGGGTTATTTTTTGCCGGTCAATCACATGTTGGATTTCAGGTAATAGCTTCTGATGAAGAAAAAAGAATTATAGAGTAATATTTACTTTCTACATCTTAAAGACTTATGTTAATTTTAAGCTTTCACGTTCTATGAAAAACAGGCTACCAATTTTTGAAAAAGGATATACAGGCTCGCTTGTCTTTGATAAATATACAACTGGCGTATCCAGAAAAGTTTTAATTTTATACATAGTATCTGTGTCAGCATTCTTTTTTATTGCCCTTTTGAGATTATTTCATTTAACAGTTGTTAAGGGCTCTTATTACAGCTTATTAGCAACTGATAATAGACTAAAAGAGCTTATTATTGAGGCGCCCAGAGGAGCAATTATAGATAGAAAAGGAATCACTTTGGCGTCGAGTTCAATGCCCGAAATAACCGATGTTCTTGACCGCGCACAATCTTTTAGGCTTTATTACGCTTCAGAATCTGCATCTCACGTTGTTGGATATAGACAGGTTGCGGATAAGTTAGACCTTGAGAATGATAAATGTTTAAATAAGCTTCAATTTGGGGATAAAACCGGAAAGAAGGGGTTAGAGCTATTATTTGAATGCGACTTGAGGGGGGTACATGGAAAAAAAATGATTGAAGTTGATGCCCTATCCAGACCAGTAAAAATTTTGAATGTGGTTGCGCCAATTCCGGGCGACAATATCAAGGTGGCAATTGATAGCTATTTGCAAGATGCAGCATTTAAGGCGCTTGATGGTCGTAAGGGCTCTGTTGTTGGTTTGATGCCAACAACAGGTGAAGTAATGGTTTTAACATCATCACCTGGATTTAACCCCCAGATCTTTGAAGATAGTAACTCTTTTAAAATTCAAGAAACACTCGAAGATTCAAGCAAGCCGTTATTTAACAGGGCTCTTGAGGGTAATTATCCTCCGGGTTCAACATTTAAAATGTTTGTGGCGGCAGCTGGTCTTGAAGAGGGTGTCATTACTCCGGAATTTAAAATTGAAGATACGGGCGTTTTACAGGCTGGACCTCTTAAATTTCATAATTGGTATTTTCTTGAGTATGGTCGCACCGACGGTCAGGTGGATTTAATCAAATCTCTCCAAAGATCAAATGACATTTATTACTATATTTTAGGTTCAAAGCTAGGACCTGAAAAGATTAAGAGATGGGCTGAAATTTTTGGGTTTCAAAACAAAACAGGAATTGGTTTAAATGAAATTGCCGGCATTGTTCCTTCATCATTTTGGAAGGAAGAAGTCTTAAAAACAAAATGGTTTTTAGGCGATACATACAATTTATCAATTGGTCAAGGCTATGTCACGGCAACGCCGCTTCAAGTGGCGCTGGCAACGGCCGTATTTGCAAATGGTGGTAATTATTGTCAACCTAAAATATTAAAATCCTCTTCCGAAAAAGATAAAAACTGTCGCAAAGTTCCAGTTTCTGAAGAAACTTATAAAGTCATCAGAGATGGCATGTTATCGGTGTGTGAGCCGGGCGGGACAGGTCATCCATTTTTTAATTTTGAAGTAGAGACTAATTTAAAACCTGAATCAGAAGTGGATTTAAATCAGAAAGACACGGTTAATAAAGAGGGTGTCAACCTGACAAACAAGAAAGCTATTAAAGTTGGTTGTAAAACTGGCACAGCAGAATCCCAAGAAGGAAGGAGTCCACATGCATGGTTTACAATCTTTGCACCGTTTGAAGATCCAGAGATTGTGTTGACGGTGCTAATTGAAGAGGGTGGACAAGGATCTGATGTCGCGGCACCAGTTGCCAAAGAGGTTTTAACTGCATTCTTTCAAAGACAGGAATAATTATACATATCTAATTAGTATTTAATGGTTTATAATTATTCTCTTACATGGAAGGCAATATTTTATATAAAGAATACATAGAACTTCAACGAGCTCTTGGGTATGTTCTTGAGGAATATCCAAATTCGAAAGCACACTTTGATTTTAATAGAGCACCACTTGCAAGATCGGCTTATGAAAAATTTAAAAAAGGCTTACCAATAAGTAATTTGGAGCATAAATCTTTCTTAGTAAAAGCGATCATGCCAAAATCTGGTGAAGAGCTCACAGAAGATGAGTTTAATAGACTGTTAAGCGAATTTGGATTGGGGGTTGTGAAAATATCTATGGTTGACAGTAATTTATTACACTGGCTAAAAAACGCTCAAAAAGACGAAAAAATTCTTATTACAGGTGGAGCTTGCGCTTTGGAAACCAGAGACACAAAACTTATATACGCGCTTCAGAATATAGCAAATAATAAAGATGTGGCAAAAGAATTTGTAAGAGGATTGCTTTCAAATTTTCCTACTTGGACTCAAATAACAGGCACATTAATTCCTTCTGCCAAAATTTCTGTTATGTATGACGAAACGTTTCCTTGGTATTTAAAGATTTCTGAATACGGAGTAGAAAATGCTAAACAAGAGACTCAGAAGGTATATGATAAAATTTTTCAAGGAGTTCAAAGATATGCAAAGCTGTATAATCCAGAAAACATTGTGTTAAGAGTTCCTTTTACATCTTTAAATCTTAAAAAAGATGGTTATTTGGACAACTGGTTTAATATTACCAAAAAATATAATAAAGAAATAAGAGAGGCGCACAATTTATCCAAAGTTAAAGACGACTTTGAAAATTTTATTAAATCTTGGGTGGAGTATACATACTTTGGTCCATCGATTTTAGAAATAGTTAAAAAAAATCTTAAAGAGAGTTTTGAAAAAATATATTCTGACAATAATTTAGAAAACGTCACCATACACTTAAGGACGAAGCAAATTGATCATCTTGATACTGAAAGAGTTAGGTCTTGGTCTCATTATGTAATTTTAGAGAACAATTTGCCAGAAAAATTAAAAGGCAGAAGCAAGCCGTTGTTTACAAATAACGGAGTTAATACCATTGGCTTGTATAATTGGATTAGGGACGAATATGAAAATAACAGACAGTTAGGGTTTGTTGGTTTTCTTGATCAAAACCTAAAGGGTAATTTCATGCATGAGGACTCTATCCGAGGTAAGTCTAAAATTAAAAAAGCTGCTGTTGAGTCTTTAGATTTGGTATTCGCATCACCGCTTAGGCTTACTCAAAAAAATGTTGAGGAGTCCATTAGATTTCTTGAGAGATTTAAAAGCCCTTACTCGGCATCTTTTTATAAAGAAGCTTTGCTAAACTTAACAGGCATTAAAAAAGAGCTTAGGAAGCTAAAAAATAAAACTGCAACTTTAGAAAAACTTACATTATCTATTATATATTTTCAAAATCTGATTGAGAAAATTTTAAATAAAAAAGACAATGCAGTTTCAAGTTTTAAGCCTGAAGGGGATATTGCCGAGTACTGCAGGATCATAATAGATAGATTTGAAGGTGATTTAAAGAAAAAAAAGTTTGTTAAAAATGAATTAGGCTTAGTCTTTAATAAAGAGTTTGTTTCAAAATTTATATTTAAATTAATTTCACTTCAGGAAAAATTTGATGTTGGTTCAAAAAATAACATTAATTCTAAGTTCATCGAATTTTTCTATCGCTTTTTAACTAAGGAAAAAGAAAGGTATTGTGGTGATATCAAAAATATGAATATAAGAATTTTAACACTTAATAACCAGCTAAAAAACATTCATCAAAACATATCTGATAATGCATCAGATCTTCAAAGTGACCAATACTCAAGTTTTGTTGATATATTGCCGCTGGGGGCTAATTTATTTGTTTCTTATATCCAACAACTTCTTTTTATCCCTTCAATTAGATTGGCGTTTATTAATCTTGTTGATGTTGAAAAAAGAGCTGATTTGAAAAAAGAACAAAAAGAAGAAAAAGTTATTATGATAATAAATAAAATTTTTCCAGTTGTTGAAAAATGTATTCGCTATATAATGTCGGGAGGCGATTATCCATGGAAAGAAAGGTTTGAGTATAAATTTGAGCCAATAAAATAAAAAATTTTATCTGATATAATAAGATTATTATATATAGATAATTAATATATGAAAGTTTTTTTTACAGCTCCCTATTCTGGTAGTGAAGTTTTCGGTGAATATTACAAGGCTATTTATAATTATGTTGAAAGCTTGGGATATCATCAAGTTGACAATGAGGCTGTAATGATTAATTACGAAGAATATGTAAAAAAAATGAGTGAGAGCAGAGAAGTTCAGTTCACCCATTTTAAAAAGAAAATCGACTCTATTCAAAGTGCAGACATCTGTGTGATTGAAGTAAGTACTCATAGCCTAGGCACAGGATTTATTATTCAAAGAGCGCTCGCTATTGGAAAGCCAACTATTGCTTTATACTACAAAGATAATACTCCGTTTTTTATTAATGGCATTCAAGATGAAAAACTTATTGTTAAAAGCTACGATGACAATAATTATAAGAAAGTAATCAGAGAAGCATTAAATTTGGCACGTGAAAAAAGAGATAAAAGATTTAATTTTTTCTTAAGTCCCAAGCTTTTAAACTATGTTGAAGACACAAGTCGAGATATGGGTGTCACCAAATCAAAGCTTTTAAGAGATATGATTGTTTCTCATATGCGAGAGAACAAAGTTGAAGATATTGATGAATTTTAAATAACTATCAACCTACTTCTTCTTGATGGATAATGTTTTCAAAATCAGTCATTATCCTTTCATAATCATCATATGCACTATATGTTTTTTGATAAATAAGCTCAATAACATCATCCTTTTTGGTACTTAAATAATCAAGATTTGCATCTGTTTTGTGTTTGGGCTTCACAATCTTTGATTGTAAATACTTTAGTCTATTTTTAATCTTGACTCCATTTTGAAATGTTGTAGCAAAGTCATCATTTGCTCGTGAATCAATGTTTTCGGTTTGTCTTATGATATAAATATCATCAATTTCTTGATAATTAATATCATTTAAATAGAGAGAATCCATGCCTAATATTTGCCACTCACAAACATCAGTTTGGCCATATGGATATTCGTTTTGGAGCTTCACACCAAGCGGAGAATTATTATCAGAACATATTATAAATAATATTTTTTTCATAAAAGTTGTGTAAATATATAAAAACTATTTTGCAATTTTATCAATATCAATATTAAAAAAAAATGACATTTTTGTCATTTTTAATGACAAAAAGGGGTTAAATACTATTTTTTCAGTATTTGTTCTATAATAAATTTTATGCGTTATCTTAGGCGAAACGAAGATTTTGCCAATCTTTTTAAGAAATATAGATTGCGATCAGGCATTAAAACTCTTATTGATTTTGCCGACATACTTTCAAAAGAAAAATTTATTTATGACGTCAGTCTTTTTGCAAAATGGCAGTCTGGAGAGAGAGTTCCAAGGGATAGAAACTTAATTTTAAAAATTATAGAGGTTTTTGTTAAGGAAGGTGGGATAACTTCTCTTGATCAAGCAAATGAAATACTGCAAGCGGTTCAAGCCCCAAATTTAACCCTTGAGGAATCTAAATTAATAAATCCTCTTTTAAAAACTAAGCAAAATAAGACATTGCCACCACCCCCGCAGCTATTTATAAGGAGCGATGCTATGCTCAAAGCCAGAATTTGGGATGTTATGAATTTAAAACATATCTTATTTTATTCCATGCCGGGGATGGGCAAGACATATTTGGCCCTTTATATAGCCAATACTCTTAAGAGATACTTTGTTGATGGTGTTTATTGGTTTCATTCTGATGAAATTTCGCTAAGCAAGATTGCAGACACGGTTTTAAGCGGACTCGGCTTTCAAGGATATCTTTATCATAAAGAAAGAAAATTAGAGAAGCTCCATGAAGCAATAATAGGCAAAACAATTTTAATTGTTCTTGACAATATAGACCATGCAGATCTTGGTATATTGAGCGATTTATCAAATCTCAACACGGCAATTATTGTCACTTCAACTCAAAAAATTAAGATTGATAGTTTTAATCAAGTAGAGGTTCCACCTTTTTCACAAGATGAATATGACAAGATTTGTGAGGCAATTTTGGGTAAAGCATTTTATGAAATATATGAAAAGCAGTTGCGAGAAGTTGGAGAATCGGTTGAGTTTTTACCTCTTACTTCATCAATTTTAATAAGACATTTACATAAAAAACCAATCTCGGTTCTTGAATATCAAACACTCTGTAAAAAACACAAGGAAGATTTAAAAATGCTGGCATATGACAATAAAAATCTTTATATCGCTATTCACTTACTATATAAAAACTTAAGCAGCGATGAACAAGACCTGCTTGTTACAGCTTCATTAATAGAGGAAAGGATCGTATCGGAAAAATTGATATTAAGCT